>CAZJDL010000045.1:0-28396 GCA_964544755.1 uncultured Pseudomonadales bacterium | reverse complement strand
ATACCTCATCTAAATCCTGTTTTCAAGAACTTTTAAGCCCGATTGCCCTGCATGATTGAGTGATCCCGCTTGAGCCAATAGCGCTCTACCGGTAGCATGCGCCCAACAAAAATCTACGCTCGGAATAGCCATGCGATTTCCCGGTAGCCATATTTTATCAATCGATCAATTCGAACGGCCCGATATTGATCGCGTCTTCACCGTGGCGGACGCAATGGCACCCTACGCGCATCGGCAGCGCATGACCAAGGTGCTGAGTGGCGCCATTTTAGGCAGCATGTTTTTCGAACCCAGCACGCGCACCCGAGTCAGCTTTGGTTGTGCCTTTAATCTGCTTGGCGGCGACGTGCGCGAAACCACCGGCTTTGAACACTCGGCAATCGCCAAGGGCGAATCCTTATACGACACTGCGCGCGTGATGAGCGGTTACAGCGATATTATCGCCATGCGCCACCCCACCGCAGGCTCGGTGGCGGAATTTGCACGTGCCAGCCGCACACCGGTGATCAACGGTGGCGACGGCAGTAACGAGCATCCCAGCCAGGCCTTGCTTGATCTTTACACCATACAGAAAGAATTGCGCGCCAGAGGCCGTTCGCTGGATGATTTTCGTATCGCACTGATAGGTGATTTGAAATTCGGCCGCACCGTGCATTCCATCTGCAAGCTGCTGATGTTTTACAAGCGCGTAAAACTCATGCTGATTGCACCGCAAGAACTCGCGTTGCCGGCTGAAATTGTTGCACAATTGCGGCACACCGGGCATGAGGTCGTTGAGTCAGACCAGATGGAACAGAGCATCGCCCACGTCGATATTGCCTATTCAACGCGCATTCAGGAAGAGCGTTTCGCAACTCAGGAAGAGGCCGATGTGTATCGGGGTCGCTATCGACTGAATCAGGCGATCTACACGCAGTACTGCGATCCCAATACGGTGATCATGCATCCCTTACCGCGTGATTCGCGTGCCGGCGCCAACGAACTCGACAGCGATTTGAACGAAAACCCCAACCTGGCGATTTTTCGCCAGACCGACAACGGCGTGCTGGTGCGCATGGCGCTGTTTGCATTGATTCTCGACGTGGTCGATCAGGTTGATAACAGTTCGCGGCCGGTTAACTGGTACACCGAGCGGCGTTTTTAGTGTTATCAGGCCCTAATTACGGCATGGCAACGCGATTAAAACAATGGATGTAAGTCGAGCGTTTATTGCGCTGCCTTTTGCGAGCCATGCTGCTACTTTGCTGCACGCAAGCGCGTACGCCGAGAGCGCTTCGCAACACCTGCGTTGGGTTGTGGCGGATAATTTGCACTTGACCCTCGCATTTCTCGGTGGCCTGTCGGCTGCGCAAGTGCACGACACATGCACAATAATCGGCGCAGTCGCTGCGCGCTGCAAGGGATTCGACATCAGTTTTACCCGCGTAAGCCTGTTTCCAGACGGTCGCCGCCCACGAGTTCTGGCCGCGTTGCCGAAGCACAGCGACGAGCTCCGAAAACTGCAGAGTGCGTTGGCGCAAGGTCTGCAGACACTCGCCATTTACAAGCAAGAACGCACATATCGTCCACATGTCACGCTTGCACGTTGCACGCAAGCAAGCGCAGAAATTAAACCGGTGACGATAGACCTGGACTACACTGCCGCGGAGTTGCATCTGTACCAGAGTGAGCAGACCGGCGTCGGCGTGCGGTATCGGTCGCTCTGCAGCGCCGCGCTCATCCATTAACGGCGTAGGAATTTTCGTTGCCACGGTCCAAGTCAACCAAGCCAGCCGGTAGTTTGCTGCGCTCCAGCTTGCTGGTCGGCTCGATGACCTTGTTGTCGCGGGTGCTGGGTCTGTGTCGCGATGTTGTTATTGCTATATTTATTGGCGCCAACGCCAACGCCGACGCATTTTTTATCGCCTTCAAGGTGCCTAACTTTTTGCGTCGCCTGTTTGCCGAAGGCGCTTTTTCGCAGGCCTTCGTCCCGGTATTGTCGGAATACCGCACTCAGCGCGGGCGCGGTGAAGTGCGCCAGTTGATCAATAGCGTGGCTGGCTCGCTCGGTATCGTGTTGCTCGGTGTCTGTCTCTTCGCGGTGTTGGCCGCACCCGCCGTGACGACCTTATTCGCACCGGGTTTCATAGGTCAACCAGAAAAATTCACGCTAACGAGTGAGTTGTTACGCATCACTTTTCCGTATCTATTGCTGATCTCGCTCACGGGTTTCGCCGGTTCCATACTCAATAGCTATAACAGATTTGCCGTACCAGCATTTACGCCGGTATTGCTCAATCTCAGTCTTATCGCCGGTGTATTGCTGCTGGCGCCGCAGCTGGAGCGGCCGGTTTTTGCCCTCGCCTGGGCGGTCATTATCGCCGGCATATTACAGCTCGCCTTACAGCTGCCCTTCCTTGCGCGAATCGGTTTAATGCCGCGCCCGCGGGTGGATTGGCAGCACCCCGGGGTCAAGCGTATTTTGGTCTTAATGGTGCCGGCTTTGTTCGGGGTGTCGGTCAGCCAAATCAATTTATTGTTCGACACGATTTTGGCATCGTTCCTGCCAACCGGCAGCGTGTCGTGGCTGTACTATTCCGACCGCCTGGTAGAACTGCCGTTGGGTGTGTTTGGTATCGCGGTTGCCACCGTGATTCTGCCGACTCTGTCACGCCAACATGGCCGCAGCGGCGCCGAGCAATTTGCGCGGCCGCTGGACTGGGCCATGCGCATGGTATGGCTGGTCAGCGTGCCGGCGATGGCGGCGCTGCTAGTGCTGGCCGAGCCGCTGCTGCTGACCTTGTTTAACTACGGCAAAATCACCAACCACGACATGACGATGGCGAGTTTCAGCCTGCAGGCCTACGCGCTGGGTTTGCTGGCTTTCATGCTGATCAAAGTACTTGCTGCCGGCTACTATGCGCAGCAAGACATGAAAACGCCGGTGCGTATTGGCATTATCGCGATGGTGGTGAACATGGTGCTCAATATAGCCTTCGTAGTGCCGCTCTATTTCCTGTTTAATATCGGTCACGCCGGCCTGGCATTAGCCACCTCGCTGGCGGCGTGGGTCAATGCGGGGTTGTTGATGCGCGGCTTGCTAACTACCGACGTTATTGTGTGGCAGCCCGGTTTTTTCAAAAGCTGCGCGCGCGTGCTTGTTGCCGCCGCAGCGATGGTGGCGTTTTTGTTGGTATATAAAGGTGATACGGCACTGTGGCAGGCGCTGGATGTTTATGGTCGCGCGTTCAGAACCTTGTGCTTGTGCGCGGCTGGCGCGGCGATTTATTTTTCGACGTTGGCGCTGCTGGGCGCAAGGTTGCGGCATTTTCGAGCGCAATCCAATTAGCCGTGTACTCCGCGCGCGGCGACTCAGTTATAATGTTGCGTTTTTCTGGTCATGCTAAGTTCGCCGATGGAACTCATACGTGGTTTGCATAATTTGCGTCCTCGGCACACGCCCTGCGTGGCCACCATCGGCGCATTCGACGGCGTGCATTTTGGTCATCAGGCCATATTGCGACAATTGCTCGATAAAGGCGCGGAGTTGGGCCTGCCAGCAACGGTCATTGTGCTGGAACCGTTGCCAGGCGAGTATTTTGCGCCCACAAAAGCGCCGGCGCGCCTGATGAGCTTCCGTGAGAAGTTTATTGCGTTCCGTGATTTCGGCATCGATAGAGTATTCCGCATTCCCTTTACCCAGACCCTGAGCGAAGTGTCGGCGGTAGACTTTATCGAGAACGTATTCGTTGCCGGGCTGGGCATTAAATACGTCGTAGTGGGCGACGACTTACGCTTTGGCCATGAGCGTGAAGGAGATTTTGCGCTGCTGCAACGGCTCGGCAAAAAACACGACTTTGACGTGGAGGATACCGACACCGTCACTATAGAGGGCGAGCGAGTGTCGAGCACCCGCATTCGTGCGGCCCTGCGAGCCGCCGATTTCGAGTTGGCTGAACGCTTGTCGGGACGGCCCTACGCGATTACCGGCAAGGTCGTTTACGGTCAGCAACTGGGGCGGCAGCTGGGTTCTCCAACGGCGAACCTGGAGCTTCACCGGCATAGCGCCGCTTTGTCGGGCGTATATGCAGTGGAAGTGCTGGGTTTGAATGGCGACCCGAAACCGGGCGTGGCCAATGTGGGTTCGCGACCCACCGTAGATGATAGCGTGAAAGCGCTGCTCGAGGTGCATCTGCTCAATTTTGAGCACAATATTTATGGTAAAACCATTCACGTGCGCTTCAAAAAGAAAATTCGTGAAGAGATAAAATTTGCCAACGTGGAAGAGTTGAAGAAAAACATTCAAGCCGATATTCAAATCGCGTACGACTATTTTGAACTTAAACGCCAGTCTTAAATAACCCTGAAAGTCTCCTTATTAATGAGTGATTACAAAGCCACCTTAAATCTGCCGCAAACCGATTTTCCCATGAAGGCGAATCTGGCCCAGCGCGAACCCAAGTTATTGCAGAAATGGCAAGCCATGGATGTGTACGGCAAAATCCGCCAGGCCCGCGCCGGGCAGCCCAAATACGTGCTGCACGATGGCCCGCCATACGCCAATGGCGAAATCCATATCGGCCACGCGGTCAACAAAATTCTCAAAGACATTATCGTCAAAGCTAAGACCCTGAGCGGCTTCGACGCGCCTTATGTTCCGGGCTGGGACTGTCACGGTTTGCCCATTGAGCTCAACGTTGAGAAAAAAGTCGGCAAGCCGGGCGTCAAAATCGATGCTGCCGAGTTTCGCCGCCGCTGCCGCGCTTATGCGGCCAAGCAGGTTGAAGGTCAGAAACAGGATTTTATTCGCATGGGGGTGCTGGGTGAGTGGGACAAACCCTACCTGACCATGAGCTATCTGTATGAAGCCAATCAAATCCGCGCGCTGGGTAAAGTTGTAGCCAACGGCCATCTGCAAAAGGGTTTCAAACCGGTGCACTGGTGTACTGACTGCGCATCCGCGCTGGCCGAAGCCGAAGTCGAGTATCAAGACAAGGTTTCACCGGCGATTGATGTCAGTTATCGCGTCGAACAAGCGCAGCAATTTGGCGACGCCTGCGGTTTCGATGTGAACGGCGACGAGCGTGTCAGCGTGGTGATCTGGACCACCACGCCCTGGACCCTACCGGCCAGCCAGGCGGTGGCGCTACACCCCGAGCTGGAATACGTCGCCATCGCTAGTGAATGGCACGGGAAAAAGCAGGTGTTACTCGTTGCAGAGGCGTTGCATGAGGCCGTGCTGCAGCGTGCCAGCATTACCGATTTTACCCGCATCGGCAGCTGCAAGGGTGCCGCTCTTGAGAACCTGCGTTTGCAACATCCGTTTTATGATCGAAGCATACTCATTGTGTTAGGCGAACACGTGACGCTGGAAGCCGGCACGGGCGCCGTGCATACCGCGCCCGGTCACGGTGCGGATGACTTTGTGGTGGGCCAGCGCTACGGTCTGGAAGTGCTCAACCCGGTGGGGCCGAACGGCGTGTTTCTGCCTGACACGGAACTGTTTGCCGGTCAGCACGTGATGAAGGCAAACGCGGCCATAGTGGAGGTATTGCAGCAGCACGATGCGCTGCTTGCGCACCAGGATTATGTGCATAGTTACCCGCATTGCTGGCGGCATAAATCACCGATTATCTTTCGCGCCACACCGCAATGGTTCGTCGGCATGCAGGCCAACGGTTTGCTCGAGCAGGCTCAGAACGCGGTCGAAAACGTGGAGTGGTTGCCGGCCTGGGGCAAGGCACGTATCGCCGCCATGCTGACCGACAGGCCCGATTGGTGTATCTCCAGGCAGCGCACCTGGGGTGTACCCATCGCATTATTCGTCGATAAAGACAGTGCCGAGCTGCACCCCGACACCAGCCGCCTGATCGAAGAGGTAGCGCAACGCATCGAACAGGAAGGTATCGAAGCCTGGTTTGCGCTGGATGTGACCGAACTGCTTGGCGCTGACGCAGCGCGTTATGTGAAAGTGGAAGACACGCTGGACGTATGGTTTGATTCCGGTGTCTCACATGAATGCGTATTGCGGCAAAACCCGGCATTGACGTTCCCGGCGGATATGTACCTGGAAGGCTCGGACCAGCATCGCGGCTGGTTCCAATCGTCATTGCTGACGTCGGTGGCGATTAACGGGCAGGCGCCCTACCGGGCGGCCATGACCCACGGCTTCACCGTCGACGTGCACGGGCACAAGATGTCGAAGTCGCTGGGCAATGTGATTGCGCCACAAAAATTGATGAAGTCGCTGGGCGCCGATATCCTGCGCTTGTGGATCGCGGCCACCGATTACCGCGACGAGATGACCGTAGCGGACGAAATATTCAAGCGCACGGCCGACTCCTACCGACGTATTCGCAATACCACGCGCTTTCTGCTGTCGAACCTGAACGGCTTCGAGCCACAGCGCGACCTGGTCGAAGCTGAGCAGTTGCTTGCCTTGGACCAATGGATAATCCGGCGCTGCGTACAACTGCAAGACGAGATTGTGCAGGCCTATGACAACTATCAGTTTCACCTGATTTATCAGAAGTTGCACAATTTTTGCGTGGCCGATTTGGGCGGCGTTTATCTCGATATTATCAAAGACCGGCAATACACGATGCGGGCTGATTCATTGGGCCGACGTTCGGCGCAAACTGCGCTGTACCATATAGCTGAAGCGTTAGTCCGATGGATTACCCCGATTCTAAGTTTTACCGCCGACGAGATATGGCAATATTTACCGGGTGAGCGGGGCGACACTGTGCTGGTAGAAACCTGGTACACGTTACCGCAAATGGCGGTCAGCGATGACATGGACGAAGAGTTCTGGCGCGTCGTGCTGGAAGTAAAGGAAGCGGTCAACAAGGCGCTGGAAGGCCAGCGTAAAGACGGCGCTATCAAGGGCACCTTGAGCGCCGAAGTAGCGTTGTACTGCGACGAACGGCTGCTGCAAGCGCTGGCCAAACTTGGCGATGAGCTACGCTTTGTGTTAATTACGTCAGTAGCGACGTTGCAGGCAGCGTCTGCTGTGCCCGCGGATGCGCAGCCTACCGAACTGCCTGGCCTGCACTTGAGCATCAATGCCAGCGCACAGGGAAAATGCGTGCGTTGCTGGCATCAACGTGCCGATGTGGGAGCGAGCAGCAAGCATCCTGAGTTGTGCTCGCGCTGCGTGGAAAATATAGAGGGTAGCGGTGAGTGCCGCCGCTACGCATAGCTAGCGGCGCTAAAGGAATGCAAGAGTGAAACTATTAATGTGGTATGGTTTAAGCATCGTGATTATCGCGCTGGATCAATGGACCAAATGGTTGGCCAGTGCAAAGCTCGATTTAGGCCAGCCGCTGGAGATTCTGTCGTTCTTTAATTTCACCTTGTGGCACAACAGCGGCGCGGCGTTTAGCTTTTTGAGTGACGCCGGTGGTTGGCAGCGGGGGGTACTTGCGGTGATCTCGGCGCTTGTCAGTGTGGTGCTGGTTATATGGATGTATCGCTTGCCACGGGAACAAAAGTTGCTGATGCTTTCATTGGCCCTGATACTCGGCGGGGCAGTGGGAAATTTATACGACCGCGTGGCGCTGGGCTATGTGGTCGATTTTATCGTTGTGCATTACGAGAACCACTATTTCCCAGCGTTTAACATCGCCGATTCCGCTATTAGCGTCGGTGCCGGTATTATGTTGCTGGATATGTTTCTGAACCGCCACGCCGAATCGGCGTCGCACAAGTAAAGGCCGCGCTTATGCAAATCACAGATCAAATGCGCGTCACCCTGCATTTCGCCATTAAACTGCAGGATGGTACCGTAGTGGATTCAAACTTCGAGCAACAACCGGCCTGCTTCGACATGGGCGACGGCAGCTTGCTGCCGGGTTTTGAAGAAAAACTGCTGGGACTGGCAGCCGGTGATGCAGCCACATTCGTGATGCCTGCTGTGCAAGGGTTCGGTGCGCGTAAAGAGGAAAACGTGCACAAGTTTGCACGCGCCCAGTTGGTGAGTTACGACCTTAAACCGGGCCTGGTGATTTCGTTCGCCGACGCCTCCAAGGCGGAAATACCCGGCGTTGTCAAAGAGTTTGACGGCGACGATGTTATCGTCGATTTCAATCATCCGCTGGCGGGTCGTGACCTGCAATTTGACGTTGCGATTGTGAACGTTGAACCTATTGAGCAGCGAGTCAACGCATGAAGATTAAACTTGCCAATCCGCGTGGGTTCTGCGCGGGCGTCGATCGCGCGATAGAAATTGTTAATCGTGCGCTGGAGATTTTTGGCGCGCCTATTTATGTGCGCCACGAAGTGGTGCACAACAAGTTTGTGGTGGGTGATTTACGCCAGCGCGGCGCAATTTTCGTCGATGAGTTAAGCGAAGTGCCTGACGACGCCATCGTGATTTTTAGTGCGCATGGCGTATCGCAAGCGGTACGCCAGGAAGGGGAAAACCGCAACCTCAAAGTGTTCGACGCCACCTGCCCACTGGTGACGAAAGTACATTTGGAAGTTGCACGCTTTAGCCGGTCCGGCCAGGAATGCATTCTCATCGGCCACAGAGGCCATCCCGAAGTCGAAGGCACCATGGGTCAATACGACTTCGGCAATGGCGGCATGATTTACCTGGTGGAAAACGAAGCGCAGGTAGCACAACTCGAGGTTAGCACCCCCGAATCGCTGGCCTACGTGACCCAAACCACCTTGTCGATGGACGACACCGCCAAAGTCATCGACGCCTTGCGCGCCAGGTTCCCGGCCATTCGCGGCCCGCGTAAAGACGATATCTGCTATGCCACCCAAAACCGTCAAGACGCCATCAAGCAGTTAGCGCAAGAATGTGATCTGGTGCTTGTTGTTGGCTCGCCTAACAGCTCCAATTCCAATCGCCTGCGCGAACTGGCCGAGCGCATGCAAAGTGATGCTTATCTGATCGATAGCGGCGCCGATATTCAAGCCGCCTGGCTGGAAAACAAAAGCGTCATTGGCGTGACTGCCGGTGCGTCGGCGCCGGAAACTCTCGTACAGGAAGTCATTCAGCGCCTGCAGGAACTGGGCGCCAGCGTGCCGGAAGAGGTGGCCGGCCAGCCTGAAAATATTACATTCTCGATGCCCAAAGAGCTGCGCGTGATCAATCAATCAGTGTAAAAACTCGAAAAACCGGCCATTTATCCCCGCCAACGACCTCCTATCCCGCTTCTCTTTCATTAGTCGCTAAACGTTTCTACAGTTAAAACAGGTCACGCCGTTCCGTGATTGCGGTGTTTGGCTGTACCCGTTACTAGAATCGACTGATGAAAACTATGCATACCAACAAGAATTCTTTAATGCGCGGCTTCACCTTGCTGGAGCTGCTGATCACCATGGCGATGATCGCCATCGTCGCTTCGCTGGCGGCGCCAAGTTTCGACAGCAGCATCAGCCGCAATAACGTGCAGAGCATGCGCGACAGCTTGTTTAACGCCATGCAGTACGCGCGCAGTGAAGCGCTGAAACGCAAAATTCCGGTCGGCGTTTGTGCCAGCGCCGATCAAAGCACGTGTGCAAACGATCCTAACTGGCATTTGGGCTGGATCGTCTTTGTCGATCAAAACGGCAACGGTACACAGGATGGGACGGCCGACGAAGTTTCAATTCAGGCGCATTACGGCGAAGGCAATCTGGTCACGCCGCTGGTAACAACGGGCGTAGTGCTGTTTGACCGTCTTGGCCGCGCCAATAACCCGCTAACCGACGTCTGTTTTGTCGATCCCAAACATGCAGCGAATGATCAACGGCGGGGTATACAAATTTCCGCAACCGGATCTGTATTGCTGCGCTCCGGCTTCGACGGTAGCTGCATATGACGCCACAACAAATTACATCAAGGAGCCGAGTCAAAGTGAAAAGCAACTCGCACAGTGGATTCACCCTGATCGAAATTCTAGTGACCATGCTGGTGCTGGCCATCGGCTTTCTGGGTTTGGCGGCCTTGCAATCCACCGGTTTGCAGCAATCGCAAAACACCTATTTTAGAACGCAGGCCGATATTCTGGCGCGCGATGTGGCGGATCGCATGCGCGCCAATCGACTCGGTGTATTAAGCGGCAGCTACGAATTTGCCGGCGCCGCGGTGCCCGCGGATCAGGGTTGTGCGGCCGCCGGCGCAGATTGTACGGAATTGGAAATGGCGACTCAGGATTTACATGAATGGATGCTGCGCGTGCAAACCTTGCCAGGTGGTGATGCCACGGTGGTTGCCAACGGCAATCTGCAAACCGTCACCATGATGTGGGACGAACTGCGCAATGGCGCAGCCGGAACGGACTGTGACCCTAACGACCCGGCTGACCTGGCTTGTCTGGTCATCAACGTGGAAATCTAGCGATGAATAGAGTAACGCAACAACGCGGCATGACGCTGGTAGAACTACTGATCGCCATGGGCCTGGGTATTTTCCTGATGGCCGGCGTGATACAGGTCTTTCTGGGCAGCCAGAAAACCTTTACCACCATCAACGCGCAATCGCATATGCAGGAAAACGGTCGCTTCGCGATGGACTTTATGGCGCGCATTTTGCGTCACGGCGGCTACACCACCGAAATCAATATTGATGAGGTGATGGACCCAAACTTGCGCAAGGAAACGTTTCTGGCAGAGGGCAACTTTACCGAAGGTACTGCCGTGGCGGGGCTCAACAATGCAGTCGGTGAGCCGGGTGTTAAAGACCAGACCGACGTGGTGCGCGTGCGCATCGAAGGCTCGGCTGATGACCTGGTTGCCGATTGCCAGGGCGTCGATATAGACGAGGATCAGTGGGCTGAAATCAGTTACTTCGTCAGCGATGACGCTGAGTTTCAGTGCCAGACCGTTACCGCAGGTGGTACGACGACGGCGACGCTGGTTGAGGGTATCGACGATCTGCAAATTCAATACGGGGTGAACGTAGGCGGCGTACTCGACGACTTCGTGTTCCCGGCGGCCGATGACCGGCCTGACGAACAGCTGCTCACTGCCAACAAGTTTGTCAATGCCGATCAAATGACGGTCGACGACTGGGAGAACGTTGTCTCCATCAAGGTTGCAATGCTGGCCTCATCCGCTGGCGCGCCGCTGGAACACAGCGTAGCGCAGACTTATGACGTGCAGGATAACGCAACGGTGAGCTATCAAGACGGCAAGGCAAGGCAGATTTTTACGCAGACGATCAACTTGCGCAATCCGGTTTATCCGGCGGAATAAAGGTGACAACTATGCATTCGGGAATATCGACACACAAACAAAACGGCGCCGTACTGCTGGTCAGCCTGATTATTCTGTTGATCATGACGGTCATCGGTACCAGTGGTATCACCTCGGTGACGCTGGAAGAGCGCATGGTCAGCAATATGTATGACGATAACTTGTCGTTTCAGACCGGTGAGACCGCCCTGCGCGACTGTGAGGACTATATCGCCCAGCTCGGAATTGACCGCAAGCAACTGCAGGGCGCGATTGGCGGCGGTGCAACACCGGATGCCAGCACCGAGTTTTGGGAGTCGGATGTATCGGGTGCGGCCAATTCTCCCGCAAGCCTTTGGTCTGGCAGCACGGGCCTGACTTACTGGTGGCAAGATGCCAACTTTTGGGGGCTAAACGGCATGCTATATGAAACGACCGATGCGGCTCAAACTGATTTGATGGCACTGGCGAACGGCGCCGTTGCGGCTAACCCGCGCTGTATTCGCGAAGAGGTCAACTTTCAGGCCGACGACAAGCAGGAATCCGTATTGACCAAAACCGGTTGGTACCACTACCAGGCCACAGCGGCCGCCACCGGTAGCGACATTCGCAGCATTAGCGTTGTACAAAGCGCTTACTTTAAGCGTTACAAGTAAGGAAAAGGTGAGGATGATGAATTTTAAAATGAGACGTGGCGTTAAACTTGCGGCGGGTCAGTTGGCTCTGGGGGCATCCCTGGTGATAGGTACCTTGCCATCCACTGCAACGGCGCTGACATTAAGCGACTTGCCTTTGTTCTTGGTAGACAGCGTGCCACCCAACGTGGTGTTGTCGATGGATGACTCGGGCAGTATGGGTTTGGCTTATATTCCGGACAATATATGGCCTCAATCTGCGCTGAATGCAGCCAAATCAACGTATTACAACAGAATATATTACGATCCAACGGCAGTCTACGCGCCGCCGCTGAACGCGGATGGTAGCGCCATGTCAAACGCAACATTCACCGCCGCGCTCACCGACCCGTATGGTGATGGCAATGATCAGACTCGAACATTACCGACCAGTGTGAATTTGGCAACCAGTTTCCGGCCCTTGTGGCATGTGGGTAATTATAGTACTGGCAGGCCTCTCTATTCGGGTGTGGCCGAGCCTGCGTACTATTACAATTACGATGCGGCAAACGGGGGCTGCGACGGTGATCCGACCACCGATGCGTGTTATACCAAGGTGGTCGTGGCGGGCTCAAGCGAAGAGCAAAACTTTGCCAACTGGTACCAGTATTATTCTTATCGCATGAAGTCTGCGAAAGGATCTATCAGCTTTGCATTTTCGCCGGAAAACTTACCATCCTCGATAAGGGTTGGCAGGCAAACAATCAATCAACGTGGCGTGAGGTCGGGAAATAGTAGCGGCACGGTGAGTTACGTTAACGAATTCGGTTCCGCTGAGAGGACCAACTTTTACAACTGGTTATTCAATGTTAATGCCAGCGGTGGCACACCTTTGCGCCGGGCACAAATAACGATAGGTGATTATTACGCGACATCCGGTAACAATAGCCCCTACGTCGTTGATCCGGGCGGCAGCGCGCCGGGCGACCAGGACGAACTGTCGTGCCGTCTGAATACCCATATCATGGTCACCGACGGTGTTTACAATCAAGGTCATGGTACGCCGGCTCAAACACCGTTCAGGCACGATTACGATTCATTTAGCCTGCCGGCTGGCAAGGCTTACGACTCTACCAGCGTGGAGGCCTCCATCTATGCCGATAACGAAATTACCGACCCGAATATTACCGGCGCAAACGTAACTCCTCTGTCTGATTTTGCTTTTCATTATTGGGCGACCGATTTGCGCCCTGATCTTGAGAATAACGTCAAGCCTTATCTGCCGGCGGGTAGTTCGACGGCCAACAATATTAACAACACCGATTACTGGAACCCCGCCAACGATCCGGCCACCTGGCAGCACCTGGTAAATTACACAATAGGCTTCGGGGTAGCCGGTTATGTGCCGCTCACAAGTGCGGTGTACGACAGCTTGAAGGCAGGGACCTCCTTCGTTAACAACTTCGGCGACAATCAAACGGAATGGAATCCGATCACGACTTATCCTGGCTGGCAAAGGCAAGATGCGCTTGCCCGTGTCGATGATCTCTATCATACAGCCATCAATAGCCGTGGTCAGTTCTTTGCTGCGAGCAGCCCCGATGAGTTAAGCAATGCCTTATCGAAAATCGTCAACTCGCTCAGCGCCCGTGTTTCATCGGCTGCCGCCGTGGATCTTAACAGCAGCTCGATTGCCGGTGGCGTGGGTTTATACCAGGCCAAATTTCAGACCGATACCTGGGAGGGCAATATCCTGGGCCGGCCGATTTCGGATGGTTCTGGCACTGGTAGTTGCAACAGCCTGCCGATAGGCACGGTGTGCCAAGCGGTTTGGGATGCGGGTACGCTTAATACGAAGACTTCACTGGATTGGAACAACCGCATCATATTTACATCGCAGCCGGAGAGCCCCCTGGGCTTTCGCGGAAACAAGTTTAGGTGGCCTACCCCGTTCATCGACACTACTAGACAAAACCTATTGCACAACGGGGATTCATTAGGGAAGGAGCGCCTGGAATATCTACGTGGCAATACCGCCTTAGAACAACAAAACGGCGGCACATTCCGCAACCGCTCAGAAACGCGCCTGGGCGCTATCGTACACTCTTCACCAATGTATGTCGGCAACGGTTTCGAGGCCAGTGGTGCGTTCGATATCCTCTACCCGGACGACCTGGAAGGCGCCGGCGGCCAAACGCATAGCGAATTTCTGTGTGCTGGGCCGCAAGATACCGACAGTAACGGCACTATCGATTCCTGTTCCTCGGGTACTTTCAACCGTACACCCATGCTCTATGTAGGGGCCAACGACGGCATGCTGCACGCGTTTGACGCGCGGATTAATGTCGCTACGGGTGGGCGTGAGAAGTTTGCTTATGTTCCCGACCTGGTGTTCGATGATTTATGGAAGTTGACGAGTCAGTCCTTCGTCAATGGGTCCTACGTTGACGGTGACCTGGTGCATGCCGATACTTTCTACGATGCCGCCTGGCATACGTTGCTGGTGGGTGGAGTGCGTACTGGTGGCCAGGGCTTTTTCGCGCTTGATGTGACCAACCCGGACGCTATTACGACAGAAGATAACACCCTGGCTAGCCAGCTCGTGCGCTGGGAATTTGGTGACACGAATACGGCCAGCGGCATTGCCGATGGTGATACGGGCGCCAACGGTGACCCGGATATGGGCTTCAGCTACTCCAAGCCGGTGATCACTAAGGTTAACCTGAAAGGCTCCGACGCCAGCAGTGCCAATCCTAGCAGCACCGGTCGCTGGGTCGTTATCTTCGGCAATGGTTATAACGCGATGTACGGCGACGGGGCAACTTCGGCGACGGGTAACGCCGTGCTGTTCGTCGTCGATGCGGAAACCGGCGCACTGATCAAGAAACTCGATACCGGTGTTGGCTTGGGCGATGGTCAAGACCCCACCCAGGCGAACGGTTTGAGCAGCCCGGCGGCGGTCTTTAATGATGACGATCTCACCACGGACTATGTGTATGCGGGCGACTTATTCGGTAATCTATGGAAATTTGATATCAGCAGCGAAGACTTGGCCGATTGGAAAATTGCCTATTCCGATGCCAGCGGTCCTGCACCTCTATTCGAGGCGCAAACGACCACGGGTATAGCGCAACCGATTCAGTCGACGCCGCGTGTTGGCGGCCACCCTTCGCGTCGCGGCGGCAATATGATTTATTTCGGTACCGGTCAATACCTCGACCCTGCCGACAACACTACCACCGCGTTGCAGGCTTTTTATGGCATTTGGGATAAAGACTTGTGCGGTACGGGCACTGCCTGCGCTGACCTGGCAGTAGGCGATACCAAGAGTCATGTGGCGCCGGTTAATTTATCGGTGGATCATCTGCTGCAGCAAAGCATCTCTCAGGAGAGCAGCGGCAAACGCGTGACGACCGATCTTCCCATTGAGTGGGAAGGTGGCAATGCGAAAATGGGCTGGTATTTGCAGCTCGCCGCAGGCGCTGGCAGTCCGGTATTAACCGGCGAGCGCATGGTGGGCAGATCGGTATTACGCGGCCGCACGATCGTGTTTACGACCGTCATTCCCAGCGATAACCCGTGCGAAGCCGGCGGAACGAGCTGGTTAATGGCGTTGGACCGCTCCGATGGTGGCCTGGCTCCTGCGCAGCCCTTCGACCACAACGGTGACGGCGTGCTGGACAGCGATGATTACCTGAACAACAGCAAGACCTCGGGTATTCAGGGCGAACTCAGCGGCGACGGTGTGTATTCCGATCCCACTGTGATTCGCTGCGGCAGCGGCGATTGCTACTACGTGGGTACATCAGAAGGCGAGGTCAAATCCGGCTTTTCCGGCGAAGGCTTCTCGCAGGGCAGACGCCGCTGGCGCCAGCTTAACTAACCGCTTTGCCATGCACACGGAGAACAGAAATGAATACATACAGTCGAATGATCGCTAAACTATTGGCCCTGGGCGCGCTGTTAACGGTGTTTGGGCTGAATGCGAACGCTGCCGGCGCAGGGTCACCAGGCGACCTGACCGGCGAAGTAGTAGGCGCGAACTTTGGCAGCCGGCTATTAGTGATCGGTGACTATACGACAACAGAAAAGCGCTATCGCGTAGCTCTGTCCTCTAAAATTACACTGGTAGATGGCAGCAAGGGTGCACTGGAAGATGTACTTTTGGGCGACGAAGTATTGGTAAAGCTGGACAGTAAAACCGGCGATATTCGGGATCTATCGGTAATTTCGCAACATTAATTGATATTTCAGGACAAAACTCATGACCAGACTACGAGGGTTTACCTTAATCGAAGTAATGATTGTGGTGGCGATAGTGGGCGTACTTGCCGCCATCGCCTTTCCAAGTTACCAGGACAGCGTGCAAAAATCCCGCCGTGCTACCGCACAAGCCGATTTGCAACAACTGCGGCAGGCGATGGAGCGGCATTACACGAAGAACAACTTTAGTTACCTGGGCGCCGCGACCGGCCAGACCGACGCCGGTGCACCCGACCCCACGGTATTCGGCAGCACCACATCGCCGTTGGAAGGCGGGCGGCCGTATTACAATTTGACCCTAAACGCGCCGAACGCTAACAGTTACACGCTGACGGCGGCACCTATTGGCGGCCAGGTCAACGATCCCTGCGGTACACTAACGTTGACCAATACGGGCTTGCGCGCGACGGTGGGTAGTAACCCGGCTACCATTTGCTGGGAAGATTAGTTTCTAACACTCCGGCTCATCGCCATTGCGCTTCTCCGCAATACCGTTACCATTCACGTCGCGTGCGTTATGCACGCGGCCCTGCCTGTTCAATACCAGCATTTTCGCATAGCGTGTATTGCGTGAGCGCGGGCAATAGGTAAAGGTTCCAAACTCCCGCGCCGCGCCACTGGGTGAAAAGCGAATATAACTGTTTCTACCCGCCGAAGCGCGCCAATTTAGGGTGATACCCTGCGGATAAGCTTCGCTGACTTCTATCAATCTCTCGTTACTATCGACCCGGCGGTTATTGTTTTTATCGCGAAATAAAATCGTGCCTCGATGCCAGTCACCGCCGCAGCTTTCGCCATCGGTAGTGGGGCATAATGTGGTAATTTCCTTCGAGGTAATAGCCGTGTGGCGGGCCAGATTCAGGGTGCGAATAAAACGCTGAATATGCGCGCTGGCCCGATTGCTCTCTACCGAGTGATGAAACGAAGGCGCCGCCATACCGCTGATTACGATAACGATGGCCAGCACAATCATTAATTCAAGCAGAGTAAAGCCGCGCGCACAGGTCATAAGAGTGACTTCCTTGTCGTGATAATCGGCGAACTTCCTGTTCGCTGATGACAAGGTCACTATATGGCGGGCGCGTCATTGAGTCTGTAGGAGATTGACCATAGTGACTGTAGGATTGGGCGGGCGCAGCAGGGTAGGGGGCTGCACGCGTGTGCGCATAGCGCGCCCTACCGATGCTTCATGTAGGGTGTGCTGCGCGCACGCGGACTAATTCAAATCAAGCTTCTTCAGCCGATAGCGCAAGGCGCGAAACGAAATACCCAGCCGCTCCGCCGCTGCGGTCTTGTTCCAGCGGCAGGCTTCCAGTGCGCGTTGGATCACGTCCTTTTCGATGTTCTCCAGAAACTCTTCCAGCGAGTGGACGGGTTGTTCCACATTAACATCGGGGTAGAGCGCACCGGTGCTAGCCGTGGATTCGGCCGATTTTTCCGTTTGCAAATTATTGCGCGCAACCGCTGGCGCAAGCTGCAAATCGCGCGCCGTGATGCGCTGGCCTTCACACAGCGTGCTGGCGCGTTCCAGTATGTTTTCCAGTTCGCGCACGTTGCCAGGGAAGGCGTAGTCCTGTAGTGCCCGCAGTGCATCGTCGGCCAGTTGCATTTTGTGTTGCGCGTTTTCATCGGCCAGTTTGTCGAGAATAAAGTTGGCCAGAAGGGGTATGTCAGCCTTGCGTTCGCGCAGGCTCGGCACTTTTAATTCAATCACATTGATGCGATAAAAGAGGTCGTTACGGAAGCGTTCGTTAGCGACTTCGTTGCTCAAGTTCTTGTGTGTTGCGCTGAGTATACGCACATCGATAGGGTGTTCTGCATTTTCACCCACGGCGCGTACGGCCTTTTCCTGAATGGCGCGTAGTAGTTTTACCTGCATGGCGAGTGGTAAATCGGCCACTTCGTCGAGAAACAGCGTGCCGCCTTCAGCCGCGCGGAACAGGCCGAGTTTATCTTCCACCGCACCGGTAAAACTGCCCTTCTTGTGGCCGAAGAATTCACTTTCCATCAGCTCCGCCGGAATGGCGCCGCAGTTTACCGGCACGAACGGGCCGCTGGCGCGCGGGCCGTTGGAATGAATCAGGCGCGCAACCAACTCTTTGCCCGCGCCTGATTCACCGCTGACATACACTGGCGCCTGGCTGCGCGCCAGCTTGATAATCTGGTCGCGCAATTGTTTTGCCGCCGCGGTTTCACCCAGCAACTGCACTTCGTTGCCGGCGCCAATCACATCGTGTTTGGCGGCAATTTTCAATGCGGTCGCGACCAGGTTGCGCAGCCGTTCGAGATCGATGGGTTTGCTGACGAAATCAAATGCGCCGACCTTGAGTGCTTCTATGGCGGTTTCTACGCTGCCGAAGGCGGTAATCATGGCGACCGGTAAATCCGGCAGTGCGTTTTGAATATGCTTGACCAACTGCATACCATTACCGTCGGGCAGGTGCATATCGGTCAGGCAGAGATCAAAGGGGCTGTTTTCCAGCTCGGCGTAAGCACTTTCCAGATTGGCTGCGCTGACCGTGTCTAAACCCATTCGACTCAAGGTGATTTCGAGTAGTTCTCGAATATCGGGTTCGTCGTCAACAATTAATACGCGCTGTTCAGGCATGCTTGGGGCTCACTGGTTCGCTCGTTTTTCCACGGCTGGCAACTTCCGTTCCGGGTGGGCAAAACTTATTCGAAAACAACTCTTTCCCTGCTCTGTTGGTAAATAGTCTAGCCGGGCCTGGTTCGATTCGCACAATTCTTTGGCAATAAACAAGCCCAGCCCCGTGCCGCTCTGTTCGCTGGTGTAAAAAGGTTCAAAAAGCTGGTCGATGTGTTCATCGCTGACGCCGGGGCCATCGTCTATAACGTCCAGCACGGTAAGCCTGGAGTCGGCGTAAAACCTGGCGTGTAGTAGCAGCGACTCTTGCCTGGTGACTTGTTTGCTGTAGCGCAAGCCATTCATGCAAATAGCGGTTAACACCTGGTCGAGTTGACTGGGGTCAAACGGCACAGTGGCTGTCGGGTCGTCGTTTTCACGCTGGATCACGGCCTGCGGGTTTTGTTCGCTTAAACTTTGCACAAATTTGTCTAAAAATTGCGGCAAATTGATTCTTTCCGCCGCGGTCGATTTGCGCCGCGACAGCTGCAGTACATTTTCGATGATCTGGTTCATACGCTTTGCATGATTTTGAATAATGTCGCTCAGCCGCATGTCGGGGGCTTGCAAGTCGGTGGACTCTTGCAGCAGCTGCGCTGCGTGACTGATTGCGCCCAGTGGGTTGCGTATTTCATGCGCGATGCTGGCCGTCAATCGACCCAACGAGGCCAGTTTGAGTTGCTGCGCCTGCTGCCTTGTGCGGCTGGTATCCTCCAGAAAAATTAGAATGCCGCTGTCTGCGTCGTTGGTCAGCTGCATAAACTCGGCCTGAATTTGTGGTCCTGACAGCGTCGCGCGAAACGGCAGAAAGCCAACATTTTCGCCCTTCGACCACTGTTGTATTCGGGTAAGCAAGGGCGCAGGCAGTATTTTAGTGGTGCCGCTCTCGAGGCCTAACATAACGATGGCAGCGCGATTAATGGTCGTCACGTCCAGCTCGGCGTCAATCACTGCGATGCCGGTTTGCATGCGCTGCACAATCAGCTTGTTTAAAAACTCCGAGTGTTGGAGTTCTTTGGTCTTCTGGTCGGCGAAACGCTGGGTTAGCTCAATGCGCGACGCCAGCGTCTGGATAATGGCCGCAATCGCGAAAAACAGCATGCCTAACAAGCCGGCGGAAATCATGTCGGCTTCGTGGGCAATATTCGAGCGCAGCAAAATAATAGTGTTAGTGATGACGGCAATGGTGGCGATCGCGGCGACCAGTAGCGCCCAGCGGCCGCGATAAAAAATGCTGGCTGCGGCGACGGTGTTAGCCAGCATAACGCTCAAACCGGTACTCAGGCCGCCGTTGGCGTGGGCGATAAGTACGAGGGCGATAATGTCGACCATAAAAAACACAAAGAACAGCGTGCGCCGACGCAGCCGGTACTTGTTAAAGCCGGCATAAAAATGCGTGGCAACGCAGGTAATGAAATATATGCTGGTAGAGAGAAGAAAAAGCGTTTGGTTTTGCCCAGCCTCAAGTTTGCCGAAGCGCTGACCCAAAAAAATGGCCAGCAATAGCGCCGACAGCACGATGCGATAAATACTATAGATACGCAGCGTTCGCTGCGTTTCAGCCAGCGCTGACAGGGCGGCATTCAAAGGCTTACTCGTCGGATTTCGATTGCTCGAACGCAAGCTGATGGTCGGCCGAACAGAACCACAAGCCGTCGCTGCTGATTGCGTCGTCGCGTGGCACGTGAATTTCGCATTGTTCGCACTTCACCATTGTCGCGTCGCTTGCTTTAGTGGCATCATGCTGCAATTGTTTGGGTTTGCGGTGGAAGATAAATCGATAGATCAACCACAGCGCAAGAATAAAGATCAGTACTCGTATCAAGCCGATAAAGCCCATATCAATACCCGTGAAAGTGGCTGCAAGTCTTATAATTTTAGCGTAATTGGCTGTGCGCCATGCACTTTCTTTTGCGCGTCATGCTCCTTTCGCACACAATACGCGCTTCGATAAACAGGAACACGCTGGCACATGCCTGAATTGAAGATTGTCATTGCGCAAATCAATCCCCTGGTTGGCGATATAAAAGGCAACACGCAGCAGATTGTTGATTGCGCGCTCAAAGCACGTAACGAGATGCGGGCCGATTGCATTGTGTTTCCGGAATTAGCCGTGACCGGCTACCCGCCCGAAGATTTGCTACTGCGGCCGAGCCTGGCGGGGAGGGTAGACAAAGCGTTGCAGCGCATGCTGGACGAGGTGCGCGGTATCCATTTGATTGCCGGCTATCCGCGCACGACAAGCGCCGGTTTGCTGAATGCCGTCGGCGTGATTTACAACGGTGAAATCATCGCTGAATACGCCAAACAGCATCTGCCCAATTATCGGGTGTTTGACGAGAAGCGGTATTTTGTTGCCGGGGACGCGGCGACGGTAGTGGACATCAAGGGCTGCCGTATGGGCCTGAGCATTTGCGAAGACATCTGGGAAGCGCAACCGATTCAACAAGCGCGCGCCGCGGGTGCGCAGTGTTTGATCAATATTAACGCGTCGCCGTTCTATATCGGCAAGCAACGGGTACGCGAAAAAATAGTGCTGCGGCGCGCCGGTGAGGGCGATATGCCGGTATTGTATGTGCACATGGTCGGCGGCCAGGATGAACTGGTGTACGACGGTGGGTCATTCGCCGCGAACATTGATGGGGTGGTGATGCGCGCGCCTAACTTCGAGGCAGGCTTGTTTAACGTTATATTGAAGAAAGATAATGACCACTGGCAATGGATGCCGGGTGACCTGGCGCCCCTGCAGGAAGATTTGCCCAGCATCTATAGCGCGTTGGTGTTGGGTATGCGGGATTATGTGAACAAGAACGGTTTTAACGGTGTCGTGTTGGGCCTGTCGGGAGGCATCGATTCAGCCCTGACGCTGGCGGTCGCGGTCGATGCGCTGGGCGCCGAGCGTGTCTCCGCCGTTATGATGCCGTTCCACTACACCGCCCAAATGAGTCAGGATGATGCGGCCGAAGAGGCGCAAACGCTGGCCGTACATTACCGCGTGATTCCGATAGAAACTATGTACGAGGCGTTTATGCAGGGGCTTGCCGCCGAGTTTGAAGGCCGAGCGGCGGACGAGACCGAAGAGAATCTCCAGGCGCGTTGTCGTGGCGTCATCCTGATGGCGATATCGAACAAAATGGGTTCGCTGGTGCTCACCACCGGTAACAAAAGCGAATTGGCGGTCGGCTATTCCACGCTATATGGCGACATGGCGGGTGGTTTCGATGTGCTCAAAGACGTGCCGAAAATGCGTGTTTACGCGCTGTCGAATTACCGCAACACGCTGTCACCGGCTATTCCACAACGCGTGATCGATAGACCGCCATCGGCCGAGCTTGCGCCCGGTCAGGAAGATCAGGACAGCCTGCCGCCCTACGACGTGCTCGACCAAATACTGGAACTTTATGTTGAGCAAGACTGCAGCGCGCAGACCATCATCGACAAAGGTTTTGACCACGCTACCGTGCTGCGCGTGCTGCGCATGGTCGATGTAAACGAATACAAACGCCGTCAGGCGCCGATCGGGGTCAGGATTACGCAGCGAGGTTTCGGCCGTGACCGGCGTTATCCCGTTACTTCGGGCTGGGAAATTGGTTCTTAGGGCTCACGAAAAAACAAGTTCCCGGTTTTGGGCGTTGATGCGCCCGTCTGGCAAGGCGCGAAAGCGCAGGAATATTCGGATATTTCAAGTTTCCGCAACGCAGCCAGGCGGGATGGATCGGCGGTCAAAACGGGAAGTTATTTTTGAGTGAGTCCTTAGGGCCGATAATCAAACGTCAACGGCTCATTGCGGTCAAGCAGGCCAAAACTCAGCCTATTGATCCACGAGCGTTGTAAATTCTCCGGATTGAAATCTGTTTTAAAACGGCCGTCTTTGTCCAAAGCGGGGTGTGTTGGGTGATTGTTGGCCAACACCTGGCGAGCGTCTTCGGCCAGGTCGGGCAGGTCGAGCAGCTGATACGCCTGGCACATTACGGCCAGCGCGTCGGGTATGGCAGTCGATTGCTGAAAATTCTCGACCACGTAGCGACCGCGGTTTGCAGCCGCCAGGTAGGCGCCGCGTTTAAAATAATAGTTGGCAACGTGAATTTCATAGCGTGCCAATTGATTGCGCAAATGCACCATGCGCGCCCTCGCGTCGGGAACGTATTCGCTGTCGGGAAAGCGTGCCAGCAATTGTGCAAAGTCGTTAAACGATTGGCGCGCCGCACCCGGATCGCGGCGCGTCATATCGGTAGGCAGAAAGCGCTCAAACAAGCCTTTGCCCTCGCTATATGAGGCTAGCCCCTTTAAATAGTAGGCGTAATCGACATTCGGATGCTGTGGGTGCAGACGAATAAAGCGCTCGGCCGACGCTATCGCCGCCTCGGTTTCGAAGCTGCGATAATACGCATAGATGATTTCAAGTTGTGCTTGTTCGGCGAATGCGCCAAATGGATAACGCGACTCCAGTAACTGCAGATTTGTGATGGCAGAACTGTAGTTGCTCGTCTTTAATTGTTTCTGCGCAACGTCGTAGAGCTGTTTTTCCGAAGCTTCGGCTTCGTTTTTCTCGTCGTTCGATGAGCAAGCGGCTAGCGCGGCCAGTCCAAAGGCGATCATAATGCGGGGGAAAAACCGGTTGTACATAAACAAGGTGCCAATTGCGAATCTTGATAGAGGCGCGCATTGTAGCGGGTTTGAATTGCGCGCCATAGCAACAAATGACTGAAAAAATCCAGCAACAAGCCATCGTGCCTGATGAGCTTGATGGCCTACGTTTTGATCGGATTGCGGTGCAATTGTTCCCGGATTTTTCACGGGCGCGTTTACAATCGTGGATCAAATCCGGCGCGCTGCTGGTCGACGGCCAACAGGGCAAGCCTAGCGACGCGCTGGCGCCGGACATGCGACTCAGTGTGAATGTCGAGCTGGAGCAGCACAGCGAATGGCAACCGCAGTCGATTGCGCTCCATATCGTGCATGAAGATGCGGCTATCATCGTGGTTAACAAGCCGGCCGGGCTGGTAGTGCACCCGGGCGCGGGGCAGGCAGCGGGTACCCTGGCGAACGCATTGCTGCACCATTGCAGCGAGCTGGCGGCGGTGCCGCGGGCCGGCATTGTGCACAGGCTGGATAAAAACACATCAGGACTGCTCGTTATCGCAAAAACCCTGAGCGCGCACCAGCGACTGGTGCAGCAGCTACAACAGCGCACGGTAAAGCGCCAGTACATTGCGGTCGTGCATGGCAGCCCACCGGCACAGGGTAAGGTAGACGCCGCGTTGGGTCGTCACCCGGTGCAGCGCAAAAAAATGGCGGTACGGAAGTCTGGCGGCAAACCCGCGATCACCCATTTCACGACGCTGCAGCGCTTTACCACCGCGACTCTCTTGCGCCTGCACCTGGAAACCGGTCGCACCCATCAAATACGCGTGCACATGGCCTCTATTGGTCACGCATTGGTCGGCGACCCGGTTTACGGCGCACGACCCGGAGGAGGGGCTGCCATTAACGCCGAATTACGCAAGGCCATCAACGCTTTTTCTCGCCAGGCCTTACATGCGCAAAAACTTGGTTTGCAACATCCACAAACCGGCCAGTTAAGCCAGTGGGAAGCGGAATTGCCGGCCGATCTGGCCGATTTATTAAGCAGTTTGCGTGCAGCCGAAGCCAATGCTTGAGCCTATACCCGCCGCTTGGCCCGCGCCACCACACGTGCACGCTTTTGTAACGACACGCCGTGGCGGAGCCAGTAAGGCATTCTACGCGAACAACAATTTGGCGCTGCATGTCGGCGACGATGCGACGACCGTGCGGCAAAACAGAAAGCAGCTTGGCGCCGCAATGCCGGGCTGTAATGCTACGCAGTGGCTTGACCAGGTGCACGGCACCGTCATCCATTGCGTTGCAGAAGCAACAACCGGCCCGCTACGCGGCGATGGCTTGCATACCAGCACGGCAGGGGTCGCGTGCGCGATATTAACCGCCGACTGCTTACCTGTTTTTTTTACCGACCGCGCCGGTAGTGAGGTCAGTGCAGTACATGCCGGTTGGCGCGGCCTGGCGGCGGGTATTCTCGCGCGCGCCGTGCAAAATTTTCACGCAGCACCGTCGCAGATGCTCGCCTGGCTAGGCCCGGCAATCAGCCAGGCGCATTTTGAAGTGGGCGAGGAGGTAGTGCAGCAGTTGCAGGCGAGCGTGGGGGGCGGGCAAGCGCTCACTGAAATACCGAGTCAGACCACGCCGGGCAAGACAATGGTCGATTTATACCAGGTAGCCACGCGCCAGCTACAGCAACTGAACCTGGGCGCGATTTACGGGGGTAATTTCTGTACTTGTACCGACAGTGAGCGTTTTTATTCCTATCGCCGCGATGGGGTGACCGGGCGTATGGCCAGCATCATCTACCTGACGCAAAAGCATCAAACAGCTTGAAATCATAGCTCGCGGCCCCACTTTTAATGCAGACGACAAAGAGTTTTAAGAGGTGTTTAATGCGCGCTGACAAATTTACCACACAGTTACAAACTGCCTTGGGCGATGCCCAATCTTTAGCGGTAGGGAAAGATCACAATCAAATCGCCCCCGTGCACTTGTTGGCGGTGTTGCTTGAGCAATCGGGCGGCACGGTGGCGCCCTTGCTGCGTAAGACGGGAGGCGATATCAATCGTATCAAATCCGCAGTCGAACGGCAGCTCGACCAATTGGCAACGCTGCAAAGCCCCACCGGTGAAGTGCAAATCTCCCCCGAGCTAGGCCGCTTGCTGAACCTGGCCGATAAACAGGCACAACAAAAAGGCGACAGCTTTATTTCCAGCGAGATGGTGTTGCTGGCTGTCATGCAGGCCGATGCCGCGTTGGCCAATATCTTCAAAGAAGCGGGTGTTACAGAGCAGGCGTTGGTGCAAGCGGTGGAAGACGTGCGTGGCGGCACGGCGGTCGACAACCCCGAGGCGGAGAATACACGGCAGGCGCTGGAGAAATACACCATCGACATCACCGCGCGTGCCGGGAAAGGGGAGCTGGACCCGGTCATTGGTCGTGATGATGAAATCCGTCGCACAATCCAGGTATTGCAGCGCCGCACCAAAAATAACCCGGTATTGATTGGTGAGCCGGGTGTGGGTAAAACTGCGATTGTGGAGGGACTGGCGCAACGCGTGATTAACGGTGAGGTGCCAGAAGGTTTGAAAGATAAACGTATTCTTTCGCTGGATCTTGGCTCCCTGTTGGCCGGCGCCAAATTTCGCGGCGATTTTGAAGAGCGTTTGAAAGCGGTACTTAATGAGATCGCCAAAGAAGAGGGGCGCGTCATTCTGTTTATCGACGAATTGCATACCATGGTCGGTGCCGGCAAGGCCGAAGGGTCGATGGATATGGGCAATATGCTAAAACCCGCGCTGGCGCGTGGTGAACTGCATTGCGTCGGTGCCACTACCCTCGACGAATACCGCCAATACGTTGAGAAAGACGCGGCCCTGGAGCGCCGTTTTCAGAAAGTGTTGGTGGGCGAGCCCAGTGAGGAAGACACTATCGCCATACTGCGTGGTTTGAAGGAACGCTATGAAGTTCACCACGGTGTCGATATTCGCGATTCAGCCATTATCGCCGCCGCGAAATTATCGCAGCGTTATATTACCGACCGGCAGCTGCCGGACAAAGCTATCGACTTGATCGACGAAGCCGGCAGCCGCATCCGCATGGAAATCGACTCCAAGCCGGAAGCGATAGATCGCCTGGACCGGCGTTTGATTCAACTGAAGATTCAGCGCGAAGCCGTCAAAAAAGACGAAGACGAAGCGGCCAGAAAGCAACTGGCCATACTCGACGCCGATATCAGCGAGGTTGAGAAAGAGTCTGCTGATCTGGAAGAGATTTGGAAGGCCGAAAAAGCCGCCGTGCAGGGCTCGCAGCAAATCAAAACTGAACTGGAACAAGCCCGGCAGCAATTTGAGACCGCGCAACGGGCAAACGACCTGGCGCGTATGTCAGAGCTACAATACGGTGTGATTCCCGAGTTGGAGAAACGCCTGCAAAGCGCCGATGCCGACGAGGGCAGGGAAATGACCTTGCTGCGCAATAAGGTAACCGACGAAGAAATCGCCGAGGTGGTTTCTAAATGGACCGGTATACCCATTTCCAAAATGCTGGAGGGTGACCGCGAGAAACTGCTACGCATGGAGTCGGAACTGCATGCCCGCGTGATAGGGCAAGACGAAGCCATCGTTGCCGTGTCGAACGCCGTACGCCGCTCGCGCGCGGGATTGTCGGAACCCAATCGGCCGAATGGTTCGTTCTTGTTCCTCGGCCCCACCGGTGTTGGTAAAACCGAATTATGTAAAGCCCTGGCCGAATTCCTGTTCGACAGCGAAGAGGCGATGGTGCGTATCGACATGTCGGAATTTATGGAGAAGCATTCAGTGGCGCGGCTTATCGGTGCACCGCCGGGCTATGTGGGTTACGAGCAGGGTGGTTACCTTACCGAAGCCGTTAGACGCCGCCCGTATGCACTGCTACTGCTGGACGAGGTCGAAAAAGCGCACCCGGATGTGTTCAATATCTTGCTCCAGGTGTTGGAAGACGGTCGTTTGACCGACAGCCACGGCCGCACGGTAGACTTTCGTAACACCGTGGTGGTGATGACTTCCAACCTGGGTTCCGATGTCATTCAGGAGCTGGCGCAGGACAAGTCTTACGACACCATTAACCTCGACGGTAAAACGGATGACTCGGTAGTGGATGAAAACCGCTACGCGGCGATGAAAGTCGCGGTAATGAATGTGGTGGGCCAGCACTTTCGCCCCGAGTTTATCAACCGCATCGACGAAACAGTGGTATTTCATCCACTGGCGCGGGCGCAAATTCGTGGCATCGCTACGATACAGTTGGGATTCTTGCAAAATCGGCTGGCCGAGCGCGAGTTGCAACTGCAAGTCTCGGACGGCGTGCTGGATAAAATTATCGAAGCCGGCTTCGACCCGGTATACGGTGCACGACCGCTGAAGCGCGCCATCCAACGAATGCTGGAGAACCCGCTGGCTCGAGAGATACTGGCTGGTAAATTCGCACCTGGCGCGGTGATTCAGGCCGAGTTGGGTGGTGACGGGGTGCGTTTTACGGCGCAATAAATTCAGCGTCATTCCTGCGCAGGAATGACGCTAATGTGCTTCGATTGCGCTCTGCAACCTAACAATAAATATTCATCGCATCCTTGGCGGATTTTTTCTGCTCTTCTTTCTCTTCGTCGGTCAAAAATCGCAGCTCGCCTTTTTCGTCTTTCTGCTTGATGCGAGCACGCTCGTTCAGGAGGTTGTAGTTGAACGTAGCGCGTTCGCAGACTTCTTTGTTCTTTTTTGGATTGGGCATACTGGCTTCGGCGAGCTTTCTTTTGGCTTCCTGTTCGTGTTGCGGCGCGGCCAGGCTGTCTTTTTTCATGGCGCTGGAACTGCCGCTGCTGGTTTTGATGCGGGTGGATTTTATGCCTTTTGGCGGCCGTTCGCTGTAATGCACAATGTTTTCTTTGTCGACCCAGCGGTAGACAATATCGGCTTGGCTGGAAACGGGCAGCAGCGCCATACCCGTGAACAGGAATACAGACAGCAAGTAGCGGTTTAAATGAAACATAACTGATCAAAAAATAACAATGTGTAATGTATAAAGAATAGGCCAGCCTGGCGCTTTTTGCGAACCGCGGCGAGCATCGAAATAGAAATAATAAGCTTTATCACACTAATAAACAGGAATAAGG
>CAZJDL010000044.1:0-28632 GCA_964544755.1 uncultured Pseudomonadales bacterium | reverse complement strand
GTACGACGTGGTTTCGATGATGTCTGCACACTATGTTAAACTTGCGGTAGTATTACTTGCTTGGCGGCGGTCTGCGCCATGCCATGTTGGTAGTTCAGGAATCCTGTTCAACGTCTTACAAGAGGAAAGCATGCATATGTTACTTAATGCAATTCAACGCTACTTGCGAATCACGGCGGCGCTGCTGTTAGCAGGCATTTTGGTCGCTTGCGGCGGCTCCGAGGCGCGCCAGGCAAAATATCTAGCGAGTGCGCAGAAGCATTTCGATAACGATAATTTCGAAAAGGCCATGATCGACACAAAAAATTCGCTGCAAATAAACGCCGACCACGCCGGTTCTGTATACCTGATGGCGCTGATTGAAGAAAAAGAACAAAACTTTCGGCAGATGTTTGGTAACTTGTCACGCGTTGTAGATCTCGACGAACAACACACCGAAGCCCGCATCAAATTGGCACAGGTCTATATGCTAAGCAAGCAAAACGAGCAGGCGCAAGAGCAGGTGGATGCGATTCTTGAATATGAACCTGACAGTACCGAAGCGCGCGTTGTGCAAGGTAATATTTATTTGAAAGACGAGAAACCCGACGCGGCCATTGAAGAGGCCAAGGCGGTATTGGAAAAAGATTCAGGCAATGTCGGTGCGATTGGTATATTAGCCGCAGTCTATTCCGCGAAAGAACCTGACTTGGCGATGGAGTACATTAACGAAGGACTGGCCAAACAAAACAAGGAAGCGACCTTACAGCTACTCAAAATTCATGTACTGGAAAAGCAGAACAAGGCCAAGGAAGTTGTCAAGGAATACAGAAAACTGATTGCCGACCACCCGGAAACCATTTTCTACCGCTATCGGTTGGTTAATTACTTCGAGACAAAAGGCCGAGTCGATGATGCCGCCGCGGTTATTGAGCAGGCTATTGTCGACTTTCCTGACAATCAAGACGTGAAGCTGGGCCTGTCGCGTCTGTACCTGAATAATAAGCAACCCAAAAAAGCCAAAAAGGCGTTGCAAAAACTAATCGAGGAAGATCCCGAGAATATACAGTTGCGCAGAGGCTTGGGTGATCTGCTGATCGCCAGCAAAGAGAACGATGAAGCCAAGGTAGTCTTTGAAGAGATTATCGATGAAGAGTCAGACAGTGAGGATGCGCAGTATGCTCGTGGTCGATTGATTGCCCTTGCTGTTGCCGACAAGGAAGAAGGTAAGGCCAAGCAGTTGCTTGCCGAAATGCTGGAAATCGAACCCGAAAACCCGCAAGGGCTGATCACCGAGGCGCGCTTTATGCTTGCGGAAGAGGATCTAGACGGAGCGATCGCTAATTTGCGCACAGTAGTGCGCAACGAACCGGAGTCGCAGGAGGCGCTCACCCTGCTGGCACGTGCGCAGGAAGCCAACGGCGCACAAGACCTGGCTTTGGACAACTATAAACAGCTGGTCAACGTAGCACCGCAAAATGTCGAGGCGCTGTATAACACGGCACGTCTACTGCGCGGCCAAAAAGACAATAAGGGTGCTGTAGCGATGCTGCGCGCGGCGATAAAAGTTGATCCCACCCATGTCGCCAGTATTGGTATGTTAGTGACTTTGCTGGGCGAACAAAAGAAATGGGCGAACGCGCTGGAAATTGCCGAGCTGGGCACGGCGAAAGTTGGCTTGGTTGAATATTTGAAAGGAATGACGTATTTGCGCCAGCAGAAAACGGCAGAGGCCATCACTCAACTAAAGGCGTCGGTGGTTGCCGAACCACGCAGCATCGAACCGCTGACAATGTTGGTTCGCACTATGATTCAAACTGATCAAAAAGCCGAAGCGCTGCGCTTTCTCGAGGAACATGTGAAGAACAATCCCAAGCAAGCACATTCGCGGGAGTTGCTGGGCTCCTTGTACGACAGTATGGAGCAGCCGCAAAAGGCGATCGAACAGTTCGATAAACTGCTTGAAATTGCGCCCAAGCGTTTGTCAGGCTACCAACTGCTGGCCAAGGTTTACAAGAAGCAGGGCGAAGAAGACAAGGCATTAGCGGTGTTTGACAATGCCTTGAAAAAATACCCCAAGAGTGTTGCGCTGATTACCAGTAAAGCCGATTTTCTGAATCAGGCCGGCGACTACCTCGGCGCGCGCAAAGCTTATGAGGAAGCGATTAAAAAGTCTCCCACAGCCATTGTGGTAAAAAACAACCTGGCCATTTTGTTGGCGGACCAGTTTGCTGACCCCGCCAGCCTGGCGCGTGCGGCCGAACTCACCGCAGATTTCGCCGACAGTAACAATCCCGTGCTGGTTGACACTGCCGGCTGGGTGCTTTTTAAACAGGGGAAAGTCAGCGAGGCGATACCACTGCTTGAGAAAGCGATCAGTCTCGGGGCCGACGCGCCAGAATACCATTACCATTTGGGTATGGCGTATTTGCACGAAAAGAAAAACGCGTTGGCTAAACAGCATCTCAAATCGGCCGTCGCGGCCGGAGCAGAAAACACCTACTGGTATGCTGCGGCCAAGGAAGCGCTAGACACGCTGTAGCAAGATTAGTCAATAGCGCACAAGCCAGCATTGGCCGGAAGTAGTCGCTCTATAATGATAGTGAACCAATGTCATGTCGCTTCGGTCTGAGTTCAATGATCGACGTTTTCTGTTTCGTGCGGCTCATTGGTATGCTGTTGACACATAGAAGTTTTCTTTTCCTGGCGCTGTTAGCGTTCAACAATGCCGTTCTTGCCGTGCCGGTGGCGCCTGCAACGCTGCCTGTGCTATCACTACCACGCTCGGGCTTAAGTGGCGACCAGCTCGCGGTGATCGTCAACAGCAAAGATCCGTTGAGTCAGAAAATCGCGGCCTACTATGCCAGGCAACGCGACATCCCCGCCGAGAACATCATTAGTATCGCCTTCGCGCCGCGCCGCAATACTTTGAGCGCTAACGAGTTTGCTAAGCTGAAGGCGCAAGTCGATGCCAAAACGCCAGCGCGTGTGCAAGCGTACGCGTTAACCTGGGCCGCGCCTTATCGTGTTGCTTGCATGTCAATCACTTCTGCGTTTGCACTGGGTTTTGACAAAGCCTATTGCGCGCAGGGTTGCAAAATAACAAAACGCAGTGGTTATTACGGCTCCGACAGCTTGCTACCGTTTGGTGATTTTAAGATTCGGCCAACGATGTCACTGGCAGCCAAGTCTTTCAAGCAGGCGAAGCGTTTGATTGACCGCGGTATTGCCGCCGATAACAGCTTGCCTGAGGGGCACGCATGGCTACTTGAAACGCACGACAAAAACCGCAGCACGCGCAAGATTTTTTTCGCACCGATAAAAAAGGCGTTTAAGGAAATGCTGCCGGTGCATGTGGCAAAAAAGCAAGCCATCGAAAACAAGCGCGATGTCATGTTTTATTTTACTGGCCTTGTGCGTGTGCCCGCTATCGGCACTAATGAGTATCTGCCGGGTGCAATTGCCGATCATCTCACGTCCAGTGGTGGCCAACTGACTGACAGTAAGCAGATGAGCGCCATGCGCTGGCTGGAAGCTGGCGTTACCGGCAGCTATGGCACCGTTGTCGAGCCGTGTGCATTTCCTGCGAAATTTCCCAACCCTGGAGTAGTAATGGCGCACTATCTGGCCGGCAATTCTCTGATAGAAGCCTATTGGAAAAGTGTTGTGATGCCTGGCCAGGGCATATTTATCGGTGAGCCCTTGGCAAAACCTTACGCCGGTTATCGATTCAGCCGGGTTAAGGATGAACTGTATTTGTACGCGCCTGTTTTCAATAGCGGCCGCTTCGTGCTTTTCGGCTCCAACTCTGCGCATGAACCTTTTCAACCCGTTACCGGCATACCGATAGTGCAAGAGGGTAAAACACAGGTCTGGTTGATGCCGCCGCACTACCGTTTTTATCGCGCCGAACGACGACCCGCGCCTGCCGCGAAAGAGAAACGACAAACCGCTGCGCCGGCTTTGTAGCTGGCTACTAGTGCACTAGGCAACGCGATCACCCGCCAGGGCGGTAACAACCGATCCGCACACGACTAGCAGCGCGCCGACCCAGGCGAGGGTATTGAGATTTTCCTGTAACGCGATGCCAGGGAAAAGCGCTACTAATCCGAGCATCGATAGCAGCGTCACTAACGGTGTAATGGTGAGTACAGCGCTGATGCGTGACGCTTCCCAGTGTGCCAGCGCTTCGGCGAAACAGCCATAAGCTACCAGAGTGTTAAGGCAGCAAAAACACAGCAGACCTAGGCCGAGTGCATCCAGCTTCAGTATGCTTGCGGGTTGGGCAAGCGGCAAAAACAACAGCGTCGAAGCAAGGTAAAGACATAACATAATACCTTGCGAGCTCCACACATTGAGCAACTGCTTCTGCGCCAGCGCGTAACCCGCCCAGATCACGGCGGCGGCAAAAACCTGCGCAATACCCACGTAAAATCCACGGTCGGCGCCCAGCGCATCACCAAACTTTCGATTGAAGAACAGCATCAGACCCAGTAATAAGACGCCAAGTCCCAGCCACTGCGTGGGCGCAAATGATTCGCGGTAAATCAGCAGGCTGCCCAATAGCAGAAAAACCGGCGCCAGCTGAATCACAATTTGCGCGCTGCCCGGCGTGGTTCGCTCCAGACCCATCATATACAGTATGTAATTGCCGGCCAAACTCAGTGTGGCAATGCCCAGCAACGGCCAGCCGCCGTCGCGCAATCGACCTGGCTGTGGCAATTTGCCGGTTCTTGCCAGCACAACTAGCAACACCAATGCAGCGGCCAGGAAGCGATACCAGACGATGGTATAGGCATCCATGTAGTCCAGCAATAGCACTAAACCGATGGGCAAAAAGCCCCATAAAATTGCCGTCGTAAGCGCCAGGGCCAACCCTAACCGCCAACGGCCGCTGGATTTATGCATGCAATAGTCTCATGGTGGGTGTTAGAATCCGCAGACTGGCCAACTAGCCTAATCGTTGCACAAGTGGTAATGTTGCAATTGGTTTGGTGATGTAGTGCAAGTTTTTTAGCCAACGGGTAACAAAGGATGAGTGACACCGTTGTACAATTCAAGAGAAAAAATGACCTGATCGGAACAACGCTGGGCCAGTACCGCGTCGTTCAGCATCTCGGTCGCGGCGGCATGGCGGATGTCTATAAAGTCGAGCACATAGGGCTGTCGGTTTTTCGAACCATCAAGGTAGTGCGCCCCGAGTTTGTCGCAAACCAGGAGTTCAGCGCGCGCTTTAAAACCGAAGCGCAAGCGGTTGCGATGCTGCGCCACAATAACATCGTGCAGATGCAGGACTTCTGCTTCGAGAACAACATGTTCTACATGGTCATGGAGTTTGTCGATGGCCAGAACCTGATGGAGTGCATCGATGAAGAGGGCCCTATCCGGCCTGTCGAACGCGCGGTACATCTCATTAGCCAGATCGCTTCGGCATTGCATTACGCACATAGCCAAGGGTTGATACACCGCGATATCAAACCGCAGAATATTCTGTTAAACAGCACCGGCGTACCTATTTTGACCGACTTCGGTATCGCCAAGTTACTCGAAGGCAATTCCGAACTGACCCGTACCGGTTCGAGTATTGGTACACCCTCCTATATGGCGCCTGAACAAGCGAAGGGTAGTCGTAGTATTGGTCCTGCCGCGGATGTTTACTCACTGGCAGTCGTGCTCTACGAAATATTAACGGGTGTCGTGCCGTTCGATGCCGCCACACCGGTGGCTACATTAATGAAGGCGCTGCATGACCCTGTACCACCACCGCAGCAGTTTTGCCCTGTGATAAGCGATGAGCTGCAGCGTGTGATACTGAAGGGCATGGCCAAGGCGCCGGAGGATCGCTACATCACCGCGCTGCATTTTCAACGCGCGCTGGATGACACATTACGTAGCGATAAACACGACTCGCTGACAAAAAGCGCCAGCAAGCGCTTCGCTGCGGTCAGTCGCAAACCGCGCCAAAGCGGTTACACCCGCAACAACAAGGCTTCCCGTCTTGTCGCTCCGGCTATTGGTATTGCGGCGGGTGTGATGGTCGTTGGTTTTGTTGCAGCAGGGCTGTGGTTCTTCAATGATCGACAGCCAGCCACGGAACAAACCGCGGGAAGAGCCAATGAATCCGGCCTGATTTTGAGAGACAGCGACAACGGCAAGCCCAATGCCGCGAATGATTCATCAACAGCAGTAACCAAATTGCCACCACCGGTTGAAGTGCAAGCGCGCTACACAAAGAAAGACCCCATTAAGGTCGCGCCCGAGTCAACACCCGCAGAATCCTCTGCTGCGCCAGTGCTCCTTCAGGGTGGGGATATTAAATTTGACGAATACACCGAGCGCTTGATCGAGCAACCCGGCCAGCAAGTGCAGTACACGTTTTTCGGATCTCGGGGGCAGACCGTCTATTTCGACTCCAAACACAGATCCAAAAACGTAACGAGTTACACGTTGCTCGCTCCAGATCAGAAAACCAGAATTTTTGAAACGGATGTAGATGCGGGCCCTTTGGAACTCACACAAACAGGCGCCTATACGTTGGTGGTTGATCCGCTGGTCGACAGAGCCGTGTATCTCGAGTTCGTGTTGTGGCATTTAGACCCGGCGGTGATCGACGGCGGCGAGCTGGAATTAAATGAAGTCATTGAAAGCGCGATAGCACGCCCGGGGCAAAAAGCAACGTACATGTTTAGCGGCGAAAAGGGGCAGAGCGTGTACTTCGAATCGAAGCAGGATTCAAGGTTTCACGTCGACTATCGGTTGGTCGCTCCAGATGACGAAACAACGCTATTATTCAAAAGCAAGGAGAGTACCGGTCGGGTAAAACTGCCACAAACGGGTGCTTACACACTTTTGGTCGACCCGGTCAATACTTTCAGCTTCAAATTTCTGCTGCGCACGGAGTAAAACACGCTAAAAGACATTGCAATAGCACATTGGTATTAACGCTTAAGAGCGATTGCCCGCGCGGCTCTAAGACTTTAGTATTAGAGCGTCTATTGTACAATAGGTGCTGACGGCCGCTTGTCTCAGCGGCGCGGTTAGCCCGGAATGCTGCCTCAAATCGGTTAACAAGATTATGAACCTGACTGGAAAAACACTGGGTCAATACAGCATAGTGGGTCATCTCGGCCGTGGTGGAATGGCCGATGTCTATAAAGCCTATCATGAGGGGCTTGCCGTTTACCGCGCCATCAAAGTGGTGCGTCGCGAATTGGTCACCGAAGGCGATTTTAAAGCGCGCTTCAGCACCGAGGCGCAAGCGGTTGCCAAGCTGCGCCATCCCAACATCGTTCAAGTACAGGACTTCTGCGCCGAAGGTGGGCTGTACTACATGGTCATGGAGTACGTCGAAGGTAAGAACCTGAAGCAGTGCGTGCTCAAAGACGGGCCGATAAGACCCATAGAACGCGCCGCCAATTTGATCGGACAGCTCGCTTCCGCACTCCATTATGCGCATAGCCAGGGGATTGTCCATCGCGATATCAAACCCCAAAATATCATTCTAAATGCCAACGGCGATCCGGTATTGACGGACTTTGGCATCGCCAAACTGACCGGTTCCAACGCCCAACTTACGCAAACCGGAATGAGTATCGGCACACCGGCTTACATGGCGCCGGAACAAGCCATCGGTGACCGCAACGTTGGCCCCGCGGCTGATATTTACTCGCTGACCGTGGTGTTGTACGAAGCGCTGACCGGAAAGGTACCCTTCGACGCCGACACACCGCTGGCGACCATGCTGAAGGTAATGAACGATCCGTTGCCGCTCCCCAGGGAGGTTTGTGGTGAAATAAGCGAGAGCCTGCAGCGGGTTATATTGAAGGGAATGGCCAGAAAGCCGGAAGATCGCTATGCGACCGCACTTGAATTCAAAAGTTGTCTGGAAGCAGCATTGAAGACGGGCCACGCGATGGAAACAACAGTTTTCCTCGGCCAGCCGACCGACGGCGCAGCGACAGCGCAACTCGGGGTTGGTAAAAAACGCAGGCGCAGCTTTTTCCGGCCTGCCATTGCCGTCTTGGCGCTCGCGGCGCTAGCAAGTGGCGCATACTGGGTTTCCGACACCCGGCAGCCACCGTTGCAACGCGCCGATCAAAGTGAGCAAATTGCTGCCAACGACATTCCAGACCACAAAAAAACTAAAACGGAAGCGGCACCCAGCAGCAAAAAGACAGTGGCGGCAAACTATAAGCCAAACAATGATACAGAACCAACGCCGAGCGGAGCCGGAACTGTCGAAAGAAACAAAATCGACACGTTGGAAGTCAATACCGTTAAGGCAGGCAAGCTCGTTGTCAACACCCGAACCGTGGATCCGAACTCCCTCACGAGCGAGACGAGCGCAGCGAACACACGCAAAACTGGCACGCATAAAATATCCGACAAACCTAGCGACAGTGCGACTGAAGATGCGCCGACATTGGCCATGCTGGCTCCAACCGTGAAGAAAATACCGGTAGCGTCCAAAGCCGGGCAGGGCAGCCAGACTGCGACCGCGCCGATGCTGATAACCGGTCGCCTGGCAATGAATGAAAATACCAAAGGCAGCGTTGCACAGCCCGGACAAAAGTTCCGCTATACTTTTGAAGAATTTGCCGGTGAGAGTATCTATCTTGACGAAAAACACAGTGGCAACGGCAATCTGAATTATCGTCTGACCGGGCCCGATGGGCGGAATATATTTACCGACAGCAATGATTCCGGTCCATGGCAACTGCCACAATCCGGAACTTACACGCTGGAGATAACGCCGAAAACGAACAGCACGGTTGATTTTGAATTCGTACTGTGGCGCCTGTTCCCGGCAGTGATAGATGACGGCCAACTGACCTTAAATAGATACACCAAAAACGCCACGAAATTTCCCGGCCAGAAAGTGATTTATCAGTTTGCCGCCAGCGAGGGGCAACGCGTGTACTTCGACGAACAACACGTCGGTAATCAGCTGACTGAATATCGGTTGATCGCACCGGACGGCAGAACTACCGTATTTGAAACCGATAATGACACGGGTCCGTTGACCTTGCCGCAAAGCGGCACTTACTTATTGGAAATAGACCCTACAGAAGATAATACAGTCGAGTTTGCCTTTGTGCTGCGCAAGCAGTAGAGACGAAAAGGTAACACGCCGAAAGTGGCGGCTCACTCGCTCCGCATTACCGTCAAGAAGCTATCTTAATCGGCTTTTGCCGCAGCCATCAGATTTTTTAAATAAATTAAACCCTGGAAAGATAATTACTGCAACAATAAGACCTTATCCATGGCGTCAAGTCCCGTTTCCCGATGAGTAATTAATAGAATACTCGCGTCTTTTCTATACTCAAATACTGCTTTTAAAACAGCACTTTCGGTTTTGCTGTCCAGACCTTCTCCTGGTTCATCCAGTATTAAAACCGGTGCATCTTTTAGTAACGCCCGGGCAATTGTAAGGCGTTTTAATTGCCCACCTGAGAGTTTGAAGCCCGCTTCCCCTACCCATGTATCATAAGCCTCTGGCAAGGTTTCTATAAACTCATGGATTTGCGCTATGCGACAAACTCTTTCTAGCTGTTCGTCCGTGGCGTCTCGCTTTGCCAACAATAAATTTCGTTTAATGGTGCTGTTAAAAAAATAGCTATTTTGTGAAACCACAGAAAAATGTCGACGCAGATCATCTCCTTTATAAAGACCCAGATCGTATCCACCAAAACTTATTCTCCCTGCCGCTGGATCCCAGAAACGTAGCAGCAAATTAACAATACTGCTTTTGCCTACGCCACTTGACCCAACAATACCTAAACGAGAACCAGACTTAAGCGTAAAACTCAGGTTCTTCAGGATATCATTAGTGTCAGTACCACCTGAATGCTTATCGGAATCGTTGAACGGATAGTGAAAAGACACGTTTTTAAATTCTATATCAGCGTTTTTCGCCTTGGGAGAATCAGCTTCCGGCTCTACCACCTGTGGTTTCGCGTCAACAATAGTAAATATTCTGCGCGCTGATAGCAGGGTTTCTGGCAAGGTCTGAAAAGCAAGGGGCAACGCCAGCACGAGCTCAAAGCTTGCGAGACTAAACAAGGCCAGCATCACCAGTTGCGGGGGTGAAATACCTGAATTTGACACCAAAGGAATAGCAATTACCAATACGCCCAGCATCGCTAGGTTGGCACACAAGCTTAAAATAGCCTGAGACACGCCACTATAACGCGCCATTTTTGTTTGTTGCTCAAGAAGCTGTTTACTTAAATTATCAATCTTCTGTGCTTGTTTGCTTGCCGCAGCGTAGATAAGTAATTCACCCATGCCTTGCACGCTATCAATCACGTCGCTGCGTAGCGCAGTAGATAGCTCCACTTTTTTCTCACCGGGTTTACGACTCAAGGAATTCACTATTAAAGGGACAACAACGCCCGCGACCAGCAACAAGACAAGTTCAACGATGGCCAATGACGCATCATAACGGAATAAAAAATAGACAAAAAACAGTCCCGTAATCGTCGCTACTGATACGGGTACAATGATACGAATATAGACATTTTCCAGGGCATCTATATCGGAACGAATACGGCTAAGCAAATCGCCGCTATGGTAGTTTTGCAGAACCGCCGGCGCTAAAGGCTCCAGATGCAGGTAAAACCAATGGCGTAACTCGGATAACACACGAAAGGTTGCCTCGTGTGTGACCAAGCGTTCGCCATAGCGACTCGCAGTGCGAGCGATGGACAAACCTCGAATACCCGCTGCGGGACTAAAGTAATCCATAGATATGCCCGCGACACCCGCAATAGCCATGGATGTTATGAACCAGCCTGACAATGCCATCAAACCCACATTCGCCATAATAGTGACCAGCGAAAGTAAAACGCCTAATACCATTCCGCCCCAGTACGGCTTAAAAAGCATGCAAAGCCGCCAGAAAATAGCAACATTACTTTGTGATTCTGGCTGCTGAATTGATGCGAATTTCAAATGTTGTTTTGAAGAAAGGCTCATAGTTTGGCGCTACTACCAGCTTTCGAACCTTCAAACATCGCTAACATGTTTCGATAGTAATGCGTTTCCTCCGTCATTAACTGTTGATGAGTCCCTACCTGGAGCAACTTGCCCTTATCCATCACTACGATCTTGTCAGAGCTTACAATGGTATTTAGCCTGTGCGCGATGGTAACGACCGTCTTGTTTTCTGATAATAAGCTAATGCTTTGTTGAATAAGCTTGTCACTTTCTTTATCAAGGTTTGCTGTTGGCTCGTCTAATATCAGCAAAGAAGCATTTTTCAGAAATGCGCGGGCCAAAGCAATTCTTTGTATCTGCCCGCCTGACAAACCCGCGCCTTTTTCACCGATATGTGTAGCATAAGACTCGGGCAAGGCTTCGATAAATGTAGCGATACTGGCAAGTCTTGCGGCTGCTTTTACCTCATCATCAGCCGCCTGCGCATCGCCCAGACGGATATTATCGGCGATTGTGCCGTTAAATAGATAAGGCCGTTGCGGTACCCAGGCTATGTGTTTGCGCCATTGAGCTATGGGAATAGCCGCTAAATCCACGCCATTTACGCTGATTTTTCCCTGCGTGTGTTCTACAAAGCCCAGTAGTAAATTAACAACGGTGCTTTTACCTGCGCCACTCGCGCCAATCAATGCAATACGCTGACCCGCGCCAATCTCCACACTAAAATCATCAAGTGCCTGCCTGCCTTCTTTATACGAAAAGCTGACCTGATTAAACAAAATAGCGGGTGCTTGTTGTTCGTCAAAAATAGTTGCTGGCGGTGCATTGCTCTTAACAACCTCCACCATGGGTGTATCCAAAATTTCCATCATTTGCTCTGCCGCGCCAATAGCCTCCATACGCGCATGATAATGTGTGCCCATATTGCGTAATGGCAGATAAAACTCTGGCGCAAGCAGCAATACAAAAAAACCCAAAAGGAAATCCATTTCACCGTAAAATAATCGAAAACCGATTAATACGGCGACAATAGCGATACTCACTGTTGCAAAAAATTCAAGCGCCAATGAAGACAAAAAAGCCACGCGCAGAACAGACATGGTACTGCGCCGATAGTCATCAGATATACGCGCAATAAGTTCAGCTTCATGCTTTGAGGTATTAAATATCTTTAACGTGGTTAAGCCCTGAATCATATCCAGAAAATGTGCGCTCATACGGGCAAGCTTACGCCATTGTTTTTTATTAAGGCGCTCAGTACCCTTGCCAATTAAAATCATAAACATGGGGATAAGCGGTGCCGTACCTAACATCACCAAACCGGAGATCCAGTCGATCGGGAAAACAAAAACTAAAACTGACAAAGGAATGAGCACCACCAACGACATGGCGGGTAAATAGCGCGCATAATAATTTTCCAGCGCTTCAACACCATCAACCAGGGTGTTAACACGTTCACCACTGCGCTCATTTCCAACCCCAACAGGACCGAGTGCTTGAAGATGCCGGTGCAAACGGTCACGTAATTGTTGTTTTATTTTTGCGGACGCATGAAATGCAGCTTGTTCCGAAGCCCATGCTAAAAAAGCTCGAATAATAAAGACACCCAATAACAACCATAGCCATCCTTGCACATCAGATAATTCCAGATTCTCAAAAACCACACTGTTTACGGTTTTGGCCAAAAACCATGCTTGCGCGATCAACAGAAATCCAGCAAACAAGCCTAGACCAATGGATATATGCAACCATCCTGAGGTTATAGATTTTTGTGATTTAAGGAATTTTTGGATGGACATACTGTCGTTATAAAATTGCAAAAAGGCGTAGACCAACGGCTTGATCTACGCCTCTTTTCGGCTTCTGTTTAGGTGTGTTAGATAGCGATCTTTGCGCGAGAATGACGATGGATGAAAAGCGCTTGAAGCGCAAGCTCACAGAATTCGGTCAATAGCCTTGCTATCACCCTCATTTTTTGAAGACCCTGAAAAACTACACTCGCTTTTCTTTCGCCATCGTCTCGTGTAAAGATCTCAGGTAATTATTCAACCTTCTTTTTCATCATCATCCAAGCCATTAAATTCCAGCCACATCACATTAATGATCCCAAATGAACAAGCCAGCAACACACCTAGTAGCCATGCAAAATACCACATATAAACTCTTCTAATAAAGCGAATGATCGTTTTCCCGAATGGACTGAACCGTCTGTGGCCCCCACATTTTGTTATAGCACCAACTGGTATACATCAAAACAATAGGGACAAAAATGATGGCGGCCCAAAATGATACCGTAATGGTCAATTCAGAACCCGTTGCGTCCCATGCAGTGAAGCTGTGGCTTGGGTTAAGCGATGAAGGCATAATAAACGGAAACAAAGACAGCCCACCGGTCAGAATAATGCCAATGATACTCAGCGATGAACACCAAAACGCCAGTGCTGATTTTCCTGCCTTTGATAAAAACAAGGCCCCGGCTGCCCCGACAAAACCAAGAAATGGGGCTATTAACATAAACGAATATTTTGAATAGTTATCTGTCCATGCTCCTGTAACGACCTCTACTGTTTTTAAAGTCGGGTTCGCAACTCCACCAGGCTCGCCTCCCGCGGTTATACGCATTCCATCAATACCAAAAGCTATCCAGATACCCAATGTCGCGAATAACAGTAAAACAACAGTCGCTGCGCCATTCACTACTCTTTGTGAGCGCGCATAAACTTCAGCGTCAGATCGCATCATCAAATAGGTTGCCCCCTGCATTAAGAACATTGCAATTGCCAACAAACCAGAAAGAACAGCAAAAGGATGTAATAAGTTCAGAAAACCGCCAGTCCAGGAAGAGCGCATATAATCATCAAATTGAAAGGGCAATCCCAAAAACAAATTACCCATGGCAACACCTAAAATGAGTGCGGGCACAAAACCTGACACCACCAATACCCAATCCCATGAGTTGCGCCATCTTTCACTCGGTAGCTTTGAGCGATAATCAAACGCAGGCGGGCGAGCGATTAATGCAAAAAGTAAAATCATCATCGCCAAATACATGCCGGAAAATGCCGTTGCATACACATTGGGCCACACTGCAAACAATGCGCCTGCCGCCAATACTAACCACACTTGATTACCATCCCAGTGCGGTGCAACAGCGTTAATGGCGACCCGACGTTCGTCATCGGTTCGCCCTACAAAACGCAAAATCATGGCCACACCTAAATCAAACCCTACCGTGACTGCAAAGCCTATCCAGAGGAATCCTATAAGAGCCCACCAGATAAACTTTAACGTAGCGTAATCTAAAAATTCCATCTGTTGACCGCCTTATATTAGTTCCTGGTTGTCAGTGACATGAGCGGATTGTAAATTTCCGCTGCTGGATCCATTTTTCTCGAAATAATAGCGTCCTGTATGTAGGCTGCTGGGGCCTAAACGAACAAACTTGAGCATCAGATAAACCTCAATGACAAGCAATATCGTATAGTACACAATAAAAGCTATCAGGCTATATAACACGTCGTTGTAAGTTAAATTTGAAACGGCTAGCGCAGTCGGTAACACCTCTCCTACTGACCAAGGTTGGCGCCCAAATTCAGCAACAAACCAGCCAGCCTCTATCGCTATCCACGGCAATGGCAGGCTGAAGCAACAAACCCAGAGAAACCAGCGTTTCTTGAAAACCGTACGCTTCGAAGTAAAATAGAAAGCTAACAAGAAGACAGCCAACATCACTACACCCGATCCAACCATAACTCTGAACGCGAAAAACAAAGGTGCAACTCTGGGAATACTGTTTTGGGCGGCTAATTTGATTTGCTCTTCGGTGGCATCGACAACATTCGGGGCGTATCGCTTTAGTAACAATCCGTAACCCAGGTCATGTTCAACTTCCTTAAAAGCTTCAATTTCTAGAGGCGTAGCTTCCTTTTTTCGTATTTTTTCCATGTAGCCGTAGGCGCGAATACCACGTCTAATACTTTTTTCATGGCGTGCGATAATATCTTTCAAGCCTTCGACTTCTTCGGTCAATGAGCGAGTCGCAATAATGCCTAATGCAAAAGGAATCTTAAGCGCGTAGTGATTTACCTGAGCTTCCTGATCAGGGATAGCAAAAACAGTAAATGCGGCGGGGGCTTCCTCTGTCTCCCATTCAGCCTCGATCGCCGCCAATTTATATTTCTGTACCTCACCGGCCTCATAGCCGCTCTCATCGCCCAGCAAAATGACTGACAGAATACCCGCTGTACCAAAGCCTGCTGCAATCGCAAAAGAACGCTTGGCGAAACCCGTATCCCGGCCTTTTAGCAAGTACCACGCACTAATACTCAATACAAACATAGACCCTGCGACATAACCAGCCGCAACGGTATGAACAAACTTGACCTGTGCAACGGGATTAAAAAATATTTCACTAAAACTGGTCAATTCCATGCGCATGGTTTCGATGTTTAGTTCGGCTCCGACAGGGTTTTGCATCCAGCCATTGGCGATCAATATCCATAATGCAGAAAGACTAGTCCCTATCGCCATTAACCAGGTTACCGATAAGTGCTGCACTCTGGTCAGTCGATCCCAACCAAAAAAGAACATGCCAACGAAAGTTGATTCCAGAAAAAAGGCCATTAAACCTTCAATTGCCAAAGGCGCACCAAAAATGTCACCCACATAGTGCGAGTAATATGACCAGTTCGTACCGAAGGAAAATTCCATGGTTAAACCTGTCGCGACACCGATGGCAAAGTTGATACCGAAAAGTTTACCCCAAAATTTGACCATATCCCTGTAGACCTGTTTGCCGGTCATGACGTACACAGATTCCATGATCGCTAAAATAAACGACAATCCGAGGGTTAGCGGAACAAATAAAAAATGGTAAAGGGCAACAGTTGCAAATTGAAGTCGGGAAATATCAACAATGTCTTCAGTTGGTATCATAGGTTCACCTTGTTCAATAACTAACGAAATAGATTTCGTGAACACAGCCGGCTAAATTGAAGAGATACCAAAGGAGACCTAAATCACTTTCTCAATGTGCCGCGCTCATGAAAGCTGATTCTAAATTTTGAAGACCTTTGCACAAGAAGGATGACAGATTAAAATGGCTTTAGTCGTTTCTCTCGCCATAGTCCGGCACAGGGAGCCACTGTCAAGTCAACAGAATGCGAACCCTGACCACACCTGTAGAGCGTGGGTTTCTGCATCAACCACTAAAAATTGGAGTATAGCCAGAGAGGTTAGGCGTTGCAAGAATGTCGCCCGATAAAGACACGGGCTCGTTGACCTTGCCGCAAAGCGGAACTTACTTATTGGAAATAGATCCTATAGAAGATCATACGGTCGAGCTTGTCTTTGTGCTACGTAAACAGTAGAGACGAAAAAGTAACACGCCGAAGGTGATCGCTCAGTGGCCCCGCATTGCTGTCAGGAAGCTATCTCAATCGGCTTTTGCCGCAGTAACCAGGCACCCGCTATCTTCCGTAACTACACCATGTTTTTCAGTGTAATGCAGCGACGTTCAACAGTAATAAGCCCCATTATCGGGCGGTGGCGCCGCGCAACAATCCGTCGGAATGTACCTTAGCGCTTGTATCATGAGTCGCGCGGGACAAAAGCTTCAACAATTTGACCCAAAACAATGAATCGCAATCCAGCCAGGTTAAATGTGCTTCATAGGCGTTCCTGTTAAGCACCAGAGCACGCATATTGTGCAGCGAATTGTCGCCGCTTGAGAAACTCCTAAAATCGATGTTCAACACGTCACCCGGAAAAACTGAATCGCAATTGCCCTGCAAATAAAGTCCGCCGGTGCTGATATTGCTGGCGAGGTAATCCCCTAATTCGCAACTGTCACGGCGCAATTTGACCGCGAGCTCGATGTCAATCCGAGCACTGCCCCGGCGTTCTATGTAATCATTGCTATTTGATGGTTGAATACGAACGGTTTCTTTACTCACCACGACTACCTGCTGGTTTGTTAAAGCATTAACCCGTGCCGAGCGAGAATTTTATCGGTAAGACCGCACGCAGCAAACGGCCGACCATTGTGTACGCTTGAGCAGGATTCTAAAACCCGTATTTATATCTACGTATAAACACGTATCTATGCAGCAGAAAACAGGCGAGTATTTTGTCGGTTTTTCATTCAAGGCTGATCGCCATACAACAACGCATGCGTTATCTGTGCCTTGGCGACCACAGTGCTGCGCTTTTTTCCGCAACATAACTGCAATACAATAGTCTTTAAACCTAGAAACCGTACCTAAAAACCAAAAAAAAACGTAAGTGGATTCGTCAGAAATTCCCAACTCATGTTTTTTTTGCGGAGCATGCACATTAAACCGGCCGCTATGACAACTTCGCCAATACCATGTTCTAAACAGACCCATGCATTGGAAAGCCTGGCGGGCGTTATTCTTATGGCGCTCGATATCCGCGGCCACATTGAACAAATCAATACTCGCGGCTGCAAATTTTTGGGTTTCGCCGAGGAGGAGCTGGTTGGCCAGAATTGGTTTGCACGCTGTACGCCCGAACCCGCGCGTCAGCAGGCCGAATATACCGCATTGTTGGCCAGCGTCGCTGTTTTCCCCGAGCACTTGCTGGGTCGCGTGCAAACCCGGAGGGGTGAGGTGCACAGCATTTTTTGGCACAGCATACTGCGTAAAGACTCACACGGCAGGGTGCAGGGGGTACTGAGGTCTGGCGTTGATTTGTCCGCCAGCGGCACTGCGTTGGCAGCGTTAGTCGGTGACTTGACCAGGCACTGGCAAGCCCAGCAAGAACTAGCGCAACGAGAGGCGGAGATCAATCGCGCGCGCAAGCAACTAGCCTTTGCTTCGCGCATGAGCACCCTCGGCGAAATCGCCACCGGTATTGCGCATGAGGTGAACCAGCCGCTGGCCGCCATTGCCAGTTATGCCCGAGCTGGCAGCCGTTTGCTTGATAGCGGCAAACTGAGTATGGGCGAAGTGCGCGAGCTGCTCGACAAAATCAGCAGCCAGGCACAACGTGCGGGCACCGTGGTGCATAAAGTTCGCAGCCAGATCAGCCCACCCGACAAAAAGCATCGCCGTATTAATATGAACGCCTTATTGCGCGACGCACTGGATCTGCTGGATATTGCCAATGACGCAGCAGATATAAAAGTCGAACTCGATCTGGCTGCCGAATTGCCAGCGGTTGAAATGGATATTATCGATTTACAGCAAGTGACCCTGAGCCTGATGCGCAATGCGATTGAAGCCATGCGTGACAACGAGGCTGCTCCGAAGATACTGCGCATATGCACACGCGTGGTTGAACCGTATAGCGTATTGGTGTCGATCACGGATACTGGCTCCGGTATCTCGCGGCAACATGCAAGCAGCATCTACGAGCCATTTTTTACCACTCGCAGAGATGGCATGGGCATGGGGCTGGCGATTAGCCGCTCAATCGTTAACGCCTACAATGGGGTGCTGCGGCACTGCATGGCTAAACCGCGCGGTAGCAAATTTTATTTTACGTTGCCAGCGGCGCTGAGGTGAAGGAATACCAAATGCTAAACGGCACACAAACCGTCTTTATTATTGATGACGATGCAGCGGTGCGTGATTCGCTGCAAATGCTGATTCGTTCTAACAATTTAGTTGTGCGGACATTCGCCAGCGCCAGCAGCTTTTTAGCGGAGTACTTGCCCGCACAAACGGGTTGCCTGGTGCTGGATGTTCGCATGCCTGAGATCAATGGCCTGGAATTGCAGCAGATACTTGAGAAAAGGCATATCAAATTACCCATTATTTTTGTCAGCGGGCATGGTGACGTACCCATGGCCGTGCAGGCGATGAAAGCGGGCGCGATGGAGTTTTTACAGAAACCGTTCAGCGACAAGGAGCTTCTGCACAGCGTCGAAGCAGCGCTGGAACGTGACCGTGAATACCGTGCTTCGTTGCGACAGCACGAAGAATTCGACAGTTTGCTGCATACACTCACGCCACGCGAGCACGAGGTCATGGCGAAAATAATGGACGGCTGCTCGAATAAGAAGATAGCCGGCGAGTTGGGCATCAGCCAGCGTACTGTGGAAATTTATCGCGCTAACGTAATGCATAAGCTGCGCGTGAGTTCGTTGGCGGAATTGATGAAGCATGCATTGGCGCTCGAGGTTCACTAGGAGGCTGTTGCCGGGGGCGAAGCGTTCAAGCCATCGCGCCTTTATCTGGCGCACCCACTGTTTGTTCGATGAGCGTCATCACCTGGTCGAGGTCCAGCGGCTTTTGTAGCCACTGACAATTCGGCAATGCGTTTTCCTTTGCTGCCGCCAATGGCGCGCCGCCCGTCATCATAAGCGCTGGCACCTGTTTTCCAAGCAGTGTGCGAACGCGCTTGACCAACTCAACGCCGTGGGCTCCCGGCAATTGGAAGTCGCAGATGATAAGGTCGAGGTCTACGCAAGTCGCCGCTTTTGCCAGCGCGTTCGTTCCGTCTTTTGCCGTCATTACCTTTGCACCCAGGGCGCGCAGAAATACCGCGGTGGCATCCAGTACGGCGTCATCGTGGTCCACCAGCAACAACGACAACCGGCTTAGCAAGTGTTGTGAATCGCGCTCAGCACTTTGCGTGCTGGCGGTAACTGTCAGCGGCACGGTGATGGAAAAGCGCGAGCCTTTACCCGGCGCCGACGTGACCGCCAGTGGGTGGCCCAACAGGGCCGCAAACTGTTTGACGATGGGGAGACCCAGGCCAAACCCCTTGCGCTCGTCGCGTGCCTTGCTATCGATTTGGTAGAAGTCGTCGAAGATTCGGTCAAGGTCATGTTTGGCTATGCCAATACCGGTATCGATCACGTCGATGCGTAATTGATCTCTCTCCGGCTGGCAGCTCAGCAGCACGCGGCCCTCCTCGGTGTAGCGAATAGCGTTGCCCACTAGATTGCCGAGGATGCTTGCCAGTAGCGCGGAATCACTGTGTAGAGTGCCGGCGTAGCTTACAGTGTGTAGTTGCAAACCTTTTTGTTCGGCCGCCGGCTGAAATTTCGCGCGCAACCGGTCGAACATAGCCTGCACCGGAAAGTCGGCTTTATTGACGTCCACCAGGCCCGCTTCCCGTTTGCTTACGCTAAGCAACTCATCCAGCTCGGTCGCCATGGTGTCGACGACCTGCTGCATTTTTTGTCCAATTTGGCGGCACTCTTCCTGCCCACTTGGTGTTTGCAAGGTGGCGGCATAAGCCCGCAAGCTTTGCAGTGGTTGGCGCAAATCATGACTGGCAGCCGTTAACAGCTGGCGTTTGGCAGCGTTGGCGTTTTCCGCCGCCTGTTTTGCCTTCTCCACTTGTTGATTCAGCGCGCGTAATTGGGCATTACGTTTCTCGACCCTCTGTTCCAGTTCTTGTGTCGCACGTTGCCGTTCTTTGTCGATCTGCGCTCGTTCAATCACAATACCTGCCAGCTGCGTTGCAGCTTCGACGAATTCGATTTCCATTGCTTGTGGTTCGCGTGGCTCGCGATAGTACAACGCAAAGGCACCCAGTATTTGCTGCCTTGGGGAGAATATTGGTTCTGACCAGCTGGCATCCAGATTGGCGCGCAGTGCCAGCTCACGATAGTCTTTCCAATTGGGGTGGGTCTGAATATTTTCGACGATGACGCGTGCACCGGTATAGGCGGCGCTGGCGAACGAACATACTTTTGGGCCAATCTCGACGCCATCGACGGCTTGCACATAAAAATCGGGAAGGCTGGGTGCGCACGCAACATGCAAGCGCTTCTTGTCGGCGTCCAGCAACATGATGGAAGCACGCAGCGCCGGGTTGTTTCCTTCGATGGTATCCGTCAGCAGAGCAAACACTTCAGCCCGCGATGCGCCTGTGGCGACCAGTTCCAATACCTGCGCGGCGGTACTGCTGAGTTGTTCGGCGCGTTTGCGCGCGGTAATGTCGAGATGAAAGCCAACCACGCGCGTCGGTTGCCGCTCGTCGTCAAAAAAGGTTTCGCCGATGCAGTCCATCCACAATACTTCGCCATTTCTTTTGCGGAATCGCAGTTCCACGCGATAAGGCGTCGCGCGCTTTTTCTGACGTTCTATCATGGTTTGAACACGCAGCAGGTCGTCGGGATGAATCAGCTCGAGCAAACCTAGTAGCCCGGGTTCGGTGGCATCGGGCTGCACGCTCAGCAGGCGGTAGAGACTGGGCGACCAGTGCGCCGTATCGGTCGTCATATCCCATATCCAATAGGCGTCGGTGTGGGATTCCAGCAATTTACGCAGATCAATATGGGCAGGCGATCTACGTTCTTTTACCATAATTATTTATATCCCCTTATCGTTGACGCAACAGCATGAAAAGCGTGCAGAGTTGCTTTCAGCAAGCCGAAAAGTCTCACCACTATACAGGCAGGTGAAAGTGTAACCCATTGCACAGAGCGATGGGAAAATGCAAACAAATACCACTCACTTGAACCCGCGCGTCATATTATTGGCGCTTTTTACGGTGCTCATGAAGACACTGATGGCGCTACCGTTTGGCATGCGAGAACCATTATAAGTCGCGGTTTGCGGTGAGTCGCCACATAATCGCAGCGCTAATCGATCAGTGAGCAGCAGTAAATTCATGTCACTCATATTTACAAAATTACATTATATATCAATAATAAGTATCTAATAAGTATCAGTTATCGCGAGCCAAAGTTATTCCTTTGAAACGAATGTGACACAGCGCACATTGCGGTTGCCTACTGCATCGTTTGTTATGCATTATTCATCGGCCTTACTACTCTTAATATAGAGTGCATCGAGCGTTCAAAGAACGTTCGGTGATTTGTTATGCGCTACCAGGAAGGTATACGCACGTTCAGGAATAGAACATCGTATTGTGAATTATCTGCCGTGAAGAAAAAACCGCTTTCCAACACACCGGAAACCTCCGCTATTTTTGAGGAGCTGGAACCGCGCGTGTTGTTCTCCGCTGGCGTGGAAGGCTTGATCGCGGGCGACGTTTATCCTCAGGGCATGACCGAATTTGTGGTGGACGATAATCTGCAATTGCTCAGCGCAGCCAATTCGCAGCAAAGTAATAAAACAAGCGTTGCACAGAGCACGCTGGAACTGGTTTTTATCGATGCCGACACGCCGGACCGTGGGCGGCTTCTCGATGATCTGTTGAACTCCGAAGAAAGCGCGAACCGGCGTTTCGAAATTATTGAATTGAGCAACGACCGCGACGGCGTGCTGCAAATCAGCGAGACGCTTGCTAATTTCCAAGACGTGGACGCGGTGCATATCATCTCCCACGGGTCGGATGGCAACGTTAATCTCGGCGATAGCACGCTGAACGCCGATAACCTCGCGGATTACCAAAACGCGATCAGCGGCTGGAGTAGTTCGCTAGACGCCGACGCCGATATTTTGATTTATGGTTGTCATCTGGCGGCAAGCGGTGACGGGCGAGTGCTGATAGATCGCTGGAGTGCACTCACTGACGCCGATATTGCCGCCAGCACAGACCTTACCGGCAACGTTAGCCTGGGCGGTGATTGGGATCTTGAATACACCACTGGCTCTGTCGAGACCACGGTAGCCTTCAGCGCCCAGGCGCAGCAGCAGTGGATGCAAACGTTACCCGTCAATGCACTAAGCGCCTCGTACGCAGAACAAGTGCAAGGTGGGGGAGTGGTTGTCGATTCTGCGGGTATGCGTTTGCACTCGGAGTTTAATGGAGGCACTTCGTCACCAGCGTTCACTATCAGTGGAATCCCGGCGGGCGCAACCGTACGGGATGCCTTTCTCTACGTCAGTGAACTCGATTTCGACAACTGGCCACTCGACAGTGGGTTTACGCTCAATGGTAACAATGTAACCCTCACACAAATCGGCTCGTCAGACGATCCCGGCTGGTTCAACTCCGAAGGAGTTGTAACCTTGCGTGGTGATGTGTCGTCGATTGTGACGGGCAATGGTACCTACATCTTAGGCGATGCGAACGATCTTGAATTCCAGGATGACTACGAAGGGGCTTTTCTGGTTGTCGTTTATGAGGATAGCACGGCAACCACCGATTCCCTCATTACACTGCACGATGGTTCCATTACTACCACAGCCGTCCTGGATCTGGACCAGTCATTGACGTTCAATGGGGGGAGTCCCGTTGGACGGCCTTTCACTGGTGCCCATCTAACCATGGTCGCGTTTGACGGACAGAATAGTTTTTACGACTCTCCTGTCCTGTTTCAAGCCACGGGTGCGGGCAGCGCTACTCCGATTGTTGCTGCCAACAGCGCCGGCAGCGATAACGGCGGCAGCGAGCAGTACGAGGTAGATATAACAGCCCTGATTACGCAAACTGACACTGGGGCAACCTTAACCCAAACGAGCAATTCGACTTTGGATTACCTTGTATATCCGTTTGCAGCGACTGTAATAGAACTGGACGCGGATACTACAGCCCCCCAGGCCATTAGTAACAATAGCAGCCAGGTTTTCATCGGCGGCACCGATACTCTCAGCAGTGGTGAGCTGACATTTAGCGACAATTATCAGCCTGCGTCCAGCGTCACTTATACGATTACTGCCGGTCCCAACGACGGCCGCATCGCCCTGGCCAGCGCCCCGGGCGCGTCGATCACTACCTTCACCCAGGATGACATCGACAATCAACGTATCGTTTATGTTCATACCGGGGGCAGCATTGGCACTGACAGCTTTACCTTCACTGTCGATGACAATCATGGCAATAGCGTGCCCGGCCAGACTTTCGCTATTCAGATAACTGAGAGCAATGTGCTGGTTGTTAATACGACAAGCGACAGCGACGCTGGTAGCGACACATCCTCGATCAGTAATTTGCTGGCCGACTCTGGCACGGACGGCTTAATCTCGCTGCGTGAGGCAATTACGGCGGCGAATAATAGCAACGGCGCCGATACCATCAACTTCAATATCGCCGGTAGCGGGCCGCATACTATCTCGATAAGCAGCTCGCTGCCCAATATAACCGATACCATTACCATTGATGGTACGACTGACCCGAATTTCATTGCGAATCCTGTTATTGAATTGCAAGGGCCGGGTGGCGCCACCACATTCGACGGCTTAACGCTATTGTCAGACGCCAGCGGCAGCACCCTCCGCGGCTTGATCATTAACGGTTTCGACGAAGGTATCCTGATTAGTGCCAATAGCGATGGCAATACCATCGCAGGCAACTGGATCGGCCTCGACGAAACCGGGCTTGCGGCGACTGGTAATTCGGGCCGGGGGTTAGAAATTTACAACTCGGCTAGCAACATCATTGGCGGATCAGCCGCCGCGGATCGCAATGTGATCTCGGGCAATAGCTCCAATGGCATCATTCTGTGGGGGGCAAACACCACGGCAAATGTTATCCAGGGCAACTATATCGGCGTCGATATTACTGGCGATACGGCACTAGGCAATGCAGGTGACGGTATTGTCATAGGCGGCGGCGCCAACAACAATACTGTTGGTGGTGATCGTACGGCCGGCGAAGGTAATGTGCTCTCTGGCAACGGCAACGCCGGAACCAACACCGATGGTATAGAAATTACGGGTGCGGGAACCGACGACAACAAGGTTTACGGCAACTATATCGGCACGAATTTCGATGCTAGCAGTACGATCGCCAATACCCGTGATGGTGTGGTTATCTACAATGGCGTGCAGGGTACTGAAATTGGCGGTACTGGAACCGGTGAAGGGAACATCATCTCGGGCAACGCTAGAGTCGGAATTTTAATTAACGGCAACAGCGGCTCTACCACAATGTCGAATACCATTGTGGGCAACTATATTGGACTCGACGCCACCGGCACCGCTGCTCTTGGCACGCAAACTGTCGGGGTTTCGCTGGTGGCCGGCGCGACCAGCAACACAATCGGTGGCACCACGGCGGCAGGCGCTAACCAGATCGCGCACAACACTGTTGGCCTACGGCTGGAGAGCGACGCTGGTAGCGGAAATTCGATTCTCGGCAACTCGATCCACTCCAACACAAACCTGGGAATTGATTTTGTTGTTGCCGGCGATCCTGCCAGCGGTGTCACGGCTAACGATATCAGCGCAACGCCACCGGCACCGCAACACGATGCGGATTCCGGCCCCAACGATTTGCAGAATTTCCCCGTCATCACATCCGCGACATTTTTCGGAACAACCTTGACGCTCTCCGGGGCGATTCAAACAACACCGAGTTCGGACTACCGGATCGAGTTTTTTAGCATCCCGGCCGGAACGCAAGATGCTACCAACGGCGAAGGGCGAGATTACCTGGGGGCGATCACAGTCACAACCGATGCTAACGGCGAAGCGACGTTCACCAATGAGACGCTAACAGTTTCACTGACTGTCGGTGACCTTGTAACAGCAACGGCAACAGTGGTCGAAGACCCGCTGCAAGTGGGAGTCAATGACGCGCTGGCCTATGGGTCAACCTCCGAATTCGCAACAAACGCAGTCGTCACTAACACCCCGCCCACGACCAGCGGCATTGCCAATTTCTCGGTCGACGAAGACGCGGCGTCTACCACGATCAACCTGTACACCGTATTCGCCGATAACGAGGATGCTGACTCGGCTTTGACCTATACGATTAGCAACAACACAAATACAGGGATGTTTGACTCGGCCAGCATTAGTGGCGCGGGCGTACTGACGCTGGATTACGCCGCAAATCAGCATGGCGTGGCGGGTATTACTATCCGGGCGACGGATACCAGCGGCTTATTCGTAGAGACCACCTTCACCGTAACGGTGAACCCGGTCAACGACGCCCCGATCGCCCTGGATGATCCTGCGCTCGACCTGGTCAGCGATGCAGACACGATCGGCTATTGGCGGCTGGGTGAATTGGTTGGCTCTACGGTGGTTGATTCCGCTGGCGGTAACGATGGCGTGTATAACGGCGTGACCCTGGGTGCAGCAGGCGCAACGCCTGATGGCGACTCTGCCACAGATTTCAACGGCGTTAGCAACCACGTCGACCTGGGGCATTTGGCGGTTGACGGAACCGGTATCACGATGTCGGCCTGGATTAACCCCGATTCTTTTGCAGATGCCGAAGCCCGGATCGTTAGTCAGGCTAACGGAGCCGCGGTGGCAGCACACTCCTGGATGCTAAGCACTTACGGTACTGGAGGCGACTTTCTTCTGCGCATGCGAATCTCCGCCGGCGGTACGACGGACACGCTGATCGCGAGCAGTGGTGCTTTGCAGTTGGGTGCCTGGCAGCATGTGGCGGCAAGCTATGACGAGACAACCGGATTGATGACTTTGTACCTCGACGGCGTTGTCGTGGGGCAAGCGACTCACAGCGTTGGCGGCGCGGTCGATCAAGACCCGACTCGATCCACCTGGATTGGCGGCAACCCAGACGGCACCCGCTACTTCGACGGCCGGATTGATGAAGTTGCGATTCTTGAGCGCGAGTTGTCAGTCAGCGAGGTTGCAGCACTGGTGAATTTTGCGCCGGTTTACGACGTTGATGAAGACGCCACGTTGCTTGTTTCCGCAGCCAACGGCGTGCTGCAAAACGACACCGATGTTGAGGGTAGTGCGCTGACCGCCGTGTTGGTCACTGGGCCGGCTAACGCAGCTTCTTTCACGCTGAATACGGACGGGTCGTTCAACTACACCGGCGCGACCGACTTCAACGGCGTTGACACGTTCACTTATCGCGCTGACGACGGAACGGATCAATCCGAAATCGCGACCGTAACGATCACCGTCAAGCCGACCAACGACGCGCCGGTTTTGGACGGCAGCGGCTCAATGTCTTTCACCACGATCACAGAAGACGATACCAACAACAACGGCAATACCGTTGCCGAGATTATTGCCAGTGCTGGCGGCGATAGAATTACCGATGCGGATACCGGCGCGCAGGAAGGCATTGCCATCATCATTAACAACGAGGGGGCTGGAACCTGGGAATTCCAGCTAGACGGTACTACAACCTGGGCTGCCGTTGGCAGCGTGTCAAACTCTTCGGCACTACTGCTGCGTGATGCCGACAAGCTGCGCTATGTGCCCGATGGTGACAATGGTGAAAGCGCGAATATCGGCTTCCGTGCCTGGGATCAAACCAGTGGCACAGAAGGCACCAAAGTCAACGCGTCGCCGGTCGGTGGTGTGTCGGCGTTTAGCTCGAACACCGAATCGGCGTTGATCACGGTAACGGCGGTCAATGACGATCCATTGAATAGCGGCAGTCTTCCCACGGATATCCAGGTAACCGAAGATGTCTTGAGCGACGTGGATTTCTCCGCCATCGACCTGAGTGACGTGGATGCCGGGGGCGGCTCTCTGACGCTGACCTTGACCACCAGCAGCGGCGGCAATCTCTCCGCGGCTACTGGCGCTGGCATCACGTTCGGTGGCACCAGCACGGCCTTGACGCTGACCGGGGCGCTAACGGATCTGAATAACTACCTGAACACTGCGGCGAACCTGCAGTATTTGCACGGCACGGCGAACACCAGCGGTGATAACGCCGATACCATTCAAGTAGTGATCAACGATAACGGCAACAACGGTAGCGGCGGAGGGGGTGACGTAAGCCTCGGTGCTGTCAATGTGGACATCACGGCGGCCAATGATACGCCAGTGTTCACAAATCTGGATGGCGACCCCACGTTCATTGAAGACGGGCCGTATGTGGTGCTGGATGCCGATGCGACAATCTTCGATGCGGAACTGACCAGTATCGATGACTTTGGCGGTGCCACGTTAACTCTGGCGCGCACGGGTGGTGCCAACTCGCAGGATCAATTCAACCCCAGCGGCCATGTAACCGCCACCGCCGGTGTTATCTATGTAAGTTCGGTTCGGGTCGGAACGTATGTTCATGCGGGTGATGGTGAGCTGGCAATGACGTTTGAAGCGGGCGCAACGGCGGCCCAGGTAAATGATGTCATTCAAACCACCTCGTACTTCAACAGTTCCAACGCGCCGCCCGCAAGTGTGCAAATACAGTGGACATTTAGCGACGGTAACTCTGGCGGCCAGGGTAACGGCGCAACTCTCACCGCTATTGGCTACACCAGCATCGACATTGACGCGGTTAATGACGCGCCGGTGATAGCGAGTGGCTCCTTGTCTTTCACATCAATCACCGAGGATGAAACGAATAATAACGGCAATTCTGTCGCTGAAATTATTGCCAGCGCCGGTGGCGACCTAATTACCGATGCGGATTCTGTGGCGCAAGAAGGCATCGCTGTCATCAGCGCCAACAATGGCAATGGCACTTGGGAATATTCGCTTGATGACGGCTTCAACTGGAATACGGTTAACACAGTCTCAGGTTCGTCTGCGCTGCTGCTGCGGGATATCGACCGTTTGAGGCTGGTACCAAACGGCACGACAGGAACGAATGCGGACGTCGGCTTCCGGGCTTGGGACCAAACCAGCGGGAGTGCTGGCGCTAAAGTCAATGTATCGCCGGTGGGCGGCTCCTCTGCTTTCAGCTCGCAAACGGAATCAGCGTTGATCACGGTATCCAGCATCAACGATGCGCCGGTAGTTAGCCTAGTCAATACTGAGACCTCTCTGGCCGAAGACACCGACACGACCGGCAGTGTAAAAGTCGCCGATATCGTTATCGCCGACGATGCACTCGGCATCAATACCTTGTCGTTGTCGGGTGCCGATGCCGCACTGTTCGAGATTGTCGGTGGTAACGAGCTGCATATCAAAGCGGGTACTGCACTGGATTTTGAAACCA
>CAZJDL010000043.1:0-28942 GCA_964544755.1 uncultured Pseudomonadales bacterium | reverse complement strand
CGGAAGAGCGGCTTATAGAGGTCTGGCAAAGTGTGTTAAATGTTGAAGGCTTGGGCCCGCGCGACAATTTTTTTGCCCTGGGTGGCGACTCCATCATTAGTTTACAGATTGTCAGCCGGGCAAAGAGAGCGGGTTTTGTTATAAAACCCAAACATATTTTTGAGTTCCAAACGATAGCCGAGCTGGCTTGGGCTATCGATCAAAATATCATTGAACAGCATATTCAACGCAGTGAGCAGGGTGGCTTACTGGGCGGGTATGCGTTTTCGCTGGCACAAAACTGGTTTTTTCAACAACCCTGGCACAACCTTGACCACTATAACCAGGCGCTATTGCTAAACTGTGACCAACGTTTGAAGTTCGACATTCTCAAGGCGGCCGTACGAGCCTTGATGGTGCAACACGATGCCTTGCGTAGTGCCTTTACAGGTGGCCCAGAAGACTGGCAGGCAGAATATCAGGCGTTGGATACGCTCGATCTTGGCGCAATTTGTCGTGAAAAAGTGCTTGCCGATGAGTCAGAGCTGGAGCCGTTCGTCAACGACGTGCAAGCCGGTCTCGACATAGCACGGGGCAGGGTGTTCGGTGTTGCCTTGATAGCGATGGCTCAAAATGACAGCAAACGTTTGTTGCTGGTCGGGCATCATTTAGTGATTGATGGCGTTTCCTGGCGAATTTTGCTTGAGGACTTTCACCGGCTGCTGGATATCTGTAGTGACGATCCGGGCTTGCTATCGGGTGCGAGCGTTTCCGAGCTGGCCAGTCATTCGCCATTGGGTGAAAAAACGGCCTCCTTGCGGCAGTGGGGCCAAGCGCTTGTTGAAGAGCCATCGGCGCCTGTACTTGCCATCAATGCCGTCGACCGGCAAGCGCTGCTGTTGGCGCCTGTGCAGCCCAAGGCTTACGGTGGGCGGCAACGGCTGCAGTTTGTTTTGCCGGCCGCTGAGACAAAGCAGTTGCTCAGTGAATGCCACCATACCTTTAATACGGAAATACAGGATTTGTTGTTGACAGCCCTGGCCATGAGTTTTTTCGATCATAGCGGGTATTCGGATTTTTACTGTGTCATCGAGAGTCATGGCAGAGACTGGTTGGAAATCTGTCAGGGTTCTTCTGCGCGAGCCGGCCTGGATGTGAGCCGTACTGTCGGCTGGTTTACGCGCTTCTACCCTGTCCTCCTTTCTGCCGGCCATTCCTCGGTTGCCGAGCAGATTCTGGAGACCAAGGAAAGTCTGCGTGATAGTTATCGCCACGAGCCTGACGCCGAAGCGCCGCCAGCGATGGTATTCAATTACCTGGGTCAGCTAGACAATGCACTCCAGGCAGCCAATTGGTTTCAGGCGACCGATGATACCAGTGGGGCCGCCAGTGACGCAGCCAACCCCATGCCATTCGATATAGAGATTAATGCGGCTGTTATTAATAACGAGCTACGGTTTACGGTGACCTTTGGTGGCAAAACCTTGCCTGCTGAAACCTTACAACTACTAATGACGGATACAATCCGTCGCCTGGAACAGGTGATTGCTGTTTGCACCACTGAAGTGCCTTGCTTCAGTCCATCTGATATAGCAGGCCTATCGTTGAACCAGGCGGACTTGCGGCTGCCGGCCCTGAGTAAGGTTGATTTTGAAGAGATCTATGGACTCACCCCGCTGCAGGAAGGTTTGCTTTTCCATCATCTGCGCAGTCATCATGCTAGCGAAGAGCGTGATTCCAAGACAAAGAATAATCAAAACGCCCTTTATATAGAACAGTTGCGTTGTGATTTGCTTGGCAAGCTGGATGTCGACGCTTTGCAGGCGAGTTGGCAACGGGTAGTTGACAGGCACACAGTGTTACGTTCTTCCTTCCTGCTGCTGCCCGGGCAGCCAGTACAGCGGGTTCACCGGGGCGCGCGTATAGATTTCCGCTATCCGGGTACGGTGCTTGACGATGCTGCCGTTGAGGATTATTTGCGTCGCGATAGACAGAAGGGCTTTGCTCTGGAGCAAGCGCCGTTGCTGCGAGTAGCTGTATTGAGGCGGGCAGCATCCGGTGCGGCGGCGGCCGACACACCGCGTTGGACTATGGTCTGGACCAGTCATCATCTCATCTTTGATGGTTGGTCCATGCCGATTATTCTGGCAGAAGTGTTTAGCAGCTATTTTGAGTTAACACGGCCGGATCTGGTCACCCAAAGCGGGAGCATAGCAGCGCCTGCGATTGACCGTTATAGCGATTATGTGACTATGCTGGCTGCTGGCGACCACGCCAGCGCACTGCGTTATTGGCATGCACGTCTCGCGGTGTTAGAAGTGAGTTCACTGCTCTCTGACTCCGGGAGCGCATTCAAGCCCGATGAGAGGCTTGTTGGTGAAGCAGGTGTCGGCTATCAACGCCACGGCCTCGATCTGGGTGAACAATTATCGTCTACGCTGAGCAAAGTTTGCCGCGACAATCGACTGACGCCCAATGTGTTGATGCAAAGTGCCTGGGCGATAATTCTAAGCCGCTACCTTGATCAGTCTGCCGTTTGTTTTGGGGTGACTGTTTCCGGTCGTGATGCCCGTCTGGCCAATATGGAAAGCAGGGTAGGCCTGTTTATCAATACCTTGCCGTATGTGGTGGACGTTGATCAGCGCCTGATCTTGCAGGACTGGTTACAGCAAATGCAGGCGCAACTGGTGGAGTCGCAGGCCTATCAGGCGGTATCGCTGCCGTCTATTCTGGCGCAGAACTGGCATGCAAGCACCGATTCGCCGTCCAGCCCTGCTACCAGTCAGCTAATTGGCGGCGAGCCTTTTGATACCTTATTTGTATTTGAAAACTATCCTATGGGTGACCGCATCGCGGCAGATGGTTTGCCCATTCAATTGGAAGGCATCTCGTTTGAGGAACAGAATCACTACCCGTTATCTGTTGTGGTAACCGGCGACGAAGTATTTCATATCGACTTCCGTGCTGATGGGAACAAGTTTCCCGCCCCCTTTGTTGAACAGTTGCGATCCCAGTTTCAGTTTGTCCTCGAACAGCTCGTTACCGCGCTGGCGTTTGACAAAGACCGGAGTAGTGCTGCGTCCGAGGGCTTGCAGCGTGTCGGTGAGATCAGCTGCATCACAGCAACGTCGCAGCAATTGATTGCGGACTGGAATATGACTGGCAAGTCGCTAGCGGATAAGTGGCTGGTGGATGCTTCGCCTGGGCATAATGTTTGCCTGCATCAGGTCATCGAAACACAGTGTGAAATAACGCCGGACGCCATCGCTGTCAGTTGCGATGGTATGGACAAAGAGCGGGCAAGTCTCACTTATACTGAACTTAACGTCCGGGCCAACCAGCTGGCCGCATGGCTCCTGGCGCAAGGTGTTCTGGATGAGCAGTTGATAGGCATTTGCTGTGAGCGCCAATTGAATATGGTTGTTAGTTTGCTTGCCATACTGAAAGTGAATGCGGCTTACGTGCCGTTGGATACGGATTTTCCGGCGGCACGCCTGAACTATATGCTGAAGGACTCGCAGGCTACGGTATTGCTTACCGAGAAAAAGCACAGCGGCTTGTTCAAAAACTGGGAAGGGCAGCGCTTTTTCTTCGAAGACTCTCCTGGCCTCGCGCATTTGTCCAAGGAGAATCCTGCACTACCCGCATCGGCCAGCCAGCTTGCTTATGTCATTTATACGTCAGGTTCGACCGGCAAACCAAAAGGAGTCATGAATCAGCATGATGCTGTGCTCAATCGCATACTGTGGATGCAGGACGTCTACCCGCTTGATAGTAGCGACGTGGTGCTACAAAAAACCGTCTTTAGTTTTGACGTCTCGGTGTGGGAGTTTTTCTGGCCATTAATGATGGGCGCCAGATTGCATCTGGCCAAACCACAGGGCCATAAGGACAGCGATTATCTGGCGCACACAGTTCAGGCAGAGCGGGTGAGCATCATCCACTTTGTGCCCTCGATGTTACAACTGATGTTGGCTTGCGCGCGGTTCGATCATTGTCATTCCCTGCGCCATATATTCTGTAGTGGTGAGACGCTGCCCGTGGCAGTCGCCAACGAATGTCTTGCCCGTGTTCCCGCCCGACTTCACAACCTGTATGGTCCAACAGAAGCGGCGGTCGATGTCAGCTTTTGGGAATGCCGGCACGACAGTACCTTGCCGAGAGTGCCTATTGGTCGGCCGATTAGCAATGTGCAACTGTTTGTATTGAACCGGCAGGGGCAGCAGCAATCAATCGGTGCCATGGGTGAACTGCATATCGGTGGGTTAGCGGTGGCCCGTGGCTACTGGGCAAGGGAAGAGCTGACAAAAGAGCGCTTTATCGCTAATGAACTCGACCAGAACTCGACACAAAGGCTGTCTCCCGTTCTGTACAAGACGGGTGATTTGGTTCGCTGGCGCAGCGATGGCAGCCTGGAATTTCTGGGGCGCATTGATAACCAGATCAAGCTGCGCGGTCAGCGCCTGGAGTGTGGAGAAATTGAAGCGGTATTGAATGAAAGTGATGATATTGCCTCGTCGGTGGTGTTGCTTTGTCACGCCGCCAAGGTTGATCAGTTGGTTGCCTTCATAAAATACCGAAACGCAGACCTGGTAGCTGACGAGCAGTTGCTGAAAGCGCATTTGGGTCGCCAGTTGCCGAGCTATGCGATCCCGGGGTTTTTTGTCGATGTCGCGCAGTGGCCATTGGCGGCTACCGGCAAACTCGATCGTAAGGCGTTAGCAAGCTTGTTCAAGGCGAAGTTTGACCAACACGAGGTAGTGAGGCAGAAAAGTGCGGCGACAAAGTTTCCAGAGCGAGCGCCGACAGAAATCGAAGCTGAGCTTATCGTCCTCTGGCGTGACCTGCTGGGCGTAAACACCCTGTTGAGAACAGACAATGTGTTTTCTCTGGGAGCTCATTCGCTAATGTTTATGCGGGTGTTGTCAGTCATTCGTAGTCGCTGGACAGCGCAGTTCGAAATCGACCGGCTATTTCGTTGCCGCACCATTGCCGAGCAGGCCGATCAAATTCAAGGTATGCATGAGAATGCCTCCCCCACTTTCTTGCCAGCGCTGAATTCAATCGACGATACTCAGCCCCATGTGCTGTCCTTTGCTCAGGAACGGCTTTGGTTGTTGGATCAATTGCTAGGTTTCAGTCATTTTTATCACATAAACCATGTGTTTCGGATTCAGGGCGCGCTGTCTATCGACTGTTTGCAGCGGGCTTTTCAGGCACTTGTCCAGCGCCACCATATTCTCCGTTGCGGCATTATTGAAGTTGATGGGCAGCCACGCCAACAAGTGACGCCATGCGCTGAATGGCGGATTGAAATTCTCGATGCGACTTTGCGCCAGCAACTGGATGCTGCTGCGCTCAAAGCGTGGATGGACATGCCGTTTGACCTTAGCTCGCCTCCACTGGTACGCGCGCTATTGATTCCATACTCGAATGACGACTATCGGCTGGCGGTAACAGTACATCATATCGTCGCGGATGGCTGGTCAGTTGGCCTGTTTATGCGGGAAGTCGTAGCGGCGTACAGCGCCTATGCGCTTGGGCAGGAACATGCGTTGCCCGCGCTGGATTATCAGTATGGAGATTTTGCTTATTGGCAGAGGGAGTATCTGCAGGGTGAGACTCTGCGGCGGCAGCTGGCTTACTGGCGCGGCAATCTGGCGCGATTGCCGGCACTAGAATTACCGACTGATCTTCCACGGCCACCTGTCTATCGTTACCGTGGCGACAGCGTACCGGTGCTGCTTGATGCTGACATTACTGCAGCGCTGAAACAGTATGGTCGAGAGCGGAACGTATCGCTGTATATGTTGCTGTTAGCAGCATACGGTAGTTTGCTTGGGCGTTTTGGCGGCCAACAGGATGTTGTCATCGGGACTGCTGTAGCCGGTCGTATCCATCCAGACACTGAAAAAATGATCGGTCTTTTTATCAATACGCTGGCAATGCGACTGCAGGTCGACCCCACGCTCAGCTTTGATGCTCTTGTGCAACACGGTAAGGAGGTTGCCCTCGACGCTTATGCTAACGAGGATGTGCCATTCGAGCAGCTGGTGGACAAACTGAAGGTAGCCCGAGACGCCAGCCGAACCCCTGTTTTTCAGGCCATGCTGATTTTGCAAAATACGCCGGACGTCAGTATTGCCCTGCCCGAGTTGAATTTTGCAGTTGAATCAACACCGGTACCGGGAGCGAAATGCGATGTGACCCTTTGTCTGTCGGAAAAAGTCGAAGCATTCAGTGGTGCAAACATCATCGCGGGTTATTGGGAATACAATACGGATCTTTTTAGACGCGAAACCATTGAACGTTGGGTAGCGTGTTTTAAGCAAGTTTTGAAACAATGCATGGCGACGCCAGCGCAACCCATGCAACAGTTGGACTGGCTGTTACCTGAGGAAAAGAAAGCCCTGCTTGTTAATGGGCTCTGGAATCAGACGGCAACAGCCTTTTTGGACGCCGATAGTGCTGGTAGTATCGATAGCACCGATGTGACGCGCGGCCTGCCATCTTTTGATTGCCTTTTTCGGCGTTGCGTCGCGGAGCAACCCACCGCAGCCGCGCTAGCAGGTTTTTCCTGTTTGAGTGGAGCAAGTAACCATGTGCTTAGTTATGCAGCGGTGGACAACAAAGTGCAATCCCTGGTTGCTCTGCTGCGGGAACAGCTTGTGCCGGGTAGCCTGGTCGGCGTAGCACTGCCCCGTAGTGTGGAGAGAGTGATCAGTTGTGTGGCTTTGTGGCGTTTGGGCTGCGCCTATGTACCGCTGGATCCGGCCTATCCCATCGAACGTCTTGCGGATATGGTCGCGCAATGTCAACTTCCTTTGGTTATCAGCAATCGGGGCAGTCAACAACAATGGGATAAGCTGGAATCCGTTATCCCTGATGTGGTGCAAGCCCACGTCGAAAATTCTGCTACAGATGAGGGCATTGTTATACCAGAGATCGTCTTCCTGGATGACTTGGATGCCGACAGTATGAATGGGACGTCAGTACCGGCGGTCGAGGCGGCAGAAAATCCCCTGGCCTACGTGATATTTACGTCCGGCTCGACGGGCAGGCCAAAAGGCGTCAAGGTTCCCCACAATTGCGTCAGTAACTTTTTGCTGGCAATGCAGTCGTTGACAGGCCTGGACAGTTCAAAAAAATTGCTGGCGGTCACCTCCTTATCTTTTGACATTTCAGTGCTGGAACTTTTTTTACCGCTTATTTGTGGCGCCCAGGTAGTGGTCGCGTCGGATACCGATGTGCTTGACGGTCAGCGTTTAGGAGGTTTGTTAGCGAAGCATGAAATTGATGCAATGCAGGCCACACCGGCAACCTGGAAGCTGCTATTGCTTGAAGGCTGGCAGCCAACCGGAAACATGTTGGCCTTGTGCGGCGGTGAAGCGTTGCCCGCAGAATTGGCGCGCACACTCACGAGCTTTAACCGCCTTCGGTTGGTGAATATGTACGGTCCTACCGAAACGACGGTTTGGTCTAGCGCGTTCGAAGTAACTCCAGGCGACTGCATGCGTGGCAGCATTGCCATTGGTCGGCCCATAGCCAATACACAAATGCTTGTATTGGATGAGCGCAATCGACCGGTGCCCATCGGCGTTGCAGGTCGGCTATTTATTGCTGGTGCCGGCGTGGTTGAGGGCTATTTGGGGCGTGATGATCTTACTGCGGAGCGCTTTGTCCAGTTACCGGCCGACACTTTCAGCGGAACCGGCACCGATGTGGATGAAAGACGATGGTACCTGACCGGCGATATTGTCCGCTGGGATCACACCGGTGTTTTACATTTCGTTGGCCGCGAGGATGATCAAGTCAAAGTTCGAGGCTTCCGGGTTGAGCTGGGTGAGATTGAAGCTCGGCTGTTGGCGCAACCCGGGATTGTCGATGCGGCCGTCGTTGTTACCGAGGGGGCTGGTCTGGCAGCTTACCTCGTTATGGATAATGCCGCGCAGGACATAGCCGACTCGAGAGTTGTTGGCGCTAATGTTTTTAAGGAAGACGATGGGCTGGATCCAACGCCTCTGGACGGGGCGCAATTTAGCGACGCCTTATATGAAAAGCTGCCCGCTTATATGGTGCCTACGGCGTATGTTCAATTACCGGCTCTGCCATTGACACCGAACGGTAAAGTGAATCGCGCCGCATTGCCGCCGTTGGGCGCCAGCGTTATGCGCCGAAAATTTATTGCGCCAGAATCGCCGACTGAGCAACGGCTGGCAGAAATATGGCGGACGCTACTGGCCGCCGACCAGGTTGGCCGTGATGAAGGGTTCTTTGACCTCGGGGGGCATTCTCTGTTGATGGTGCAACTACGCAGCCAAATACATCACCATTTTGGCGCCAGTTTAAGTCTGGCGGACTTGTTTAAGCATCAGGTTCTGGCGGCGATGGCCGCTGAAATCGACCTGAAAAATTCGGCCCTGAGTGACGATGTTGTTGATGAGTTGGGTGCCTTCCTTGATGAATTGGAAGAAGTGTGAGTTTGCTCATGGCAGGCGAAATTCTATGAATGGTTCACGAAAGTAAAAACGAAGACGATATACATGTATCAAAAACAGGATAAATTGCTGGCCTTGGCTGAGCGCTTTGCCGCTCTGGCAGACGATAAGAAATCGGTATTTCTGGATAAGCTGGTAGCAAAAAACATCAGCTTTGACCAGTTACCGATGGTTGCGCGCAGTGAAGCCGGGCGCTGGTATCCACTCTCGCCAGCGCAGCAAGCACTCTGGCTGGCCTGCCAGGTGGAGCAATCGGCAAGCTCCTACCACCTTAGCTATGCCATCGAATTTAGCGGCGGGCTTGATATTTCAGTTCTTGAGCAAGCGTTCAATCAGGTGTTGAGCAAACATGCTGTTTTGCGCTCGCGATTTACTGATCGAATCGACGCCATAGTGGATGCGGTTGCCGAAGACAGCGATGCAGGTGCTCAGGTGCTGCAAACCATGGTTGATGCCGAGCCCTTCACCCTTGCGCAGGTGACCGTAGCCGATGAGGCTGATATCAATCGACATTTGTTGACTGATATTCAGCAACCCTTTGATCTGTCTGGTTCAGCACCGTTTCGCATCAAGCTTTACAAGATTGGTGAACAGCGTTTCGTTCTATCGATGGTGGTTCATCACATCGTTTTTGATAACCATTCCTTTGTGTTGCTTACGCAAGAGCTGGTTGCTCTGTATTGGTCGTTGCAATCGGCTGGCGACAAGCAAATAGCGCTGGCTGAGCCGGGGCTTAACTATATCGACTACTGCCTGTGGCAACGTGACTTGCACAAAAGCGCTTTCTATCGTCGCCAGTGTGAATTCTGGCGCAGCCTCATCGATTCGTGTGAGGTGCAGGCGCGGGCGCTTGATGACTCCTTGTTTATACCCCTGCAACTGCCTAATGATGGTGCGGCATTGCGCGATCGTGGCGCTTTGAGCCGTCGTGCATGTGTGCGTCGTTCCTTTGTTCTGGAGCAGCACCACTATGACTCGCTGGTGAGCCTGGCCAAGCGCCTGCGTGTAAGTATGTACACGCTGTTGATGAGTGCATTTGCCTTGACCTTGCATCAGGTGACCCAAAGATCGAGTTTTATGGTGGGTACGTCGGTAGCTAATCGTCCTCGTTCCGAACTGGAAAAGAGCCTTGGCTTTTTTGTTAATACGTTGCTGCTGCCAGTGAACGTTGACACCGCGCTTGAGCTTGACCAGTGGTTACGCCAGCAACGGGACATGGTGGGCGGTGTTGTAGCCAATCAGGATGTGTTGCTGGATACTTTGCTGCAAGACACACTAGTAGCCGAAGGTCGTAGCTTTAGCAGTTTGAGCCGAGTGTTTTTTGTATTACTCGATAACAGCCAGCTGGCCGCTCCGAGCATTAGCGCAGATGATCTCGATATGCGCATGCTGGATCCTTTTGACAACAGCGAGGCGGGTCCGGAACTGCATTTTGACTTGTGCTTGAGGGTGTTTGAAGCAAGGCACCTGCGCCAATGTCATTGTCAGTTGGAGTATCGGCGCGAGTGTATCGATGATGCCAGCGTTGCTGGTATTGAAGCTACATTTGTCGCATGGATTGAACGCCTGCTGGATACCGGTAAAACCAACCGCACTTCCGCGATAGGAGGATTGCAGTTGGAGTTAGTGTATGGCAAGCACTCACGTGCTCAGGTCGATGGCAACTACGCAAGTGTCGATACCAATAGTGGGTCGGTCATTGATCGCCTTGAGGTGCTTACCCTTGTCAATCCTTCAGCGATAGCGATACGTGATAATTGTGGAGAGCTTGACTACGCGGCTTTGCTCGCGCAAGTGGTCGAGGTGGCGCAGTGGTATAAGGCTAAAAACTGTCGTCCCCACGACATTATCGCTTTACAAATGGTTCGCCATCGCCAGCAAGTCATTCACAGTCTGGCGCTGCTCGCTATCGGGTGTGCGTATGTGCCACTGGAGCCGACCGAACCGAAAACCCGGCTTGGCCATATTCTTCGGAGCTGTCAGGCGCGACTGCTGGTAGTTGACGAGCATGACGGTAATGATAAGAAAGCTGATGGCGACGGGCAGTATGACGGCTGTGATCGCGTTAGTCTGGCTGACGTTTCGCCGCCACAAATTGATGCTAATGTGGTGCCTTTCAAGCCCGTGAGGGCCGCTGCTTTACCAGCGGTATCCGCTGACCAGCTCGCTTATATTATTTTCACATCAGGTTCTACGGGTCAGCCCAAGGGCGTTGTTGTCAGTCATCGCGCGATACTTGCCTATGCGCGTGGCATCGAGGGCGTGTTAGATCTGGCGCCGGATGCCAGTTTAGCCAGCATGGCCTCTGTGGCGGCTGATCTTGCCTACACAGCGGTGTTTGGCGCCTTGTTATCCGGGCGCTGTCTGCAATTGTTTGCTGCCGACGTGAGCACCGATGCGGCGCAACTGGTTGAGTGCTTGCAAAATAGCCCCGTTGATTGCTTAAAGTTGGTGCCTACGCATTTAGATGCGCTGTTGAAGGTGACCGAAGGCGATGCTGTTTTGCCACGGCACTGCCTGGTACTCGGTGGCGAACCGTTGCCAGTGTCGCTGGTGAATACGATTCGTCAGCGCGCACCACAGTTGCGGATTATCAATCACTATGGCCCAACCGAAACCAGTGTTGGTGTTAGCAGCTTTGAGGTGGATGCTGCCATTCCGGATTCGGCCTACCCATGGCGCGACGTGCCCATCGGTAAGCCCTTATCCCATTGTCATTTCCGTATCTGTGATTGCAGGGGGCATGGCGTTGCCCCCGGTTTGGCTGGCGAACTGTGGATTACGGGGCCCTCGCTTGCTGAAGGTTACTGGCAGGACAACGAAAAAACTGCGCAGAGTTTTATCACCAGAGGTGGTGTGCGCTATTACCGAACGGGTGATCAGGTCAAGCAACTGGCCGACGGAAATATATTGTTCTTGAGGCGTCTCGATGAGCAAATAAAAATCCGTGGTTTCCGTGTCGAGTTGCGCGATATCGAGCATACATTGCTCGCACTTGACGGCGTTGAGCAGTGTTTTGTTACCTTTCTCCGCGGCGCCGAGTCAGAGTCAGCGCGGCAGGATCAAATAGCGGCTGCTGTTGCGGGTGAACAATTGAGCCACATCGACCTCGAACGACTTAAAGTATCGTTAACGAGCCTGCTGCCAGGCTATATGCAGCCGAGCGTCTGGCTTTGTTACGGTCACTTGCCTCTCAATCAAAATGGCAAGACGGATCGCGCTGCATTAAAAGAGGCATTAACAGCAAGCGAGTCAGGTGTTGATGGAAGCGAGTGTAACGATGCTTTAGTGAGGAGGGTGGTTTCACCGCGCGACATATTAGAAAGCGGGTTGTGCGCTATTTGGGCTGAGTTACTTGCCAGGCGGCTCGAGGATATTGGCGTTAACCAGGACTTTGTTGACCTGGGTGGCGATTCAATTTTGGGCTTACAAATGATCGCGCGGGCGCGGAAACTGGATATCTGGTTTTCGCCCAAACAGTTGTTTGCCGCTCGCAGCATCGAAAACATATTGGCGCAGGCGGATTTTCCGCAAAAGCCTTACGAGGCCAGGGTAGTGGATGTCTGGTCGGAAGTGTTGGAACAAGAGGCAAAGAGTTTCATTCGCACAGCAGACTTTATTGCCAGCGGTGGTGATTCAATATTAGCCCTTGGAGTGATTGCCAGGCTGCGCCAGCAGGGTTTTAAGCTTTCGCCGAAAAAGTTTTTTGCCGAGCCCACAATTGCCGCGTTAGCCGCCAAGTGGCTTGCGGAGGACGGTGCGGATTTACCGTCGGCTGACAACGCAACAATTGAAGAGCCTGAGATCGCGCCCTTTGAAATTGCCAAGGTATCTGCCGCTACCCTTCAGCGCTGGCGCGATGACCCGGAGATCGCCGATGCCTATCCGGCGTCGCCAGCGCAGCAAGGCATGTTGTTTCATAACCTGATGGCGCCCGACAAGGGGCTTTACATCAATCAGATTGCGTGCGCCATGCGCGATGCCGTTGATGCGGAACTGTTGCAATCAGTACTCGAAATTCTGGCGGCGCGGCACAGCGTTTTCCGTAGTCGTTTCTATTTCGCCACGGATTTTTTGTCAAACGATGAGGATGCCTTTGCGAGTGTTCCCCATATGGTGGTTGATGCAAAAGTCAATGCTACTCTGGATGTGCTGGATTGGCGGCACTACAGTGATGAGGCCGCAGACGCCGCGCTACAGCAACTGATGAGCGAGCAGCTTGAGCGTGGTTTTGATTTGCAACATGGGCCACTGATGTCGTTGACCTTAATACAGCGATCAGCGAGCCAGAAGCTGTTATGGACCTTTCACCATGCAGTGATCGACGGCTGGAGTATTGGTCATTGCTTCGATGAGATGATGAGCCTGTATGGCCAGATGCTGACGGCGAGAAGTGAAAAAGGGACAGCAGTCGCCGCGCCTCGGCTTATGGCCTTGCCTGGTACCGGGCTGGAGCGCGGCGACTACCGTGACTATATTGCCTGGCTGCAAAAGCAGGACTTACACAGCGCGCTCAACGATTGGAAGCGCTACCTTGACGGTTTCGAACAGCCTAACAGTCTGCCCTTAAGATCGCCGCTAAACCGGCTTGACGCGCAGGGCGATTGCGGGCGGACCGCAGAACGAAGCGATGCCCAAAGAGGCCAGTTCATCAGCCGCTGGTCAACTGACCTGAGCAAGCGCAGTCGGCAAGCTGCACGCTCGCTAGGTGTGACCCACAATACTTTTTTGCAGGGTAGCTGGGCATGGTTAATGGCTCAATTGAGTCGCCAGGACGACGTGGTCTTTGGGGTAACCCTGGCAGGCCGGCCACTCGACCTGCGTCATGCCGAGCAGATGATAGGCGCTTTCATTAATACCGTGCCACTACGGGTAAAAGTGCCAGCGGCGATGGATGTTGATCAGTACTTTGTTGCTTTGCAGCAAAATGCGATGGCTCTGCAAGAGCGCAGTTTTGCGCCTTTGTTAGATATTCAGCGCCAAACACCAAGTGCTAACCGCCTGTTTCAGTCGCTATGGGTGTTTGAAAACTATCCCTTGTCCAGAACGGCAGCGACGGTTACCAATAAAGAAGAACGGCAGAACGAAACGCATGAGCGGGAAGACGGTCATCCTGCCTCGCTTATTGATGAGTTGGGTATAGAAATTTCTGCGTCGGGCAGCGGCGGCACAGAACTTCCCCTGATGCTATGGATTTACCCCGGCGACCCGTTGACTATTCATTGGGTGTACGACGCAGCACTGGTTGATGGATCCCAGGTCGAGTTGATGGCAACGCTGTTGGAACGGGCGGCCTGCTGCCTGTTGGAGGGCCTGTCGCGAAAACGGACATTGGCTGAGATCGAATTGGCGACTGATATCGATCGGCAGGTATATCGGCAGATCAATCAGGCCGCACAAAAAACCTTCTGTGGTGCTACGCACCTTTATGATTGCCTGCAAGAGACCGCCGCGCGATTTCCGGATCACGTTGCGGTTCGAGAAGCCACTGACAACGGCGGCCCTAACGCAGGTAATCGCGTGCTGACGTATCGGGTGCTTAACAAGCGGGTCAATCAGCTGGCGCATTACTTGTTACAAAACGGGGTCGAAAGCGGTGACCGGGTTGCCGTGCACTTACCACGAACAGCAAGCATGGTGGTAGCGGTTCTGGCTGTTCAGGCCACTGGTGCGGCCTACGTTCCGCTTGACCCGATGTACCCAGCGCGGCGCTTGCAGATGATTCTCGACGATGTACAAGCAGCGTTTGTTATTGACAGCGTGGTTCAGCCGCTGGCGCGTGAAGTGTCCACCGAATGTGTGCGGCTGTTACTCGACCAGGTAGACGTTATGGCGTCAGTTGAGGCCTGCTCATCGCAGCGCCCTATGCTGGAGCTGACTAGCGAAGCGCTGGCCTACGTTATTTTTACATCGGGCTCGACCGGGCGGCCGAAAGGCGTAGCGATTACTCAGGCGAGCATGATGGATCAGCTGCACGGTGTGCAAGACAGGTTGGCCTTAAGCTCCACGGATCGGCTGCTTGCCATTGCCTCATTGTGTTTCGATATCTCCATCATTGAATTGTTCCTGCCATTGTTGGTAGGAGCGGAAACAGTGATTGTTTCACAACATGAGACACTGGACGCCGACTTTTTGCGAGCGCGCCTATGTGGCCAACATGCGCTACCGATTACGCTGCTGCAGGCCACGCCCGCCGGTTGGCAATTATTGTTGAATGCCGGTTGGCGACGACGCGCTGATCTCACTGCTTTGTGTGGAGGTGAAGCACTGACTGTAAGCCTGGCGCGAGCCTTAATGGTTTCGGCAGATAAGAGCTGCCAGGCTGGCGGTACAGGTGAGTCGGAAGCTGATCATTGTGCCGTACCTGCTTCCTTGCTTAACTGCTATGGGCCTACTGAGACCACAGTCTGGTCCTCGTTCCATACAGTTACCACCGAAAAGCTCACCAGCATCGGCCACCCCCTGGCCAATAACACCTTATCCGTGCTCAATGCCCATGGGCGCTTGCAACCCGTTGGTGTTGCCGGTGAACTCTGGATTGGCGGCAAAGGTGTTGCCATGGGTTATTTTGGCCGCCCGGACCTTAGCGCTGAGCGCTTCCGCACTATTCGGGGCGAGCGTTTTTACGCGACAGGCGATCTGGCCGTATTAGGCGCAGATCATCATTACTACTGCCTGGGTCGACTCGACCACCAGGTCAAGATTCGCGGGTTTCGCATTGAGCTGGGAGAGATTGAAACGGCGCTGCAGGCGAGTCCGGATGTCCGTCAGGCCCGTGTGTTCGTTAAGTTCATGGATACGAGTACTGGTAAGTGGCTTGCCGATAGTGCGCTGTCAGCCCAGGCAGACCCGCGTTTGGTTGCCTACTGGGTCCAGGATCCTGAGCGTGATGACGCTACCAGCTGGCCATCGCTAAAAGCGCAACTACAGCAACACCTGCCGGATTACATGGTGCCGGCCTATGGCGTTGAGTTGGACCGATTGCCCTTAACACCCAACGGCAAGATTGATCGCAAAGCATTGCCTCTGCCAGGTTTTGATATTGCTGATCAGGATGTTGATATCGACGCCTGGTTGAGTGCCGCAAGCGAACGACAGCGAGCCGTATATCTGGCTTTTGGCGATACTTTGAAGCTCAAGGCGTTTTCTCCCAAGGCAAATTTCTTTGAGCTGGGTGGGCATTCCTTGCTGGCAATGCAGTTAGTTGTCCGCATTCAACTGCTTTGTCAAAATGAAGAGTCGATTTCCTTCGGCATTCGAGAGTTTTTCGAGGCGCCGAGTGTCGAGCAAGTGTGTGAGAAGTTAAGCAACGCTGCGCTGGGTAGCCATACCGGCCCGCTATTCAAACCGCCGGCATTACAGCCGGCCGACGAAAGCTTGGGGAATACAGCTCCCTTGTCTTATGCGCAACAACGTCTTTGGGCTTTAGACCAGTTACAAGGCGGTGCCAGCAATGCCTATAACATGGCCGCCGGCGTGCGATTATCGGGGGCGATAGATTTGAATCAGCTCGCTCGTGCATTTGGGGCCGTGATCGAGCAACAGTCTGCTTTACGCACAAAATTCGTCACTGTAGACGGATTGCCGCAGCAACAACTGCAAACTCCAGGTGATTTTAAGCTCACGCAAATTGATTTACGTGAGTTGACCGGTGCGGCGCAGCAAGAGGCAATTGCTGACCAATTCCGCCAGCTACAGCGCCAACCGTTCAGTTTACGAGGAGGCCGCCTATTGCGAGTGCGCGCCTTGATATGCTCCGAACAAGAAGTTTTGTTGATATTGTGTTTACACCATATTGTTTTTGATGCCTGGTCGGCCGGAGTGTTGCTGCAACAGCTTGCGGCATCCTATATGGCGCAGCAGCAGGGTAAAAATGCCGATTTGCCCTCGTTAGCCGTGAACTACCTGGAGTATGCACGCTGGCAGCGCGAATATCTTAGAGGGGAATATCTCGAACATCGCCTGCAGTTTTGGCGAGAATACCTCGCCGATGCGCCGACAGAGTTGAATTTACCGTTCGCAAAAAAAGGCTTGCCGGCCACCTCGCAAAGAAGCTATGAAGGTGGTGCTTACACCGTGTTACTGCCCGTTGACGTGCTCAAGGATCTCAATCGCCTGGCTCTGCAGCAAGGCGCAACACTGTTTATGATTCTGGTTGCTGCCTATTACTTGTTGTTGCGCGCCTTTACCAAAGTTGATGACCTGTGTTTTGGCACCGATCTTTCCGGGCGGGGCGATCCAGCGCTTGACCCAATTGTAGGTTTCTTTGTCAATGTGGTGCCGCTACGTTTTAACTTTCGCACCTCGATCTCGGTTGGCGACTTACTCGCAAAGGTCAAGGCGCAATTGCTGGATGTCTACCAGCATCAGGATGTCCCCTTTGATTTGCTGGTTGATGATTTGAACTTGCCGCGCACTGCAGGTGCCGACCCGTTGGTGCAGTCACTGCTGGTTTTGCAAAACGCTCCCTTCAATATGGATGATGGCGCGACCGGTAGCCGGCAACCCGACATCAGCATGGAAGTGCTGGATATCGACAGTGAGATTTCACGTTTTGATATCAGTTTATTTGCTACCGAAACGAAGGATGGACTGGCGAGCACATGGAAGTACCGCAAAGCACTGTATCGTGAAGATGACGTTGTTTTTTTTGCAGATCAGTATACGAAATTGCTGACCCGTATAGCGGCGGGAGGGGATGTTTCTTGCCAGGAACTCTGTCTTGCAGTATTAACCCATGGGGGGCAACACGAAGAAGATAAAGCGGCGCGGCGTAAAAAACGGCAGGCAAAAATTGGTAAACGCCCTGACAAAAGAGCCAGAATGGAGGCTAGTGAATCTTGAGGGTGGATATACCGGCCCGACAAACACAGTGTGTGCTGCCGCCGGGTGTGCAACGTATTGCCAGGTACGCCTCCGCGCCCTTTGAACCGCGCCACACCGTGTATTCGTCGCGTACTTTCCTGAATAATCCAGGCTTAGAGGATTAGTGTCAATGGCACAGCAAGCTCAACAATTAGATGCTCCAATATATGCTCTATCTCCCGAGCAGCGGCGAGTATGGCAGTGCTGCAACGCGGAGGTGGCAGAAAGCAATACGGGCAATGCTGCGCTTGCGCCGGCCCATGCCGCTGACGGTTCGTGTATTCCGGTTCAGCATCTCCTACTGCAATGTGCTGTGTCGAACGAACAGCTGGGAGAATCGATCAATACCTTGATAGAAAAGCATGACATTCTTCGTGCGCGTCTGGTGTGGAAGGAGGGCCTGAAAGCGCCGCGGCTATACTTGGGCAAGCCAAAAACTTTATCCTGGTTGCCACAGGCCGATGCAGATCCGATGGCAGTTGCGGAGACCGCTATTCGAGAAAACCTGGACGGCCTCCCGCTGGTGGCGCAGGTTTTAACATTGGCATCAGCGCAGCTTCTGAGTGCGCAATCTTTGCCAGGCTCAACAATGTCTGCACAACCTGTTTTTGTCCTCCTCAGTCTTTCGGCGCTACAGGCCGACAGTCAAACGCCGCGCTTGCTGGTTGCGGCGTTAAATCAAAACCTGGCCGGCGGCCGCGATGACGAAGACCAGCTGGGATTTTTAGATTACATCATTTGGCAAGAGGATCTGCTTGCCGACAACGAAGCAGCGGCGGACAAAAACGAGGCGCTTGGTTTTTTCGAACAGATTGATTCTTCTCCCTTGCCCTTGCAGCTGAGCTTAAGTTCCCAGGTTGGTGGTGAGCCATCGTCATCTTCGGTTTACTGGCAGCAAGCTATACCAGCCCATATTGTTGGCGCCTGCCAGGCCGCTTGCCTCAAATACGATAAGTTAAAGTTGCAGCACTTGCTGCAAGGCGCCATCAGCGTCCTGCTGTGGCGTTTGGGCGGGCGCGAAGCTTTCCGCCTGGCTAGCGAGCACGATCTTCGCGATCACATTTGTGACTTAAGCCGTACTATGGGGCCGATCTCCCAATCATTTTCGATGCGGCAGGATTTACTCACCGATAGCACCTTGTTGGATGTTGGCTTGGCCATTGCCAGCAATACGGAAGCGGTTGCCCAATGGCTGGAGTTTCTAGGTGCCCGGCCAGTGGCCGAGGTCGCTGAGGGGGTGAGTTTTGTGTATGTTGAGACCTCGCCGTCGTCCGACGCTTGTCGCTTGAATTGGCAGGCGCGAAGTGCCGTCAAGCAGGAGCTCATTTTTCAATTTACCTATGCTGCAGCCCCGGAGCAGCTTAGCGTTTCTATTGGCGCTAGCGCCTTGCACAATACTGCCACAAATCTTGATACGCTGGGGAGAGGGTTGCTGGCGCTGCTGAGTTCGGCAACAGCGGCCTGGCAGACCACAATCGGCAGCATCAGTTTGTTAGACGACACCGATATTGCATACTATCGATCGCTATGTCAGCCGCGAGATGTCCTCGGTCAACATACTCTTCAACCTCCAACTTTGCTTGCGGCATTTTACCAGCAGCTTAGGCAGAGAGCTGATAGCAAGGCGGTATGTTGTAGAGAGACGGCCTTGACGTACCGGCAGCTTAACCATCAGGCGGCCGTGTTGGCGGTGGAATTGAAGCGCAGGCTTGCTGGCGGCGAAGCCAGAGTTGCCGTGGCGCTGGATCGCAGCGTAGCTATGGTGGTAGCGATTCTGGCGTGTTGCAAAGCGGGAATCTGCTATGTGCCACTGGATCCCGCCAATGCCCGGGCACGTTTGCGCTACCAGCTCAGTCATAGTGGTGTCAGTGTGCTGCTGTCGCAATATTCCGTAATAGCAACGCTGCCCAGCCAGCTGGTTGAGGATTTTGGAGCCAGGGATTCACTCGTCACTATCGAGACTTTACCCGCATTGCTGGCCGATCCACCGATAGAAACGGAAGGCTATCTTTGGTCGACACCAGCGCCAGACTCTATTATCTATATTATTTATACGTCAGGTTCAACGGGGCAGCCCAAGGGCGTTGCGGTCACGCATCATAACGTAGCGTGCTATCTGGCGTCGGCGCTGGCCAGGCTGGACTGGCAACCTGGATTGCAATTTGCGACCGTATCCACCATCAGTGCCGATCTTGGCAATACCGTTATTCTTGGTTCGTTATTCAGTGGCGGTACCTTGCATGTGCTGGATAACCAGACTGCGACAAGTGGCCAGGCATTTGCCGATTATTGCGGTGGTCAGGCAATTGATGTTTTAAAAATTGTGCCGTCTCATTTTCAGGCGCTATGGTTAACCGTCGCTGCTGCGGATCGCGCTGCGCTGTTACCTGGGCAGCTGATATTTGGTGGCGAAGTATTGCCGCCGGATCTGCTTGACGAGATAGCGCGGTGCAGTCCGTCCACACAGGTGGTCAACCATTATGGGCCAACGGAAACCACCATCGGCGCGTTGATGGCAATCATTGACGACAATACGACTATTTACCCTGACGTGCCTTTGGGCACTGCTAATTTCGATACTCCCTTGATGTTGTGTGATAGTGCCGGGCAAGCATTGCCCAAGGGTTGCAGTGGTGAGCTCTATATCGGTGGAGTACAAGTCGCGCAAGGTTATTGGCGGGCAGCGGAGATAAGTAAGGAACGTTTTGTTAGCCGGGAATTTTTTGAACCCGACACCATCGCTGTTGATCGGCAACAATCCCCATTGCCACGTTGGTACAAAACCGGCGACCGGGTGTATTTTGACGACAAGCAGCAATGCCGTTTTATTGGCCGCTGGGATTCTCAGATCAAAATCCGTGGCTATCGAGTTGAGCTGGGAGAAATCGAAAAGCAAATAGCAAAAATTGCCGGGATACGGTCTGTCGTAGTGGATTATCGCGTTGTTGCCACCGAATTTCAGGACAGTCCAGCGAAGCCGGATCGTTCCGCCGGGGTCGAACAAAGTCTCGTTGCTTATGTCATCTTTGATGATAACCATATTCTCGATCTGAGCGATTTGCGCCATCAACTTGCCGACGTAATACCTGACTATATGTTGCCGCAGTACCTGGTGGTATTGAAGCGCTTGCCACTCAACCATAACGGCAAGGTTGAGCGTGCCCGTTTGTCCGATCCCAGCCAAACGCGTGCGAAGAATTACTTGGCGCCGCGTAGTTCCATTGAAGTGCAATTGGTCGATTTCTTTGCCACGGTGTTGAAGTTGCCCGAGATTGGCGTGCTGGATGATTTTTTTGACAGCGGAGGGCATTCGCTGGGTGCGGTACGTTTGAGCGCGCTGGTGCGCGATAACCTGGATGCTGAGCTGGACCCTATGGCGGTTTTTCAATATCGCACGGTAGCCAGGCTTGCGGAACATATTCAGGCGCGCCAACAGGCGATTCCTGCCGCGAAGGAACCGCTATTTCTTCCACTGAATGCGCCCGCGCAACAAGTTTTTCTGTGTGTGGCGCCAAGCTCACGCCAACGTGATGCCTACAAACCGTTGGCGGATCATCTGGCCGGGCGTGCTCAAGTGTTGGTGTTGGATCCTTCTGCTTTGTTATGGCGCGAGGAATTAGGCGGCCAGCGTTTGGAGGCGATTGCTCAAGCGTCGCAAGTCTATGCTGATGCGTTACTCAGCTATCTGGGTAGTCACTATCCCGGCGGAGTATCTTCGCTGCATCTATTGGGTTGGAGTTTCGGTGGCGTTCTGGCGCAACATTTGGCTGTTGTGCTGCAGGATTGTTACCCGCTGGCATCGTTGACCTTGATCGACAGCCGCCTGGTCACCCGCAGTGAAGCTGCCAGCAGCGATCCGTTGCAGCGCTTCCAGGAGTATCTGCCGAAGAATATGGTTGAGGCTCTGGAAATACTGCCGAGTAGCCAGGTTGATGCATGGCGAGAGCGGCTGGCAAACGTACCCGCTGATGAACAAATCCATGCTGTTATTACGCTGGCTGAAGAGTTGGGTATTCTGGAAGAGGTGACAGCAACAGAGCACCATTCTCAGCATTGGCAAGCCGTACTGGAAGCCCGCGAGCGATTCCATGCCTTGCTGCATGAACATGATGTTGCGCCATGCAAGGTTCGAATGTGCGTTGTCTGGGCCAGCGATACACTGGATAGATGGCAAGAGAAGCAGCTAGCAGGGCCTGACTGGCTAACGCTATGCGCGACCGAGGGTGAGGAGTTTACTTTGCCCGGAGACCACTACGGCATACTCCTGGATAGAAAGTTATTCTCGCTGATGGACGCCATGCTCGCATCCACCCAAAACCAGGCGAGCAGAATGACTTTAAGTTAATGGGCTCACGCTACGCAGCAGACAGCATCACGCCACACGGGTCACAGAGCAGTGGTTTGAGGCAAGCTTTGCAAGGCGGGTCAGGGCTTGTTGCTGCATCGCTGTCGGTACTGATGTGTTTTATAGAGTCACTCTTCTTAACTTTTACGGCATTTGGCAAAGCCTTAGGCCGAGCACACGTTAAATCACACCTGAGAAAGTACTGATGCCTGCATTCTATCGTCTTTGGGGCGGGCAGACCCTGAGTGTTTGCGGCAGCAAAATGACACAATTCTCCATGTCGCTATGGTTGTTTGGTGAAACGGGGTTGGCGTCGGCATTGGCGTTGTTGTTTGCCGCAGGGGCTGTTGGGAACTTGATTGCCCAGGCCAGCGCCGGCCTGATAGTCGATCGTTACTCACGCAAGACAGTTATGATTTGCTGTGATGTGGCCGCAAGCTGCTTGAGCATTGTGTTATTGGTGTTGGCCGCATCTGATTCACTGCAGCATTGGCATTTATTTGTGTTAACGGCGTTGACTAGCCCCTTGTCGGCAATGCAGGGAATTGCCTATCGTGCTTCTGTAGCGACCATGTTGCCAAAAGAGGAGTTGCGTAGGGGCGCCAGCCTGGCAACGCTAACGCACTATGGCACTAATATAATCGGTCCGGCCTTTGCTGCTGTAGTGTATCCCGCATTCGGCTTGTTTGGCGTTATTGCCGTTGACCTGGCAAGTTTTCTCGTTGCTATGGCGACCATAGCTACCGTATCCATTCCTTTGGTGACGGCCGAGCAAGATTCAGGGTCGGCTTTGAATATCAAAAATTCTGAGGCCATCCTGGATGACGACGGCGATGACAATGGGAAGCCGTGCGCGGCCAATTCCAGCTGGTTGGGTAATTTTAAGCAGGGGTTTGAATGCATCAGGAATGATCCGCGCTTAAAGGCGCTGCTATACTTCCAGATGGCTTTTATGACCTGCCATGAAATGACCAACGCGCTATGGCAACCGCTGATTCTCGCCCGCAGTGGCAACGACGCCGTTGTTGCAGCCGGAGTGGCTATGGCCTCGGGTATTAGTGGTGTTGTGGTTGCCGTTTTGCTGAGCGTCTGGAATGGACCCAAACAAACAATGCGGGCCTTTTTATATGCATCTCTGGGTGCAGGGGTTGCCAAAACCTTGTTTGGTATGAGTAACAATAGCTTGCAATGGCAAGTTACCCAAGCCTTAAGTTCGGCCAACTTTCCGGTAAGATCTGCGGCCTATAACACGGTTTGGATGTCGCTGGTTCCCCAGCATCGCCAAGGGCAGGTATTTGGTGTCTCCGGGTTTTGCGTACAGATATGTATGTATACGAGTTTTCTGGTTACGGCGCTGTTTGCCGACTATGTTCTGCAACCCTGGTTGGATGGCAATCCTGGTGTCTTAGGCGGTTTCAGTGCGTTCACTGGTGATGGAGCGGGTGCCGGTTTTGCCTTGTTGTTCATTGTTGGCGGTCTGGGTATGACTGTCGTTAGTGGTGTCGGGTTTTTGACTAACAGCTTGCGTGACCAAGAGTCAGGGAAGAATGCTCGCCACGCAAATTCCACCGGCAGCCTGAATAGATAGCAAATAAAGGTTAAGCGTTGAACCTAGAAACCGAGGTCACGCTCGTACATCCCTCCTGGATCTTCCGGTTGTTGTTCATGCGGAGCGAGATCTCGCCCCCTGGAAGATAAAACGAGCGGCCTGTGTGTGGGAAACGGTAGGCGCCGTACAGGGAGCTCAAGGCCGATTGAGGTTCAGGACAAAGCCCGCGTGTGCCTGAGCAAGCGAAAATATACAGCTAGCCCGGAGAGCGCCGGGACTGTCTCCTTGTCGAACATCCCTACGACTTTGCATCGCACGCCATGCTGATTGTCGCTGGACATATGAACATATCGGCTAATTTCTGTTAATCGGTTCGACGGCTATCCACGTAGTGTAAATATTCACATAAGATAATTTTTCACATAAGTCTGTTGCACGCATAAAATATTCGATGATCGTGTGATGTTATGAAAATATTATATTTAACCGACGCTTACCGGCATAGAATCAACGGGTATAAGTGCCAGGCAACTCACGACAGTAAGTTGACAATAGAATAGATATAAGATAGGTGAAAATAGAACCTAACGGTTCAGGTATGTTCTTGCAGTTTGTCGTCATCTGTTACACACGTGAAAACCCATACAAAACAAATAGATAAAGAAGATCGAAAGAGTACGGCCTTACAGTGATGTTGCTTTCTTTCGTCCACACTTGCGCCTATTCGAGGTGAGGTACTCGGGAGTCACGTAATCTAGAAATCGCAGTTGGACCGCGAAAGTATGCACAAACTCCTAATGCTCCAGCAAATTCGAAAAAGCTCTCATCTCCGATAAGGTGGTCACGAGTTTTGCGAATCTCCCATGCGCACCAATATCTTGCACCTCTTTTTCGTGCCCAGCTGCGGTTTTTAGGATAAACGCGAGCACGAAGCTGGCGAGGTAAGGGAAGCAAAGCCACAGTGGAAGTGACGGTGGTGTGGGAGGCTTCCTTGTTTCCAGTCGAAGAAGCCATGCTGGATGCCTGCAATGAGCTGGGTTGTCGAGAGGCGATAGTGAGGGCGATTTCGCTGTGCGACGGCAGCATACGATCTATATTGGTGCGGGGGGGGTAACAGAGGCGGCCTGTAAGACGCTTATCAAACAGCGCTTTAGCTGGTCGGGTATGCGGTGGAAAGACAAGGGGCTCAGTATTGTCCTGAGTCTTCGCTAGGCGGTGCAAACCGCGAAATGCAGGGCACAGTTTTGGAGCAAGATTAATCAATACAGTGGCGAGCTGCCCGCGCAGTAACATTTTTACAAGGCCGCACTCCTTCAAACAACACCCTGCCTGAGTTGCGTATCTGGCCTGGAAAACCCACTCGATTGAATACTGGCGGCTTGCTTGCCCTCAACCAAGCAATACGCTTTACTTGCCTCCGTCGGAAGTGTTGCAGGGAAGAGTTTCGCTTGGCGAGTTTGGGTGAAGCTGCTCTACGGTAGGGATGAAAAGCGCTTACGATGAAAATTACCGTGCAGTTTGCTGCGGGGTATGGGGATTGGTCTTCTTTTCGTATCGCAGCAAGCTGCGGAGAAGTGGGCCAAGGAAATTAAACTACGAGGATCTATGATGAAGAAAATTGCAACTTTAGCTTCGGCCACCATTCTGATGGTAGCGGCCGGTCAAGCGTCGGCTGTGGCGGTCGATATCGCAACGACGGGTGGTGTTTCTCAGGTCGGTATTCCTGATGCCGTGTCTGGTGTTGGTAGTGGTGATGTGTCGGGTGATACGTTGACCTTTGATTTGACATCGACTGTCGACATTGGTTTTGCCAGTGCTGTCGTTGAATCGTCGGGGGTGTTCATCGTCGGGGGTGATAGCGTGAGTAACGTCGCTAGCTGTACGGGCGATAATATCATCTGCGGCAGTGTGGCGATAGGCGAATCAAATGTGAGTTTTGATGTGCCTTTGGCGCTGTCAGAAACTGACGTGACAACGTTTACAACCGGGGGAGCCGATCCCATCACTTGGACGGTCACACCAGAAGGGGGAGGGGGTCCTGCACCGGTGGTTCCGATTCCGGCTGCCGCCTGGCTGTTCGGTTCGGCATTAGTGGGTTTGGTTGGCGCTCGCCGTCGGAAAACAAGCTAACGCACAAGCGTTTGAATGCTTAGGCATTCTTTTACAGGGCTCCCTCGCGGGAGCCTTTTTTATTAGTGCGCCCCTAAATCAGCGGCCAATTCTTGCCATCAAAACGCTGGGTCGAAAAGCCGGTTTTTCGTAAAGTGTATTGCTGCTACCGAACATTCCGTTGCTGATGTGGTAGGCAATCTTATACTATCCGGGACGGGAAACGACTGACTTCAAATAAAGCCAAATGCTATGACAAAACTGAATCCCCCAGGAATGGACGCATCTTTGGAAAGAAAGCGCTGCGGCGACGACATTTGGCGGCCACGCCAACCGTAATTACGATCACGAAGTGCTACAGTTTTGGGAGCAACAAATAAAAACGAACGCGAAGCGCGTGGTTGATTTGGCTTGCGGAAACGGCGCCCTGGTACGGATCGCTAACGAAATCCTCAACAAACGAAACAGAAAAGCGCGAATAACCGGGGGCTTGGCGTAGCTGCTATCGGGCCATTTAAAACCCTGAGGAAAAAGAAGAAACGCTACCCAATGGTTGAATTTATCGCCAATACGAATATAGAGAAGTTTCCGTTGGTAAGAGAATGCCAAAGAATTCTTAATACTGAAAAGCCTCACGACCAGTTTCTGGAGCTAGACGATTGGTACCACTCGGAGAGTGGCGAGCAGGGTATTGAAGACCTGCCCCAGAGGTTGTAAGTTGTGTATCTGCTCATTATTGATTGACTTCTTTCTGGAGAACCGGAATACGCACATGACGCCAAAGGCCATCATAGCGGCAATAGCCACAATGGCTATGCCTCGAAAAGGTTAAAAGGCCATCATGGCGAAATTGTTATCGAGACACCTCGTGATCGCAATTCAAGCTTTGAGTCGTGTATCGTCAGCAAAGGTCAGACGCGCATTACCGGCATGGGCGAGCAGATTCTGAGCCTCTACGCCAAGGGCATGAGCACGCGCGATATCGTTGATGCTTTCCAGGAGATGCCCGGTGCAGAGGTGTCAGTAGGCCTGATATCGAAGGTCACCAACGCCGTGATCCCCCTGTGTCAGGCTAGTTGTCGCCTCTATTTTTCATTTAGAGGCAGAATAAAATGAGAGCGAAATTCAATCAATCGTTTAAAATACAAGCTGTAGAGAAGGCGCTTAACCGTGCTGCGCACCACATGGGATGAAGGCCATGCTGAGGCTTTAAAGGGGTGTTAGTAATTGCAGTTACACAGAATACTTGACACTACCAACTGTCACAGTAATCTCCAGTTCTGCTTGCCGCCTACCTTTTCTAGATAACCTTATTGTGCCCGTATCTCGCCGATATACTCTAACTCCACCTCGATCTTAGAAAGTTCTTCTGGGAGCTGAGAACGGATCTTCTCGACAGGCACGGATGTCCCGATTTTCAGGCACGGACTTCCGTTCTTACTAATGCCATTGCCGACAAAGACTACGCCGGGAATCGCCATGATTCGCGCCTCGTACCTAGCCCGAATATTTTCAATTGTCGGTTGTTTCATTTCCACCATTTTGTTCTCATCTACGCTGTTAGTGTAACTAATCAAACCTGACAGACATAATAATACAACCAAAGCAATAAGAGAGTATTTCAATCTTGCATTTTCCTGAGATAGCAGGCGACCCACACGGCCGCCTGCATATTATAATTATGAAAAGTCGAAGCGAACATAGGGTACGAAAATATAATCCGGCGACCGGAAGTTAAGTGTTGCTGTTGAGCCAGCTCCCTCGGTTTCTACATGAGCTCTCACCGCAACTTTCGCAATCACCCACTTGTTTTCACCAATAGGTAGGCTACCTGAATAAAGGGAACGATTCAAATCGACTCGCCCATTCTGGTGTATGTTATCACCAAAGCGATCAAAAACATCATCCTTTACATATCCTCCCCAGTAGTTCTGGTGGAGTTGTACACTCACATCTAAATCAATTTTAGCCTCTTTCGAGTTATACCATTTATCATTAGCATATATGCTGTAGTAACCACGCGTGTAGTAAGGCACATAAGCACGTACGTGGCCGTTTTTCCTCGGCCAGAAGGCAAAGTAGAGTTTTGTCCAGGTAGTAGCATCGTTGTCGTCGGAAATCCCGCTACCGTCGCCTATCGCGTGAGCGTAAGGATACATTTTGCGGGCAGCCAGGCTATAACCGGCACTACCCGTGGTTGTTCCACCTTCGTTATGCTTATCAACCCGCCCCCACCCGTGGTATGGGTTATTGTCATAATATCTGCCCGGCGTGCCCCCCGTCACTGTTTGTACAGCAAGATTGCTATCCAACACAACTTGTTGAATGATTTCAATATCATCCACGTCGGCTGAGGTTGCCAGTTTCTCCTCGGTTTGTTTAGTGAATTCTTCAGCAAATTTAATCTGCCTTCTGTTTTCGTCTTCAACATCGCTGGCCTTCATTTTGACCGCTGACATAAGGTCCAGTAGTTCAGCCTCATTTTTTTTACGTGCTTCTTTATGATTGGCAATCGCATTCTCAGACTCGGCAAATTCACGGTCTGGCTCCGCGGCGGCTTGTTCATCTATCCAGCTTGTGTCTAGAAGCGTTTCTTTCACGTCTAATATATTGTTCATGATAATTTCCTGTATTTGATTCAAATTGTGTTTTAAGCAGTTACAATTTCAACGCCTAGTGCAGAAGTGACGTTGGCAATGTTATTGTGAATGGTTACCTGGCTTGATCCTGCAAACAGCAATCCAGTAGCTTTTTGATCGGCACGGCTCATCAGCAAGGAGCCAGAATCGCCGCCTTCGGACATGTTGGTAGTGAGGATCTGATTGCGGAAATATGCTCTGCCTGCCGATCCATAGCTGACCACTGTAGTCACATCAACACCCCTTACCTGACCGGCAGTAGTCTGGGTTGTTCGTCCACTTTTAATCACGTCCATCCCCAATGTTGCTTCAACGGTACCTTTAGGAACACCTAAACCTACTACCGATGCGATGACATGACGCTGATCGGTAAGTCGTGCCAATGCAGCATCAACCAGGTTGTACCTATCGGCGTTGCCAAAACGTATTGGAATAAACCGTGACAGGCGTGCGATCACATCCGTCGGAACCTTGCCGCCGTCGACATTCCCTGGCTGTATGATTGGATCACCCGTGTTAGCGCTATTTGAATTCGCAAGTACATGGTTATTGCTTAAGATGTAGGTACGGCAAGGAGGACAGATATCTCTAACCAGGCAGCCAAAAGTGCCGGCCGTTATCTTAAAGTGCCCAATGCTGTAGCCAGGCTTTGTCGGACGAATGCGGTCGGTAAAAGCGAGAGCCTTGATTTGTCCCACTGCCTGAATATCAGTAGGTACCTGAACCTTCTGATCAGGCATATCGAAATCGATCAGCTTCGGTATAATGGCACTTTTAGCTAGCTTTTTTTCCGGTAGTTTTTCATCTACATAGACAATGACACAGAGGTCCTTAGTCTCTTTACCTTTGACTTGTTTGTAACCGATACCTACGCCTTGCACGTTGGAAAGTGCGAGCAAGCGGCCTTCGTTGCCCCCCCTTACGGTCTGAACTTGCGCTAACTGCGTTTCAAAATTTT
>CAZJDL010000042.1:0-29609 GCA_964544755.1 uncultured Pseudomonadales bacterium | reverse complement strand
TGGAACATGGACGCAGAGCACCCCTGTTCATTGGCGACGAAATCGTCGTTAGCTATGGTCACCGCTATGCTCCTGACCAGTTTGAATCGGAAGTACCGAAAGATTTATCGCAGTGCCATCTCGTAGCTGCCGGCGGCATCGCCTCACGCTGCCTCAGCCGCCATCTCCACACCTGCGAGCCCACCCTGATCCAGCCGCTTGGACTGTTGGCAGATGGTGAGGGTCAAGTCATTAACATGAGAGATTGGGCGCTTCCGCACGTAGAAACAAAAGCCGCACAGCCCTTGATCATCGCCGTTGCGGGCACTTCCATGAACGCAGGCAAGACCACCACAGCCGCCCACCTTATCAAGGGCCTTGCCCGCTCAGGAATACCGGTAGGAGCAGCCAAGATTACCGGAACTGGCGCCGGTGGCGACCGCTGGCTGATGGCCGATGCGGGAGCAATTGAGGTAGTTGACTTCACCGACGCCGGTTACGCCTCCACCTACCATGTGCCACTGCCCCGACTGGAGCAAATCCAGTCGCTATTGGTGGGCCATTTACGTTCGCTCGGTGCAGAAATCATTGTCTTGGAAATCGCTGATGGACTTTTCCAACAAGAAACAAACATGTTACTGGCTTCATCCTGCTTCCGAGACAACGTGGATGCAATGATCTTTGCAGCAGGCGATGCCATGGGCGCCAGCGGCGGTGTTGCATGGCTGCGCCAGCATGATCTTCCTATAGTGGCGCTTAGCGGTTGCCTTAGTTCTTCCCCCCTTGCTAGCCGCGAAGCGGCGCAGGCCAGCGGACTACCGGTAGTCGGCCCGGAAGAGCTCGGTACGCCGGGCTTCGCAGCACAATTGTTCGCGCAGTCCGTAGTGGAAACAGAGCAACCGGCCATGACAGGTTAGCATGAAAGCAATTCCTAAAGTTCTCAGTGGCCACCGAAAATGGTTAATGGCGCGCCTGATCGGCAACGGCATCGCCCAAGCCTGTGCAATGCTTACCACTGCATGGCTGGTTAAAACCATCTTTGATGAGGTTATCGCACCAAACGGAATCAGCTCGTCGCCTTCCCTGCTTCGGTGTGGTGTCGGGCTTGCCCTGGCAGGTATCGCCGTCGCTGTGTTGCGCATGTGGGAGCGCATCGACGCGGAACGAATGGGGCAACACTACATCCATGAGGTACGCACGGGTTTGTTCGCCCACATGAGCAGGCTCTCACCCAGGGTGCTGCAGCAGCGCAGCAGGGGTGGCCTAATGCTGCGTTTCATTGGGGATCTAAACGCTATCAAACAGTGGGTAAGCCTTGGTGTTGCCAGACTGGTGGTGGCTATCATCACCACCATAATCACATTGGGAATTTTGGCCTTTGTCAGTGTTCCCCTTGCATTAGTTACAGGCACTGCGCTGGCCATCGGCGCCACAGCGGGGTATGCCCTTGGGTACTGGCTGCAAAAGGTGGTGCGCGAAGCCCGCCGCCGCCGCGCCCGTCTGGCCGCAAACGTCAATGAGAAAATTACATCTTTGGCTGTGGTGCAGGTGTTTGGTCAATCCCAACGAGAAAAACGCCGAGTCAAACGGCAAAGTGAACGACTGATGAACGCCATGGTCGACCGGGCAAGGGCTATCGGAATGTTTCGGGGGATTGTCGAGCTAACTGCTGCTGCGGCCAGTGGCGGAGTCCTGCTGACTGGCGCGGTATTGGTCAGTGCTGGCAGCACTACCCTGGGTACAGTGGTGGCAGCCACAAGCATAGTCGCACTGCTGATTCCCGCATTGCGAGACCTGGGACGGATACAGGAATACTGGCATGGTGCTGTGGTTTCCAGTGAGAAGATCGCTGATTTTCTCGCTATGCCACCACTTGGCGCAACCCCGAAAAATGCACTGGCTCTTCCTCCTGGGCCGGGCGAACTACGTTTTAATAACGTGCGTAGCAATATTTTTTCGACGGGTTTCAGCGCTAGTATATCTGCCGGGAACGTGATTGCTCTCGTTGGACCCAACGGCGCCGGCAAATCAACATTACTCTCTTTGGCGGCACGCCTGATAGAACTGGAACAGGGTGCGATTTATCTGGATGGTCGCAATATCCAGAAAATAGAACCTGACTCACTACACCGTGCAGTGGGGCTGATGAGTACTGACCTTCCGCTGCTGCGAGGCACCATCCGGTACAACCTTTGTTACCGCTGGCGGGAAGCGCCAGAAAAAGATCTGGCCCACGCACGCGCCCTGTGCGGAATCGATGACATTCTCACGGAATTGCCTCACGGCATTGACACCCGAGTTACCGATGATGGCGCCAATCTCTCCCTGGGCCAGCGGCAACGGATTGGCTTGGCCAGAGCCATACTGGGCAACCCAAGACTGCTGTTGCTGGACGAGGTTGACGCCAATCTCGACCCGGCAGCTGCACGGGCATTGCGACGGGTTTTGTCTGAATACGATGGCACGGTACTGCTGGTCACCCACCACCTGGACTGGGCGCGACTGGCAGACCAAATATGGTATATCGACAATGGCCAATTGATGGAGAGCGGCCCTTCCGAGCAGTTGCTAAGATCTGACGGCCCCACCGCCCAACTGTTCCATCGCCCCAGGGCAGTGGGGCTATGAGAAGCGAAGGGGTAAATTACCCCCCCGGAAAAGCCAAAACCGGCACGATGCTGCTACAACTCCCCGCCACGCCCCACCTGCGGTATTTTCTGTATATACCCAAGTGCGGCGGGAAAAATGCCCCAGTGCTGGTTTCTGTTCACGGTATTTCCCGTAATGCAGCCACCCATGCCCGTCGTTTTTCCAGACTGGCGGAACACTATGGCATTGTCGTCGTGGCCCCACTATTCGACAAACAGCACTTCCCCGACTACCAACGGCTCAGGAGGCATAACCAGCGGGCTGATCTGGCATTGCAGCGGGTACTCGCCAGTGTGAAGAACCTGACTGGTGCTGATACGCAAAAAATCTATCTGTTTGGGCACTCCGGTGGAGGGCAGTTCGCACACCGCTATACGATGGCCTATCCTGAACAAGTGGCCGCTGTCGCGATCGGAGCCGCGGGCTGGTACACCTTCCCTGACTCTACCCTGCGCTTTCCGTACGGCACGGCTCCACACCACAAATTGCCCGATCTGTTCTTCAATGCACGGCAGTTCTTGCGCGTTCCCGGCTATGTGTTAGTGGGAAATCAGGACACTACCCAAGACCAAGCGCTGCGGAATTCCGCTCGTGTGAACCAGCAACAAGGAATGAATCGCACTGACCGGGGCCGGCGCTGGGTCAATGCAATGAAACGGGCTGCCCGGCAACACAATCTGAACACCGAGTTTCAGTTCGTTTCCCTGCCCGGCGCCGGTCATTCGTTTACCGAATGCGAAAAAGCGGGAGGCATAACAGTACAGGCATTAAGCCTATTGTTTGACGAACGTGGACACAAACCGAGTCCATTGCCAACCCCGCATTCCAATGTCGCGATGCGGAGGGCCTATCCTTGAAATCTGTGGGCATTCTACCCCTTCAGCTTATCAAGTTTCGGACTCAAGCCCTATTTGCCCTGCTTGCCGCGGTTCCTCTGACAGTTCAGGCGAGCGGTTTCAACTCCACTCTAAACAATGGCATTTTCTATGAGTCCTCCGATAACAATTTCAAGCTTCGAGTCGGCGGCCGTCTGCATCTGGACGGTGGGCTGTTCGGTGACCGTGACCGTGATTCTGATCTAGATGGTGACTTACATTTGCGCAGGGCAAGGTTATCCGCACAGGCTGAGCTATTTTACGACTGGAGATTGAGTGCCCAGCTTGATCTGGCGAACCCCGATAACAGGTACCATTCCTTGCGGCTACGCTACGATGGTTTTACCGACACCCGTCTTACGCTTGGCTTGTTTCAGGGATCGTTCAGCCTCGAAGAGGCGACCAGTTCCAACAATTTTGTCTTTACGGAGCGCTCCCTGTCCAACGCTTTGGCACCAGGCATCAATGTGGGACTGGAGCTGCAGCGATGGGGTAAGAACTGGAGTAGCGAAGTCGGTGTGTTTCGGGAAGCCGATATTAATCAGGGTACTGATCAGCAGACTACCAGAAAGGGAGGCGGTTTCAATGGGCGCTTCACTCTAGCGCCGGTGGTTCAAGAAAACTGGATGGTGCACTTGGGCACATCCGTGTCCTACCGCATTCCTGGGGATCAGGAACGCGTCCGAATACGCGCACGCCCCGAATCCAGAATCTTCGATGAATACCTGATCAGTAGTGGATGGATCAACAAGGTCGATAGCCATGTCACCGCTGGTGTAGAAGGCGTGGTCACGATCGGGCAGTTTGCGCTGCAAGGCGAATCCATCCGAACCAGAATATACCGTGCTGGTGACCGACAAGACGAAACTTTTGATGGCGGCTATCTTTTCGCCAGTTGGCTGCTCAATGGTGGACGACGTACATACTCTCATCCTTCAGGAGTGTTTGGCAAGATTAAGCCGAACCAGGCCGGTGCCTGGGAGGTAGCGGTGCGGCGCAGTTTTCTCGATCTTGATAGCAGCACCGGCTCGGTTCGAGGCGGAAAGCAAACCAATACTACCTGGGCACTGAACTGGCACCCAAACGAGAATATCCGGTTGATGTTCAACTACATCCATACGGAGACCAACGCCAATGCGGGCGACGGCGATCCAGCCATTTTACAGATGCGGTTGCAGTGGGCTATCTGAGTGCACTATTCCTGAAGTTTGTAACCAAATCCGCGCACTGTCTTGATCAGCGGGACAGGAAAACCTCCGTCCACCTTCTTCCTCAGATTGCGTATGCAAACCTCCACTACATTGGTTAGTGGATCGGTATGGTAACCCCACACCTGGTCAAGAATTCTGCTGCGGCTGAAGACCCGTCCGGGCACGCTCATCAGGTATTCCAGCAAGGCGTGCTCCTTGGGCGTCAGCTCGATCAATAGCCCGCCCCGGTGGATCTCTCGGGTATCCCTGTTGAGCACCAGGTCGGAAACTACCAGCTCCACGGCCTGCTCGCTGTATCCATGATTGCGGCGCAACAACGCTTGGATACGGGCAACCAGTTCATCAAAGGCAAAGGGTTTGGCGAGGTAGTCATCTGCGCCCAATTGCAGGCCCATCACCTTGTCTTCCATGGAATCCATAGCGGTAAGCATAAGTATGGGGATGGTAAAACCTCGTTGGCGCAATTGACGGCAAACCTCCTGACCACTCAGATCAGGAAGCATGAGATCCAGCAGCAACAGTTCATATTCGGCGCCGGTGGCAAGCCGCAATCCTTCTTTGCCGGTACAGGCTCCGTCAATCAAATATCCTTCAGCTTCCAGCCCCTTGCGGATAAACTGATAGATCCGTTCATCATCTTCGACGATCAAAATTGTCATAGTCAGACTTCATCAGAAAAGTTTTTGTTTAATTAACTTGCCCCAAGTTAGTCACCAGGAATAATCGTGGTAATCACCGGTAAGGTAATCCTCATGCAGGCGCCTTGCTCCTGCATGCTAACCACCTTGATCTTCCCCTGATGAGCAGTAACGATAGACCGGGCTAGGGGCAACCCCAGGCCGAAGCCTGAAGGCGCACAATCTCTCGCTTGTTCACCTCGGTAAAAACGCTCAAATATTTCTAGCTGCTCACTGACTGGTATTCCGATACCCTGATCACAGACTGTGACAACCGCAGAACCCCCTTCCAGCTCGAGAGTGACGGTGATCTCGCTACCAGCGTCAGAATAACGGCAGGCATTGTCAATCAGAATCAAGAGCACCTGCCGCAACCGTAATCGATCGCCAGAAATGGTGACAGATTTCCCGGGCAACTCCAGTATCAATTCGTGCTGCTGTTGCTGGGCAAACGCCCCGGCACCCTCGCACAGATCGCTAATCAAACTGCTCAGTTCCAGCTGGCGAAACTCGAACCGGAGATCAGCAGTTTCAGAACGGGCCATAAATAGTAGGTCTTCCACCAGCTTACCCAACTGCTGGGCAAGCTCAACGATCCGTGTCAAAGCATCCCGATATTCATCTGCGGTTTTGTCGGCACCCCGTACCGCGACCTCCGCCTCACCGCGGATAGCCGTCATCGGTGTGCGTAGCTCATGGCTAATATCTGCAAAAAAACGCAATCGACCTTCATCAATGCGTTGCAGTTTTTTGTTGGTTTTTTGCAATTCACAGGTGCGCAGCGTCACTTTGTTTTCCAACTCTGCCTGGGCGTTCAGCAGCTTTCTTCGCTGCTGCTCCAGCTCCCTGGTCATCTCGTTGAAGTTCTTTGCTAGATACGTAAACTCGTTACGCCCTGGCAGTTCAATGCGGTGCGCCAGGTCGCCTTTCGCCACCAGACGCGCACCGTTAATCAATTGATTCAATGGCTTGCTCAAGCTGCGCAACAACCAGACAACCATGGCCAGGGCGAGAATAAACGCCAGTATGACCACTCCTACAACAATCAACTCAAGATCTTTCAGCAGCTTCCGCGCTTGTCGACGGGCCGTTGCCGCTTGTTCTAGCTCTTCTGCAATCATGATATCGATGAAAGGTTTGAACTTCTCGTCGATGGTCAGCTTCAGCACCCTGCCCAGAACAGTCTGCGCGGACTCTTCAGCCCCTCGTCGCTGAAGCATCAAGATACGGTCAAAAGCCCATATTCCTTCCGTGAGCAGTTTTTCAATTTCATCAATCTGTTCAAGCTCTTCTGTTTCTGCAGGCAAGCCCTGTTCTCCTACCTGAATTATCTCATTGTTGGTGGCGTTTCGCAGGCGGTTGAAAGATTGGCGCAGTCGCTGGTGCGAGTGCTTTGCTTGCTCAATATGAGCATCTCCCTCAAGCACTACTATGTCCACTAGTTGCTTGAAGTGGCGATAGGCGTCATGGGAGAGCTGGATATAGGCTTTTGCAGTGTCGTGAGCCAGTTCACTGCGCTGGGTATAATATTCCATGTGTTGCTTACCCCAGTACAGAGTGCCCGCCAACAGCAATACTATGCTCAGCAGCACTGCGATGGATATTGTCAGTTTCAGCCTGAACATTTTCCTATACTATAGAGTTTGGCTGAGGGGTTTGTGAAGGAATGATTAAGTTTAGATGAAAGACCCCAGGACAGCCCGGATCAATTAGGAATGTAGGGGAAAACGGTTATATCCAAACTCATCTTTCAGACACCATGCTCCGTAGATCCGGCTGTTGCCTTATTTCCACGCCTTCAGTGTACCGGTATCTGTTCCAGCCCGCATTTCTCACCAGTAGAAAATTCGACGGGATTTGACGGGGCATTTTGATCATACGTAGGCGAATGATTCTGCCGAGTTGTTTATGGGCGCCTCAACCGAGAACTGTGTCGAAATTGCTGGTTATTTAAACGCGCAAGCAATCAACGAATGGCGCCTTACACGCAATCGATTCTATGGACAGGTTAGAGGGAGGCCCACAAAAAAGTGATCCCAATTCCGGCCAGCTAAAGGTGCACTGGCTAAAACACAAGAGAAATAATGGCGGACCGGACGGGACTCGAACCCGCGACCTCCGGCGTGACAGGCCGGCATTCTAACCAGCTGAACTACCGGTCCGAAAAACGTCGAACGTGGTGGGTGATGACGGGATCGAACCGCCGACCCTCTGCTTGTAAGGCAGATGCTCTCCCAGCTGAGCTAATCACCCATAGTGTTAAGAGCGCGCATTCTACCCTACTTGATTGGCATGTCAAATAAACTGGAACAACCGCCGTGGAAGACGAAAGTGGCTGGAATTCAAGGTGCATTTCCCGGTTGCCCGCGATAACGACTAGACCAAAACATAGCAATATGCGACATTGCGTGTGTCACTTCAGAGGCTGGTCATTTTGCTAAACAAGCTCACTATCGCCCGCAAGTTGCCGCTTTTTTGCGCAGGCTTGTGTGCTTTTTTATTCACTGCAGGTTTCGCCGATGCAGCGCTTGCCGACGGCTTCGCCGATCTGTTCAAAAAAGAAGACGGCACCACCAACTGGCAATACGTCGCCAACTGGTCTAGCGGCACTTTCATTGCGTTGTTGTCGCTGACCGCTGTTGGCCTGCTGCGCAGCCGCAAGCGGGCCAAGAATTCGCGCAATGCGTTAAAACTGATACGCGTTGAACTCGAAGAGCGGGTCAAACAACGTACCGAGGATTTACAAGCCAGCAACCTGAGACTGCAGGAAGAAGTCGAACAACGCAAAACAACCGAGCAATTACTGCGCGCTACTGAAACCTATTTGAGCAGCATTATTCAGTCTATGCCATCAATGCTGGTGGGCATCGATGCGGCCGGCGGCATTTTTCAATGGAATCTTCGCGCCGAAGAGGTCACCGGAGTGAAGTCGCAGGCCGCGCTGGGCTGCGACGCCTGGCAAGTTTATCCGCAACTGCCAGTCACGCGCGAAACGGTCGAGCAGGCGCAGAAAACGCGCGAACCCGTGCATATCCAAAATGCGCAGCAAGGGCAAGCATACCTTAATGTTGTGGTGTATCCCTTACAAATCAAAGCCACGCCCGGCGTCATACTGTTAATTGATGACGTCACCCAGCGCGTGCAGGCGGAAAACATGCTGATTCAAAAAGACAAAATGCTGTCGATGGGCGAACTGGCCGGCGGCATGGCGCACGACATCAACAACCCCTTGAGCGCTATCCTGCAAACTGTACAAACCGTAGAGCGGCGCTTGTCGCCCAGCCTGCCGGCTAACCAGGCTGCAGCACAGACGCTGGGCACGAACATGGAGTTGATCGCGGCCTATATAGAAAAGCGCGATATCGCCGCACTGCTCCACGGCGTGCAAGAGGCAGGCCAACAGGCGGCCGATATCGTGACGAATCTGCTGGACTTTGCCCGCAATCGCGAACACAAGAAACAGCTGTCAGACGTGATTGACCTTATCGAGAATACCCTGGACCTGGCGCGCAACGTCTTTTCCCTGCAACATGGTCTGCATTTTCAAGACATCAAATTCACACGCGATTACCAACAGGATTTGCCGGAATTCCCCTGCTATGCGGCAGAATTGCAACAAGTGTTTCTCAATCTGTTTCGCAACGCCAACCACGCATTGCAGCTGGTCGAAGCTCCAGACCACGTACCCAGCATTTGCATTAAAGTGCTTATGGATGATGATGCGCTGCATATCGAAATTGCCGACAACGGCATTGGTATCGATCCGTCAATCAAGCAGCGTATTTTTGAACCGTTTTTCACGACCAAGGAGTTTGCCAACGGCGAAGGCAGCGGGCTGGGTTTGTCGGTGTCGCACTTTATTGTGACTCAGCATCACAATGGCACGATTGATGTCGATTCGCCACCTGACGAGGGCAGCGTGTTCCGCATTCGATTGCCCAAGGCTGCCGGAACCTCGAAACAGGAATAATTTTAACCCGTACGTTCTGTAGCCATCTGCATGGAAATATACAAAGACTTTCGCTTTGAAGCCGCACACCACCTGCCGAACGTACCGGCCGGGCACAAGTGCGCGCGCCTGCACGGACATTCGTTTCACCTGCGGATCTACATCAAAGGTGAACCCGACGCGCACAGTGGCTGGATAATGGACTATGGCGATATCAAACAACGGTTTGCGCCTGTTTATGACGCGCTCGATCACCGTTACCTGAATGACATCGAAGGTTTGGACAATCCGACCAGTGAAAACCTCGTGCGCTGGATTTGGCAAAAGCTGCGGCCGCAGCTGCCGCAGCTAAGCCGCGTAGTGTTACAAGAGACCTGCACCAGCGGCTGCGTATACCACGGACCAGACACAGAAAGCTAGCAAAAACCGCACCCGGAACACGCCAAACGCAGTTTTTTATGCACAGCTGCGCGTAACGGTCATAAAACTGACAACTTCAGTCAGCACTAAACACAATCGCCTTAAGTTATACATTATAAGTATTTGTTATAGTTGAACTATTTGTCATTTTGGTTGCTTTATAACCTATTCGCTATAAGCCAGCAACTATCAACCTTAGCGCCCCGGTTGAACGTTTTATCCACCAAGTTATCCACATATTCTGTGGACAAGTTTGGCAGCTCGACGGCAACGCCGACGACCTCATAAAGCCACCAGTACAATATTGGATCAAGGCCTAAAAGGCCTGACCAAGGAACAGGTTGAACGACTGCTCACCGGCTTCGGAAAGGCCGTAAGCTAGATAGAGCGGGCCGAGTGGCGTGTCCATACCGAAAAACAGGCTGCCAGAATAGATCTGTTCATCCAGGTCAAAACTTTCACCCGCCAGCCAGGTGCTGCCGAGTTCCAGCGACCCACCCACATAAAACGGTATATCAAGCGACAACGCCCTGGGCTCGCTGATGCGCCGATAATAGACGCCACGCACTAGCGCCAAATTCTGGCCGACGATGGCATTCGGTTGCAAGCCAGAGAGGCGCAGGAAGCCGCCCAAACCCTCACTGTATTGCGGCTCGGCCGCCAGGTCATACGAGCGCAATAATTCGCCGCCAAACACAAACCTGTTTTGGTTCCAGCCGAACGCCTGTATTCCATTGACGCGCAGGCGCTTGAAATCCTGGTCTGAGCCAACGTCTTTGTCGGAAATCGCGTAAGACAGTTCAAGCCGTGACCCCTCGCTGGGAAAATAAATGCTGTCCAGCGTATCGTACGAGAATTTGCTAAAGTAGGCGCCGTCGTTAAATTCAATCGTGTCTAACTCCGGCGGCCCAATTCTGGCACTGGCGCGACCATTGGAGCGTTCGATTCCAATCCGCAACTCGGCCCGGTTACTAAGCGCTCGGCCTAGACTAAAGCCCAACTTATGCTGGCGCACTCGAAATTCGCCCAGTTCATCGCCCTCTTGAATAAATTCGATGTTCTCGGCGCGAAAAGTGTAGGAGGGCTCGACAAACCAACGCTGTGAATGATCCAGCGGCTGATAAAAATCGGTGGTGAGTTGCATCGTTTCACCAATCTGTGCACGCGAAAACCATTCGCCACCCAGGCGGTTTATCGCACTCTTGCGATAGCTGGCTGCAATATCATGGCTATCATCACCGTCAAAGTCGTTAGATAAACTAAAACCCAGTTGAATATAGTCGGCGCCCCAGTATTTGTCTTTTGTTTTCACCAGCAGGCCGGTTTGACCGTCACGCGTCACCAGCGAGTAATTAACCAGGTCAAAGTAGCCCAGCGCATAAATTTGAGTGATGTCTTCCTTTAACATGTCCTGATCGAGCGGCTCGCCCTGTTTTTGCCGAATCGTTCTGCGAATCACCCGGTCCGCAATCGGTGAGCCATTTTTCACGTGGATAAAGCCGATAACGGGCGTGGCATTGGGGTCAAACGCATGCCGCCGCGGCGGTTGCTTGTCTGCCATCGCGAGCAAGGCCCCGGCATATTGTTGAGCATGGTTGTAGCCGATGTCGATTACCTGCCGCCCCTTGGAAAAGTCCACACTGGCCACGTCTTGCAGATCGGGTTGCAGTAACAGATCGCGCTTGCCCAGCATCGCTATCTGCACGGCAGAGTTTTTGCGGGTCAGGAAATTGGTCAGCTGCCCCACGACGGAAAACACACTGCTAATTTCTTCTCTTTTGTACAGTGGCGCCCCAATATCAATCGCTATGACGCGATCGACCCCCATGCTTTTGACGACACTGACGGGAATGTTATTGGCAATACCACCATCAACCAATAAGCGCCCTTCTAAATCGACCGGCGCCAACAGGCCCGGTATAGACATGCTCGCCTTGACAGCCTGCGCCAGATTACCCGAGTCGAGTACGACTTCATCGCCAGTCGCCATGTCGGTTGCCACCGCGCGAAAAGGGATCGCCAGGTCATCAAAACTCTTGTTGGTCGGCACTGGCGCAAACAGACGGTTCAATACCAGATTCAACTGCTGCCCCTGCAACAAGCCGGTGGGAAAGCGAATTTGACCGTCTTTTAACGTCAAGCGGTGCTTTACCAGAAATTCGAAGTCATCTTGTTTGCGTTTGAACGGTAACTGCTCGCGCCGTGGATCGTCGGTCAGCGCGTAAGCCCAGTCCAACTCCAGCGCGATTTTTTCGATGTCGTCAACAGAATAACCGGCTGCGTACAAGCCACCGATCACCGCCCCCATGCTGGTGCCGGCAACGGCGTCAATTTTTATGTTCTGTTCTTCAATCGCCCTGAGAACACCTATATGCGCCAATCCACGGGCGGCACCTCCGCTCAGCGCCAGACCAATCGTCTCGCGTTTCTCAGCAGCCACCAGCGCGCCGCTCATTAGTAGATTCACTAGCGCCAGTGACGCCAGCAGCGTCATCTTGATGCGCCTCAAGGTTGTTATACTTTTTTGCATTGCACGAGCCAACTGATTCAACGACTTTGCGCTGAGCATTTAATACCAAAAGCCCGGGATAAAAAAGTGTATTAGTTTTAGTAAATAGAAGGCGCGGCCGAATTGAGGAAGAATTTCCGGGGTCGATGCCGGCCCGCGTCAGGGCAAAATAATTATCGGTGTGCCGTCATCGACCATTTCCCATATTTCGTCCATCTCACTGTCGGTGACCGCGATACAGCCATCGGTCCAGTCCCTGCCATCATAGCGGCCGGCGGCCGAACTGTAATAGCTGGGGCGACCATGGATCATAATCATGCCGCCCGGATCAGCGCCCATCCGCTGCGCGCGGCGCAGGTCACGGGAATTGGGGTAAGAAATATGAATGGAGCGGTAGAACCGGCTGTTCTTGTTACGCCAGTCGAGAATATAGCGCCCTTCCGGTGTGCGCCAATCGCCTTCTTGCAGCTTGTGCCCGACCGGCCGCTTGCCCAGCGACACACGATACTCCTTTAACGTTTTGCCGTTGTCCAGCAGCCGCATCACCCGGTCTGATTTCAGCACCAGTACCGCGCTAACGGTATTGGTGCTGGCAAATCCCGGCGCGGTGGCAGCACCAAATATGAGCAACAATAGGTAAGCAACAACGCGCATACAGGTTTTTATCGTTTCAACATCCTAACGCTAAGTTTAGCGTATTTGTGCTGCTGCACAAGCCCGAGAGGCTGATCCGGGAGTGTTGGCCCGTTTTAGATATGGCCTGAAATTAACCGCCGAATTCGCCGTTCTTGCCTGTTTTGTCTTGATAAAACGCCTTTATCTGTGGCAAGTCTTTGGCGAGATCACCGCTAGGCTCAAACGTGGGGCCAAATCCAACCCGCTTGCGCGAAAAATCACAATACCCCAGCACGATCGGTACGCCCGCGCCCTCGGCGATGCGGTAAAAGCCGGTTTTCCATTCACGCACTTTGCGGCGCGTTCCCTCCGGCGTAATCAGTAAAATAAAGTGTTCGCTGGTTCGATACACCTCGATCACCTGGCGCGCCACATTACCGGCTTTACCACGATTGACAGGAATGCCACCGAACCATTTGGTAATGGCGCGAAACGGCTGTTTGAACAAGGTGTGTTTTCCGAGCCAGTGAATTTCCATGCGCCGGGAAAACATGAATGCCAGCAACAACACAAAATCCCAATTGCTGGTATGCGGCCCGGCAATCAACATGATCTTTTTTGACCGCGGCACTTCGCCACAAAGCTCCCAGCCCAGCAGGCGTAAAGCAAATTTACTGAGCAGGTGACACAGGTAGCTCACGACCGGGGTATTGAAAATAGTTCTAGACATTGGCGACTATGTATTCACTGCATGCCACCAAGTATAATGCTTTTGCGCTGCTCTAACCTCTATATTCAGGGGTACTGCCGTCGACCTGCGCGGTAATAGAGCGCGTAACATCCTCGCAACTCATCATGCCGGCGTTCCAGGTCGCAACATAATTAAGCGCATCGCTCACCGAATGATCCCGTGCGTAATTCAACATTTCCTTGGTACCACGTATCGCAAGCGGTGATTTTTTCGCTATTTCGCTCGCGATCTCATACACACCTTGCAGCAACGCAGCCTGGTCGGCATAGACCGCATTGACAAAACCCAGTCGCTGCGCCTCTTGCGCATTAAAACGGCGGCCGGTATAAGCCAGTTCGCGCACTACACCGGGCGCAATTAGTGTCGGCAAGCGCTGCAGCGTACCCACGTCCGCCGTCATGCCGATATCGATTTCCTTAATGGAGAAATGCGCCTGTTCGGTGCAAAAGCGCATATCCGCGCAGCAGACCATATCGACACCGCCGCCGATACAGCTTGAGTGAATGGCGGCCAGCACCGGCTTGCGACATTGCTCAATGGCGCTCAAATTCGCCTGCAAACCCAACACCTGCAGGCGAACCTGTTCGGCACGCCGCGCCACATCACTGCCCGTTGCGCTAGTCAGGTCTTCAAATACTGAAAGGTCGATACCGGCACAGAAATGCTTGCCGCGCGCAGCCAATACAATGGCACGTACTTCGGGCGACTGATCAAACTGCCTAAAACACTCTTCGAGTTCGACCCACATGGGCATATTCATGGCGTTCGCCTTGGCCGGTCGATTTAGCGCAACGGTGGCGACCGCCTTGTCGATTTCTATGTGTAACGTCTCAAAGTCTGACCATTCCTTCATGCGACATTCCTCAACCAAAGGCGGCTCAAAATAGCGTCGGCGCTAGCGGGACAATTTGCGCCTGCAGTTTACAGGAACATGCCGCTGGAAACAGTGGCATGCTGGAATTTTACCCACGACGTACAATCCTGGGGCGCCAGCCCTCTTTCAAGGTCGCCATCGATAGCACCGCAGATTGACACGACCGTTGATTAGAATCACTCCTTCGGCTTGCAAACGCTCGCATTGTAGCTGGTACGACGGGCTGCCGTGTGGCAAGGAGATTTTGCCGCTTGAATTAAGCACGCGGTACCAGGGCAGCGAACTGCCCGATGGTAAAGTCTTTAACGTATGACCAACCAGGCGTGCCGCCCCCGGCAAGCCAGCCAGCTCGGCCACCTGACCATAGGTCGCGACGTTTCCCGTGGGTATCTGATGCACCACTTGCACGATCGCCAAGCGGTATTGCTCGTTCACCGCAGCTTGTTCTCTAACTGCAATTTAATGTGCGACCGCTCTTCACTGGCAACGCTGTGATACACCGAGTCGCGGACATAGCCGTCGGGGCAAATCACATGACTGCGAAACACCCCTTCGCATTGCGCACCGATGCGCTCTATCGCGTGTTGCGAAACGCTGTTGCCGTGCCGGGGAAAATCGGGGGTGCTGTTATACGACAGCAGGTCAAAGCGTACACCGTCTTGGCTCAGGCTAACAGCACGAGGATGGCTATTCACGAGAAGGCGAATCGTGCGGTCATATCCATTGGAAGATACCTTGCGGGGGCTTCCAGATTTATCGTTGCCGCGATCACAAATGGTCGGGCTTCATTTACGCCAAACTGTGCCTTCAGTTTACTGGCGACCGCGCACGCGATCTCTTCCTGGATCGTGAAAATATCTTTTAGCTCCCGATTAAAAGACTCCGACCACAGTTGAAAGCCATCGGCTACGTTCACGAGTTGCGCGCTGATACGCAGTTTGTCGCCTGCCGTGCGCACGCTGCCTTCCAGAACATGCCGCACATTGAGTTTTTCGCCGATGGCCTTGATGTCGGTGCTTTGCCCTTTAAATGAAAATGTCGACGTTCTGGCGGCCACCCGGAGCTGTTTGATCTGGGCCAGCACACCCATCAACTCTTCGGCCAGCCCATCACCGAAGTATTCATTGTCGTGCATGGGACTCATGTCAACGAATGGCAGCACAGCAATCGAACATCCCGCACCGTGGGCGCCGACTTTTGCTGTTGCCGTACTAGCGACAGCTGGTAAAGCACCGCGGGCGCGGACTGGCGCCAACAAAGAATAACCGCGTTTCGGCACTGTACGCACATAGCGGCGTGCACGACTGGTATCTCCCAGCGACGTTCGCAATTCTGAAATGCATCTCGTCAGCACCTCATCTGTCACGACTACCCGCTTCCAAACACGGTTCAATAATTCTTCTCGAGTGACCACCTCTCCTGGCACGCGGGCCAAACAGAGCAAGACATCCATCACTTTGGGCTCGACATGCGCCGAGTGGCCGTTGCGTTTAAAAATACCCGACCGAGGCTGGATGAGCCATTCACCGATACGAAACCCATCAGCGAGATCAACAATGTCGGATTTTTGAAACATGCAGCATCCTGTTGCCACTTACTGTTTGTAGGAAATTGCTCCGCCGAACCAGGCACTCCACAGTAGCAGCGATTGCAGCCGCGAACTGGTGCTTACAGGCTATCTATTTCGCGGCTCAGCTCAAACTGCCTGGAAGTCACATGTCGTTCCAGCGATTGCATGCGCTCCTCCAGTGTGTCAAAGCTGCGCTTGTATTGCTGCACGACGCTTCTTTTCTTGTCCAGCGAGCGGAAATCCCCACCCTCTTCTTCTAACGCCTCGTCAAAGCGGCGGCTTTTGCGCTGCCGCTTTTTTGTACGCTGGTCCAATTCGTCGAGGATAGTGTTCTCCTCGTGCTCTATGGCACTTGGCGTCGGCAGTAAAAATATACCGAGTATGTACACCGGGATGATAATGCTGGGTATAAATAGTAGACAGGTGATGGCCATCAGTCTGACCATCCAGGTGCTGACCTGAAAGTGGTCCGCCAAGCCCGCGCATACGCCGGCAATTTTTCCCCGTGCCGGCAAGCGATAGAAGCGGCGGTCGCTAAGGTTTAAATGACGGGTTGTGCGACGATAGCGACGACGTTTGCAATGACTCATGGTTGTTGCCTCCAGTGGCTGTCTTTGGCATCCAAAATGGCTTCCAGGTTGGCGATGCGCTCCTCCAGTTTGGCCGCGCGCTCCAGCGTGCGTTCTACTTCGGCCCATTCGTCTTGCGATAGCTCGCGGCTTTGGCGACGCTTGTCTCGATAATACATGTTCAACCACATCGGCATGACCACCGTGATAAACAGTATCATCGGCACGAACAGTAGCGCGAAAATCTTTCCATCCATACCAGTAAGTTTCCCGTTGTTTAGTGCGTTAAGAGCAGAGTGCCTTTCGAGCGGTATGCGATTCGCTTATTCAGCGCCTTGGTCTTTTTGCACTCGCGCCTTTAATTCGGCCAGTTCCTTGGCTATTTTTTCCTCGTTTTCCAGATCGGCAAAGGCATCATGCAAATCCTGCTTGCCGAGATCAAATGACTCCACCTGCCCTTCCAGTTCGTCGAGCTTGCGCTCGTAACGCTCGAACTTGGCCAACGCTTCATCGACTGCGTCGTTGCGCAAATGCAGGCGCACTTCAAGCCGCGACCGATTGCTGTCGGCCCGCATGACCAGCGTTTTTTGCCGCGCCTTGGCGTCAGCCAGTTTGATTTGTAATTGCTCGATGTCGTCGCCCAGTTTGACCAACTGGGTATCGTACGCGCCGAGCTCCTGCCGTACCGTGAGCACGTCCTGTTCTATGTCGTGCTTCTCCAGCAAGGCCGCGCGAGCCAGGTCTTCCCTATTCTTTTGGATGGCCAGCTCCGCCTTGCGTTCCCAATCGTGCGCCAGTTTATCCAGCTGCTCGCTCTTGCGTTGCAACGTTTTCTTGTCGGCCAGCATTCTGGCCGAGGTAGTGCGCACTTCTACCAGCGTTTCCTCCATTTCAATAATCATCAGCCGCACCATTTTTTCAGGGTCTTCGGCTTTGTCCAGTAATGCATTGATATTGGCGTTGGCGATGTCGGTGACGCGTGAAAAAATACCCATGACCTGTGTTCCTGTGACAGTTGTTCAAGAAAAACCTGGCTTTCGCCATAACTCGGTTGATTGCTTGCGGTAAGCATTGCAGTAAGCAGGCCAACTTTCCGAGTCTATTTATGTTGTTGATATTGCTGGTTTTTATAAAATATGGCAATAATTTCAAATTCTTGTTTATAGTTTTATTAACTACTTATTAGTTATTTAAGCTATTATATGGTCGCTATGACCAACACTTTATCGCCTCGTGAAACACGGCTGCTCGGCGAATCCATCGCATTCGGCCAAACATTGCAACACGTTTCCGCCATTGCACCGCTACACAAACCGCTGCTGATCGTCGGCGAGCGCGGCACCGGTAAGGAGCTTATCGCCGCGCGCATTCATTATTTATCGGCGCGCTGGGAGCGCGAATACCACAAGCTGAATTGCGCCGCTATTAGCGAATCACTGATCGAATCGGAACTGTTTGGCCACGAAGCCGGCGCGTTCACCGGCGCGGTACGGCGCCATATTGGTCGTTTCGAGCGCGCCGATGGCGGCAGCCTGTTTATGGATGAACTGGCCAACAGCAGCGCACGCGTGCAGGAACAATTATTGCGCATTATCGAATACGGTGAATACGAACGTCTCGGCGGCACCAGCACGCAACACACCGACGTACGCCTGATTGCGGCAACCAACGAAGACTTGCCTCGATTGGCCGAAGAAGGAAAATTTCGCCAGGACTTACTCGACCGCCTTAGCTTTGACGTGATTACCTTACCGCCGTTGCGCCATCGGGACGGCGATATTCCACTACTCGCCAACCACTTTGCAAATAATATGAGCCAGGAACTGGAGCAAGCCATGTTCCCGGGATTTAGCGCAGCAGCGATGGAGGTATTGCTGAACTACCGGTGGCCAGGCAACGTTCGCGAACTTAAAAACGCGGTAGAACGCAGCCTGTACCGGCACGAAGATTGGACGCGGCCTGTATCAAACATCATTCTGGACCCATTTGCTTCGCCGTTTCGACCGCAGCGACATATACAAAGCGTTAGCGCAGCCGGTTCGAACGACGCGGCGCAAACAGCCGATCAACCTGCAACGGTAACCGGGACGCTACCGATCGACCTAAAAGCCAAAATACGGCAACAGGAAATGGCGTGGCTTAACCACGCCCTGGCGGAATGCCAGTTTAACCAGCGCAAGGCAGCCGCGGCGTTAGGGTTGAGCTATCATCAGTTGCGCGCGCATTTGAAGAAGTACGGTATGCTTGAATCCACAAAAGCTGCGCCGGGTTGACCCCCCGCTACGCCGTATTCTTGAAAGCGTGCTTCAACTGTTTCAATTTTTCCGCGGTCGTCGCTTCACCGGACTCGTAAAAGGCTTTTTGTGCGATTACCACATCACGCACAACAGCGCGATAAACCTTGCGCAGAAACAGCTTGTCGAGAATTGTGCCGAACAAGCCCCATTTCATTTCATATTGCATGGTGTTTTTCAACACGGTCTTGTCGCCAGCGTGCTCAATAGCGTAGCTAAAAAAAGATCTTTTGAATGGTCCCTGGGCGTCATTGTCACCATAATGCAGCTTTAATAGAAAGCCGTGCCCCTCGTCCCATACGACTACCGTTTCATCCACTGGCGGGCGACTTTTGCTGAACACCTGGCGGCTAGCGCCGACACCCTCGCGCAACTCCGTAGTCATTTCTGTTTTTGTCAGGCCTTGCACGTAATTGTGTGGAATGCTCAAATCACGCAACTTATCCCACGCTTGTGGCATGGAAATATCTGCTTCTATCTCACTACTCACTTCATTCATACTGAAAGATCCAACCATTGTGCCGAGGCCTGTAATCGGGCCCTCTAATAATATGTCACGAAGATGCCGCCAAGCAGCTTCATTTCGCGTCGCTAACAATCCTGGTTGCCGGCTTCCAAAGTGCGTTGTGGCTGAATTTTTGCCACGCCCATTGCAACCACTTGATCACTGCAAACGCCAGCCACAGCGACCATAGCAACATCACAACACGATAAACCCAAATCGGCAGCGATAGAATCCAGCCTTGCGGTAATAGTGCCGCACTGCGATCTTGATACCAATACAAAATACCGCTAGACGAGCCGTTACCGGCTATTTGCATATTGGGAGAGCCTAACAAACCCAGCGGAATACTGGCAAGCAGGCTGACAAACGCCACGAGCGTCAGCGCGGCCAATAGCAGTTGCATGCCATTAAATTGCCAGCGACTCAGTTGAGCGTCCAACCCTCCGCGCGCGTGCATGGCAAAAAACCACACCACCATCAGCGCGGCACCGTAAGCGTTCACGGTGCTCATACCCACGCCAAGCAGCAGCCACTCCCAGGTACGCAGCGGCAAAAATTTAAACCAGCCAAGCAATAGTGATACGGCGACAATCACCAATACGACCCCCCACACCAGCATAGCCGGGCCAATGCTCGGGCCACCAACAAACAGTAACCAGCGCCCCGCCGGCACGTTCATTTGCAGGTTAATATTGGTAGCTGGCAAACCCAGGTTCAAAGTCGGCGTTTCGGTGCGTACTTGCATAGCCGTTGCAGCCTGCCATTGCAGTTGCAATTCCTGTATGCCGGGATGCAACGGCAGGCGCAGCTGCCGCGGGTCGGAGGGCAGTGGAAAGTCTTGCCCGTCGAGTACAATTGTTTGTAATTGCGCCTGCTCTGGCAGGCTAAACTCGTAGTTACCCGCATGCCCGGCGCGCAAGCGCAGGGTCAGCTCAATGGCACTGCTGCGCAAGCCCGGTCGCGCGGTCAAGCGCACCTGTTCGATGGTCTGCGACGCACCGGCCAGCGCTTGCGGTTCAAGCACATTTATTTTCAAGCGCTCGCCGGGGCGCGGCAGCCAACGCGGGTTTATCTGCGCGCCGTTGCCCTGCTGTTTGATCGGTGCGAAGCCTTCCCAGTCAATATGCCAGCGTGTGTCGCTCGCCAGCTCCCAGACTTCGGACCAGTCGTTGCCCTCGTGTGCGCGCAGTTCAATGGCGGCTGACTTTTCCAGACTGGAACGCCAGCGCACTTTGCTCTGGCCCGATCGCAAACTGACCTGTACCGCGCCATCCGCCTGTTTCAGCGTGTCAGATAATAATTGTTCACCGGCGAGCAGCGGCACGGCCAGATTAATCGCGCTGTCTTGTGGCGCGATGCGTGACACCGTCGTGTCGACATACCAGTCAACACCAAGGCGCAGCACGCGGTGCACCTCTACAAAAGCGGCTATCGGTCTGGGCAACAAAGCTTGCGCATGACCCCGCGGTTCGCTGTCTTTCACCTTTTTGAACTGCAAACTGCCACTCGGCGCGCGGCCGTCAATCAGACCGGTTACTTGCCAGCCCGGCGCCACCACCGAAATGTTGTTCGCAGCCAGCGGCAGCGGCAAACGCAATCGGTCACCATGCAGCTCGCCGTGCAGCACAATACGGCTGCGGCCGCTGGGTACGGCCATATGCAGCCGACCTTTTTTATCATTCATCAGCACGCTATTGGCAACACCGTTTAGCTGCACCTGCTGCGGCAGCCACACACCACGCCTGGCGGGCAGCGGTATAGCGACCTGCGCCAATGCATCGACGCTTAGCTCTATGACCAGTGCATTGTCCGCCACCCGAATGCGCGCCCGGGAGATCGCAGCGCAAGAAGGCGCACAGGGAGGCGGTTCTAACAAGCGCCGCTCCAGTTCTTGCAGCAGCGCCGCATCTGGTACATCTGCCTGCACAGGCGAACCGGGCAACATTAAACCTGCCGCCAGATATAGCACAAGCGTGAGACCTAACGCTTCTTTCTTGCCGCGCGAGCCCCCGCCACCAAAATTACTGGCAGGATGCCGCACAATGCTAACGATCAGCAGGGCCAGTAAAATCACACCGGCAAGCTTTAGCATTCGCGTTAACGCCGGTGACAACAAATAGAGTCGCAGCTGCTGGTGCTCAACGACGGGGCCAGACCAACGCAACGGTGCGCGCTGCCAAGCCCAGGTGGGTACTCCGGGACCGGTTTGAATAAACGCGTCGGCGTCATACTTTTGCGGCGCCGGCGCGGCGCGGCGCGGTGGCGCTACTTTTCTCGCGCTCACTAGCGCCGACTGCAACGCGCCTTTGTCGGCGGACGCCTCTGCGGGTGCTTCCGATTGCCGCTCCGCATAACCGCCGCCATAATTGGCCTCGGCGTTCACATGACCGCGCTTTTCGAGCATGGGATAAACCGCCTGCTGCAACTGCTGAACCGCGAACAACAGCGCGAGCAATAACAAACTTAACGCGCTGACGTTACGCCATAAAGTGAGCAACTGATTCATTCTGCCGTGCGCAATAACGCGCAACAACGCGAGCGTTAGAGCAAGATTCAACCAGATAAACTTCGGTGCGCCCGACGCATGAAAGGTAACAAGCAGGGTCACAAACATGAGCAGCCCGACGCGCTTGCCAAGCAGGCGCAAAAAAGCACTGCTGATCACCAGCAGCAGAAAAATATCAAACAGCGACCACTTGGCCAACCATGTCGTCGGCGCCTGATCGACACCACGCGCGGCAAAAAGCTGCCAACCGGGTGGTAAATGCAAAACTGTTTGCAGCGAATCCACCGCGTGGTTCCAGCCGACGGCGCGCAATGTGCGTTGCGCCGACTCAACCCGGCTCACCGCCTGCAAATCAATACGGCCCTGTGGCAACTCAATGCCGCTCTCGCCTTCTCCCATTGTGGTAATAAGCTGAGGCCTGCTGTTTAGATCGGCACGACCCAGCGCATACGGTTCTACCGTTTGCAGGCGCTGCGCTTGATTAAGTTCGCCGACAAACTGATCCTTAACCGTCGCGCCGCCGCCGTCGAAATCCAGCCAAATATCACGCTGTAGTTCCAGCCTGTCGGGTGCCGGCGTGGCGTCGCCACGCGAGGTCTCTCGTAACACGAATTTCTCGGCCGGGGTCAACAGATAAGCCGGCAGCTTACGCCATTTGTCAGGCAGGCTGGTTTGTTGCGGGTCGATAGCGCTGACACCTTCGACGCTTACCGCACGCAGTTGCGGCCGGCTCCTGAACACCCAAACTTCCTGCTGCGGCCACAACTCACCGATTCGCGCCACGGTAAAACTGTTATTCTGCCCGGTGTTTCTGGCGATCAGTTTAATATTCCAGCGCCCTTGCCGCACTTGCACGCGCAAACGGCCATCTTTTTCAAGCCGGGCTGGCAGCGGACTGTCGATAGACATGAGGACGAAACCCTCGGGCAAGGCGCGGCCGAGTTGCAATTCGCGCGCTGCGCCGGAAATTCGCAAGCGCAGCTCGGTTTCAAGCCGTAAAGGCACACCATCGACTAATTTGCGAAATACCTGCACCCGTGTTGGCTGGCTTTTGCCGGCAACAGCTGGTGGCGCTTGCGCGTCATTGCGTAGCCACAGCGTACCTTTTTTGTCAATATTGGGAACCGCGACAGCTTTCCCATCAACACTCAACGTGACCAATGCGGCGGTCGGCGTGACGGGCAGGCTTTCCGGGCGCCGCGACCAGCCAACAAATCCTTTCACAAGATACTCGCCGGGCGTAACGTAGGTGGCAGGCCGCCCCTCACGCGCGATTACCGCTTGTGGCTGACCGTCGATAGTCACCGACTGCGGCCAATATTTTTTGCTACCCGGCAAAGTCAACCAACTGTCCGCTTCAACCTGCCAGCGTTGCTCAAAGTACATCCCGTTGTTTTTGACTTGTAGCGCCAGGGCAGACGGCCAGGCGCAGAACTTTTTTTCGAACTTGTTCCACTGAAACGAACAGCGCGCTTGCGGGTGCTTATGCAGCACCCATTCTTGCCAGTCTTGCAAAGGTTCGGGCAACGCTTGCGCCGGCAGCATGTGGCAGAACAGCAAACTGCCAACAAAGAAAATTATTTTGTTCATAAGAGAAGGAGCTGGAATTTTCGATTCTCACATAATGTCATTCGAGCCTGCAATCAATCCAGCATGTCAGCGTAAGGGCTTGTTCGCTGCAACGGTATCGTATCGGTATGACCGGTCAGTTTTATACCGTCCGCGGTAAACTCAACATCGTCGCCGTGCAGTACATTATGGTCAAATTTGTAAATGGGCGCCGCTGTGCCGGCACTCGCGGCTTGATCGTAATCCTGCGCCTGCTGTTGCACGCTGGCGTTTTTCCGTTGGTATTCCTGCCATACGCCAGCGCCATGTTTCTTGCTCAACATGCGCTGCGCAATATGCGGCGCCAACAGCGACGCCGATGCGTTATTGCCCCCAAAGCCCTTGGCATTAATAATGGCCGCGTCCATCGCTTTTGCGTCGAATTGCCGGTGCCGCGGGCTGAGAGACAAATTGCTGGCATGCACATCATCCGCAATGCGGTCGATGCTGGCGATGCCGGGGAGATAACCATAAGCCCAGGCGCCCAAGCTGGCAACCAGCTGATCACCGCCCGCCGCGCCGATGGAATGCCCAAGGTAACTTTTCACCGCCACCACCGACCAACCTTCAATGCCGAAGGCCTTGGCCGCTTGGTTCAAAACATGCGATTCGGTGACACGATTTTGCGGCGTGCCGGTCCCATGCGCTTGCACGAAGCTGCGTAATCGCACGCCCTCCTCGCCAACGATCTGCCGCGCCGAAGCTAACGCTTTACCAATGGTGATATAGTTGCCGATACCGGGTGCAGAGATAGATTTTTTATGCCCGTCGGCATTGATGAACACATCATCTACCGCAGCATATATTGTCGCGCCAAGCTGCAATGCCAATTCATCGTCGAACAGCAGTACAAACTGCGCCGACTCGGCCAACGTAAAGCCACAATTTTCCCCGAACGGGCGGCAGGCGCGCTGGTAATCCGGCGCTTGCAGGTTTTTATCCGCATCCAGCGCCAATAGTTCTTTATCAGTGGCCAGAGCGCCCATCGCCGCGTAACCTTCCATCACCTCGGGAGTAATCGGCGCTTCGCTGTTGCCGACCAGCACCACGCGGCTTTTGCCGGCTTGAATATCCATCACCCCCTGGCGCAGGTTATACAGGAACGATGCACAAGCCCCCATATTCGTGCCGGTGGTGCCAACGCTGCCAAGGATGTAAGCGTTGATAAAATCCGCGGGCATTTCGGCAAACCCCAACGCACATTGTTTGGAGGTCACGCGCTTGCCGTTCATGCGCGAGCGCATCATGCCGCCGTTGCCAAACTGGTCGAGCTGACTCATGGCGCTGCCGGCATACACGCTGACCTGGTCGGCGCGAATTGCTGCCCGAATGGTTTCCCAGCCGAGACCGCTGCTGCGTATTGCATCGGACGCGCCAAACACCGTCATTTGCAAACCACGCGGATGGTTACGCGATTGGTACAAGCCTTTCGGATCGAAGCCGGTGGGCAGTTGCCCGGCGGCATTCACGTTGGAAGCGCGCGTGTCCGGCAGCAGCATTTCGCAGGGCTGACGAATGACCACTTGTACGGTACGCTCATCCAGGGGATGCAGCGTCCACTGCTCCGGTAGCTGGTCTGGCAGATGCTTTTTGCGCAAATCAAAATAGATCGGCTGCGTTGGCTCGGGCCGCAGATGCACGCGCCGATTCCACGGCATGCGCGCGCTATCGAACAGGCTGGGGTCGATTTTGCGAATTAACGTGTTAACGTCAATATGCTGGCGCTCGCTGGCGCTGAGATCGCGCTGCCGGTCGGCGGACAGGTTCATCAAGCTGGCCAGGCTGCGATACGTTTCAGCGGCAACAGACGTGGGCAACGCGTCGATCACCATGCGCCGATAACCATGATGAAACGAACTGCGGCCCGCGGCATTGACCCCACCAAAGCCTACAATCAAGGGTAAACGCGCCATTTAATGTCCACAATCGAGCATGACCTGCCGGGGTTTCGGCACAGGTAACTGTAGCCGCAGTTTAGCGCTACATGATCACATCATCACATGGCAATTACGCCATTCAATATGGCATAATCGCCATATCAATTCAGACTCACCCAATCTTTTGCCCGGCGACTCGCTTTGACCACTCTCACGGTTCTGCTGCTCGACAACATGCTGGCCAGCAGCGCCAGCTTGCCACTGGAAATGCTCAACGCGGCAGACGCGCAAGCACGGCGGCAGCGCGGCGACGTGCCGCGGCTGCATAGCCAAACCGCGGCGCTGCGGCGGCGCACAGTGGCTACCAGCGCCGGACTTACGATACAGGCCGATACTCTGTATTCCCACATTGAACAAACCGATTATTTGATTCTGCCAGCACTGTGGCGCAATCCGCTGCGCGCCGTGCTTCAGCAACAAAAGCTGCTGCGATGGATTCGCCAGCTGCACGAGCGCGGCGCTATTATCTGCGCGGTGAGCACGGGCAGCTTCCTGCTAGCGGAGGCTGGCTTGCTCAACGACAAACCGGGTACCACGCACTGGTTTTATCTCGATTTGTTCGAACGTCGTTATCCCCACGTACAAACCCAGCGCCATCACCTGATCACCCAGGCGGGCAGTATTTATTGCGCTGGCAGCGTGAACGCGCTAGCCGACTTGATGGTTTATTTCGCCCGCGAGATTTATGGTGACGCAGTAAGCCGCCACATGGAGTCGCAGTTTTCGCCGGAGATACGCCGTGCATACAGCGCCACAATGTATACCGAAGAAGGCCACCACCCACACCATGACGAAGACATCGCACGCGTGCAGGACCACCTGACAACACATTGCAATGAAACGCTTTCAGTGGCCGACGTGGCCACTAAATTTGGACTTTCCTCGCGCACGCTCAACCGCCGCTTCAAGCAAATAACCGGCAGCACTCCGCTGCAATACCTGCAGCGTTCGCGCCTGGAAAACGCTCAGGAACTATTGCGCAACAGCAATTTGTCGGTCGCGGAAATTGCCGAACATGTGGGTTATCAGGACATCAGCTATTTCGCTGGCTTGTTTAAACGGCACTTTGCGATGCCCCCCATGCGTTACCGGCGCTCGGTGCGCGGCAAGTTGTTTGCGGTAAATTAAGGCTAGTCGGCGGCTCCCTTGTTTCAGAACCATGCCTGTGGCTAAATAAGCCCATCAAAATCCGCACGAGGATACCTGCATGTATGAAGACGTTTTCATCATTAGCGGCGCACGCACACCGATGGGTGGCCTGCAGGGTAATTTAAGTCAAGCCAGCGCTGTAGAGCTTGGCGCCACCGCAATCAAGGAAGCGGTCGGCCGGGCAGGCATAGGTGCGCAACATATCGACGAAGTCGTGATGGGCAATGTGTTATCCGCCGGTCTCAAACAAGGCCCCGCACGGCAGGCGGCCTTGGGCGCCGGACTATTGCCCGCCACCGGCTGCGTCACGTTGAATAAGCTGTGCGGCTCGGGTATGCAGGCAACGATTTACGCGCACGACCAAATTAAAGTGCACACTCACTCCATCATGGTCAGCGGCGGCATGGAAAGCATGAGTAATGCGCCTTTTATCATAGAGAATGCCCGCGCCGGACTGCGCATGGGCCATAAGCAACTGCAAGACCATATGTTACTCGACGGCCTGGAAGACGCGACGACGGGACGCATGATGGGCAGCTTCGCCCAGGAAACCGCAGACGAACACAATTTGACCCGCGCAGCGATGGATGAGTTTGCGCTTACCTCACTGGCGCGCGCACAAAAAGCGATTGCCGAAGGATTATTAGACGACGAAATTGTGCCGGTCAGCATCGCAACGCGCAAGGGCGAACAGATCGTCACCGACGACGAACAACCGGGTAACGCCATGCCAGAGAAAATTCCCAAGCTGCGGCCGGCGTTTTCAAAAAACGGCACGGTGACCGCGGCTAACTCCAGCTCTATCTCGGACGGCGCATCGGCGCTGGTATTGATGAGCGCCAGCGCGGTGACGGAACATGGCGCCAAACCAATGGCTAAAATTATCGCCCACAGCTGCCAGTCACAGGAGCCTGCGAAATTCACCACGGCGCCTATCGGCGCCATTAGTAAACTGTTAGAGAAAACCGGCTGGCAAAAAGATTCGGTAGATCTGTGGGAAATCAACGAAGCGTTCGCCATGGTCACGATGTTAGCCATGCAGGAGCTGGATATTCCGCATTCGAAAGTCAATGTGCACGGAGGGGCTTGCGCGGTCGGCCACCCGGTTGGCTCCACCGGTTCGCGCATTATTGTCAGCCTGATGTACCAATTGCAACGCTACAAAAAAAAACGCGGCGTTGCAGCATTGTGTATAGGGGGTGGTGAAGCCACCGCGATAGCGATTGAGATGTGTTAGGTGTTTTGCTCCAACAGCCTTAATAACAGAGCAAAAGGGTCGGGGGAAAGGGGGCAGCACATTTTCATTAGCACGTCTCGCAACGGTGGTATGATCGCGCACGCCTTCCGGCTCGTTGTAAGCGGTTGTTTTAAGCTACACTTATCTCAGAAGCGGGAAGTGGCATCATCCATGATAAAAGCTCCTTGCGAAATGCGATCCTCCCTGGATCGGGATAGGCGTTTTATAGATGGGCCGGCTAATGTCAAATGTGGATACGCGGAATTCTGTCTATCCCGGATGTCCAACTTTGTGTATGTATAATTGTTAGGGCTTTAGCACTATCGCAACGAAATTAAGGAGAGATGTTATGGTTGAAAAAAAGCATCCTGTAGATGAAGTTTTCGGAATTAACCGAGATCTACCCCTGAATTACGTTGAGAGAGAAAATGCTGATAATGTTCTCGTCAACAACCTTGCCAGACGTCAGCACCTGGTGATCTATGGCAGCTCAAAACAAGGAAAAACATCGCTAAGGAAGCACTGCTTGAATAGTGATGATTACATAGTTGTTCATTGTTCTAATAAGTGGGCGCTAGACAACGTACATGAAGCTATTTTGAAACAGGCGGGATTTGAGCTGACTGTATCAACAACGATGGCTACATCAGGTAAACAAAAAATATTCGCAAGCATTAGAGCTGGAATATTTGGTGCTGAGGCAGAAGGTGGAGCTGAATCAGAAAGAACTCAAGAACAAGGCACAACAAAGTCCCCTTTAGAGTTAGACCCGTTGGATGTGAACGACATTATTGCCGCACTCAATCATATTAATTTCAATAAATTTATTGTATTGGAAGATTTTCATTACCTGCCAGTGGAAACTCAAAAAGACTTTTCCGTGGCGCTTAAAGCGTTCCATGAGAATTCGAAGTTGTGCTTTATGATAATTGGTGTATGGCTTGAAGAAAACCGGCTGAGCGTATACAACGGAGACTTAACTGGTCGACTATTGCCAATTAATGCTGACAAATGGGAACGGCCAGAGTTGGAAAAAGTTGTATCAGACGGCGAGGCTTTGCTAAACATAACTTTCAGCAAGGAGTTTAAAAAAGAATTATTAGACTCCTGTTACGAGAGTGTCTATATCGTACAAGAAGCATGCCATCAATGCTGTATTGCTGAAGGTGTTCATGCAACACAAGATGAACATAAGGAGATCGGGAGAAACGTAAATTGTGATGATATTGTCACTGAGGTCGTTAACCAGCAAGGAGGCCGATTCAACTCCTTTCTAACTCAATTTTCAGAGGGCTTTCAAGATACAACGCTTGAAATGCACAAGTGGCTTTTATACCCAGTATTGACTGCAAAAATAGAAGAAATTGAAAAAGGGTTTAAGCAAGCCGAAATTCGGAACAAGCTGCAAGAAGCGCACCCTAAACGTCAAGAGCTTAATTCAGGGAATGTAACTCAGTCTTTACAATCAGCAACATCTCTACAGATAAAGAAGGATATTAAGCCTATGGTACTGGACTATGATCAAACAAATCTAAGGCTGAATATTGTAGATAAGAGCTTTCAAATATGGCTTTCAAGGCAAGATAGAAATGAATTGTTGGAGTTGGTTGGCCTTCCAAAAATGCCATAACAAGAGTTTTAAGGGGTCAGGTCTATGGCTTATGATAACACCATCAACCAGCGATTGCATGTCTTAGTCTTGTCCAACGTGAAATGAGCCTGAAA
>CAZJDL010000041.1:0-29991 GCA_964544755.1 uncultured Pseudomonadales bacterium | reverse complement strand
ATTCTGTGCTGGAAACCGGGGGACTTTTCAGACTCATTCTGTATTGGAAAACTCTCTATATTGACGTTGACGTAAAGGTAATATACACTAAGTCTCCTCAATAAGCGCGCGCAGACTCCAGGCAATGAGAGAATCCTTTACCATCTCTGATCTCGCGGCGGAGTTCGACGTCACTACACGCACCATTCGTTTCTACGAAGAAAAAGGCCTGTTGTCGCCCACGCGCAACGGCAGCACTCGCATATATACGCCCGCCGACCGAGTAAAGTTACAGCTGATTGTGCGCGGCAAACGACTGGGCCTCACACTGGAAGAAAGCCGCGAGATCATAGCGATGTACAACCCGGCGCACGGCAATCGCGAACAGTTACAGTCTTTAATTCACAAGATCCGCGCCAAGCGCAGCCAGTTGCAGCAACAACGGCAGGATATTGAGCAAACGCTGCTCGATCTGCGTGCCGCCGAGGAACGATGCCTCGACGCTATCGGCAACAACGCAACCAACTGACACTGCCAATATTCGCACCAGGAGCCACCGATGAGCACAAGCTACCCCTCCCTGAATTTTGACCTGGGTGAAGAGATCGACATGTTGCGTGGCAGCGTTTATCAGTTCGCGCAGGACGAACTGGCACCGCGTGCCGAGCAAATAGACCGTGACAACGAATTCCCGGCGGACATGTGGCAAAAGTTCGGCGCGCTGGGGCTGCTGGGCATTACCGTGAGCGAAGAATACGGCGGCAGCACGATGGGGTATCTGGCCCATGCGGTGGCGATGGAAGAAATCAGCCGCGCCTCCGCTTCGGTGGGCTTGTCGTACGGCGCGCATTCCAATCTGTGCGTTAACCAGATCTACAAAAACGGTAGCGAACAGCAGAAGCAAAAATACCTGCCCAAACTGTGTTCCGGTGAACATGTTGGCGCGCTGGCGATGTCCGAACCCAACGCCGGATCGGACGTGGTCAGCCTGAAACTGAAAGCCGATAAGAAGGGCGACCACTATATTTTGAACGGCACTAAGATGTGGATCACCAATGGCCCCGACGCCGACACCTGTGTCGTCTACGCCAAAACCGACGTCACCGCCGGAGCGCGCGGTATCACGGCTTTTATTGTCGAGCGCGACGCTCCTGGTTTTTCGCGTGCGCAAAAGCTCGACAAGTTGGGCATGCGCGGCTCGAACACCTGCGAACTGGTGTTTGAAGACTGCGCAGTGCCGGAGGAGAACATTCTCGGCAAGGAAGGCGCAGGCGCCAAAGTGCTCATGTCGGGGCTGGACTTCGAGCGCACCGTGCTGGCGGGCGGCCCGGTCGGCATTATGCAGGCCTGCCTGGATATCGTGGCAACCTATATTCACGACCGCAAACAGTTCGGCCAGAGCATCGGCGAGTTTCAGTTAATGCAAGGCAAGGTCGCCGATATGTATACCGAGCTGGCGGCTTCGCGTGCTTATCTGTATGCCGTCGCCAAAGCCTGCGACCGCGGCCAGGAGTCGCGCAAAGACGCTGCCGCGGTGATTTTGTTTACCGCCGAAAAAGCCACCCAAATGGCCTTGCAGGCGATTCAAACGCTGGGCGGCAATGGCTATATCAACGAATTCCCCACCGGTCGTTTGTTGCGCGATGCGAAACTGTATGAAATTGGCGCCGGCACCTCGGAAATACGGCGCATGCTGATTGGCCGTGAATTCTTCAAAGAGACGGCCTGATGGCCGGCTACAATATTTACCGTGGATAACAACCATCGTCATGCCTGCTATTGAATCAAAGATCAACACGCGCGGCGAAGATTTCGCCGCCAATGGCGCTGCTATGCGCGTGCAGGTCGATGATCTGCGCGCCAAACTTGAACTCATCAAGCAAGGTGGCGGCGAACGCTATCAACGACGCCATAGCGAGCGTGGCAAGCTGCTGGTGCGCGAACGCATTAATACCCTGCTTGACCCCGGCTCGGCTTTTTTGGAGCTATCGCAACTCGCGGCGTATGCAGTGTACGGTGAAGACGTCGCCGCGGCCGGCATTGTCACCGGTATCGGCAGGGTCAGCGGCCAGGAGTGCATGATTGTTGCCAACGACGCCACGGTGAAGGGCGGCTCGTACTATCCGCTGACAGTGAAGAAACATTTACGCGCGCAAGCGATTGCCGAGCAAAATCACCTGCCGTGCATTTACCTGGTGGATTCCGGCGGCGCCAACCTGCCGCGTCAGGACGAGGTGTTCCCCGACCGCGAACACTTTGGCCGCATCTTTTTCAACCAGGCGAATATGTCTGCCAAGAACATCCCGCAGATTGCGGCAGTGATGGGCTCCTGCACCGCCGGTGGCGCTTACGTACCCGCCATGGCCGACGAATCGATTATCGTCAAACAGCTGGGCACCATTTTCCTTGCCGGCCCGCCGCTGGTCAAAGCCGCGACCGGCGAAGTGGTCAGCGCCGAACAGCTGGGCGGCGCCGACGTGCACTGCCGTACTTCGGGCGTCGCCGACCACTACGCGCATAACGACCATCACGCGTTGCAAATCGCCCGCCAATTGGTGCGCAATCTTAACCGCATTAAACCACTGACTCTGGACGTGCGCGAACCGCAAGAGCCGCTGTACCCGGCTGAAGATATTTACGGCATTATTCCCAGCGATTCGCGCCAACCCTACGATGTACGCGAGATCATCGCGCGTATTGTCGATGGCTCAGAATTCAATGAATTCAAGGCGCTGTACGGCACCACTCTCGTGTGCGGTTTTGCCCACCTGTTTGGCTATCCGGTGGGTATTGTCGCCAATAACGGCATTCTGTTCAGCGAGTCGGCGCAGAAAGGCGCGCACTTTATTGCGTTGTGCGCGAAACGCAAAATCCCGCTGATTTTTCTGCAAAACATTACCGGTTTTATGGTAGGCCAGCAGTACGAGGCTGGCGGTATCGCCAAGCATGGCGCCAAGATGGTCACCGCGGTGGCCTGCGCGAAGGTACCCAAGCTAACGGTATTGATAGGCGGCTCATTCGGTGCCGGCAACTACGGTATGTGCGGCCGCGCCTACGATCCACGTTTGCTGTTCATGTGGCCCAACGCACGCATTTCGGTGATGGGTGGCGAACAGGCCGCCGGCGTTTTAGCGCAGATCAAACGCGACCAGAAAGAAATTAAAGGTGAGCAGTGGAGCACAGACGAAGAAGCGCAGTTCAAGCAGCCTATTCTCGATACTTACGAACAGCAAGGTCACCCCTACTACGCGTCGGCGCGGTTGTGGGACGACGGCGTGATCGACCCAGCGGAGACGCGTATGGTGTTGGGCCTGGCGCTGTCGGCCACGCTCAACAAACCCATCGAAGATACCGAGTTCGGTGTGTTCAGAATGTAAGAAGCAGCGCCTATGTTTAATAAAATTCTGATCGCCAACCGTGGCGAAATCGCCTGCCGCGTTATTCGCAGCACGCGCAAGCTGGGTATTCGCAGCGTAGCGGTCTACTCCGACGCCGACCGCAACGCGCTGCACGTGACGATGGCCGACGAAGCGGTACATATCGGTGCGGCGCCGGCGCGCAAGTCTTATCTGAACATGCACCGTATTATCGCCGCCGCGCAACAAACTGGCGCCGAGGCCATCCACCCCGGCTATGGCTTTCTCGCCGAAAACGCCGCATTTTGTCAGGCCTGCAAGGACAACAATATCGTTTTTATCGGCCCGCCGGTGGCGGCGATTGCAGCGATGGGCTCCAAATCCACCGCCAAGCATATTATGCAACAGGCTGGCGTACCGCTGGTGCCGGGGTATCACGGCGCGAACCAGAACCCGGCTCTGTTACAGGAAAGCGCCGCTGCCATGGGTTACCCGGTATTGCTGAAAGCCGTTGCAGGCGGCGGCGGCAAAGGTATGCGCCAGGTATGGGTCGCCGCCGAGTTTGCCGACGCCTTGGCGGCCGCCAAACGCGAAGCCATGCGCAGCTTTGGCGATGACAATATGCTGGTGGAGAAATATTTAACCGAAGCACGGCATGTGGAAATACAGGTCTTTTGTGACCAGCACGGCAACGCTGTCTATCTCGCCGAACGCGATTGCTCGGTACAGCGCCGCCATCAAAAAGTCATCGAGGAAGCGCCGGCGCCGGGCATCAGCGATAGCTTGCGCCGGCAGATGGGCGCTGCAGCGATTCAGGCGGCGCTGGCGATAGCTTACGAAGGCGCCGGCACGGTCGAGTTCCTGCTGGATAAGGATGGCTCGTTCTACTTTATGGAAATGAATACGCGCTTGCAGGTCGAACACCCGATCACGGAAATGATCACCGGTCAGGATTTGGTGGCATGGCAGCTGCGGGTCGCGAGTGGCGAAGGCCTGCCACTCACACAGGATGAAATTCGCATCAATGGCCATGCCTTTGAAGCGCGTGTCTATGCCGAAGACCCGGACAACGATTTTCTGCCGGTTACCGGCACGCTATCGTTCCTGCAACCGCCGCAAGCAAGCGAGCATGTGCGCATCGACACCGGCGTACTGCAAGGCGACCAAGTGAGTGTGTATTACGACCCGCTGATCGCCAAGCTGATTGTGTGGGACGAAGACCGCGCCAAGGCGCTGCGGCGCCTGGCCAAAGCGTTGGCGGAATACCATATCAGCGGCATGACCACCAACATCGACTTCCTCTACAATCTCGTCACCTGCGAACCGTTTCGGCAGGCTGATCTGGACACCGGTTTTATTGACAAGCATCAGGACAAGATTCTGCATGCCGGCACGCGGAATATGCATCAAGGCGCTGCCCTGGCGGCACTGTACCTGGTGCTGGAACGGCAGCGCAAGGCACAGTCCGTTGCCGCGCAATCGGCCGATCCATGGTCGCCCTGGAACGCCACTGACGCCTGGCGTTTGAATGAAGCGCATATCCACCACTTCGAACTGAAATTACAGGAGCAGACCTTTCCGGTCGCCGTAGAACAACTCGGACGCGGCAGCGGCATACGCTATGCCATACACGCGCTGGAACGTTGCGTCTACGCACAGGGCAGAATCGACGGCGACGAACTGCACGCCGACATCGACGGTTACCGGTTGCGCGCCGCGGCGCACGAGCATGACGGAGTCTATAGCCTGTACACACAAGACAGCGCACTGCACTTCAGCCTGGTCGCAGCCGACCTGGGCGAATCTGACGGCACTGCCAGCGCCGGCGCTCTGGCAGCCCCCATGAATGGCACCATAGTCAAGTTGTTAGTCAAAGCCGGCACTACAGTGGAAAAAGGCGAAGCGCTGCTGGTCATGGAGGCAATGAAAATGGAACATACCATTCGCGCGCCTGACGCCGGCACGATTGCCGAGTTTTATTACCAGCCCGGCGACCTGGTGGACGGCGGTGCGGAGTTATTGCGCTTGCAGGCGGCCACCGAGTAGCGCGCACACGTCGAGAAAGTGAATATGGCACTCCCAAACGCAGTTAAATTAGTCGAAGTGGGGCCACGTGATGGTTTGCAAAATGAGAAGCAAGCCGTCGATGTGGACACAAAAATCCTGTTGCTCGAAAAGCTCGCCGCCGCCGGTGTGACTTATATTGAAGCCGGTAGCTTTGTGAATCCCAAATGGGTGCCGCAGATGGCCGGCAGCGATGCCGTTTTGCAAGGTGTGCAGCGTAAACCAGGCGTCACGTACGCCGCATTAACGCCTAATATGACTGGCTTTACGCGGGCGATTGAAGCAAACGCGTCTGAAGTTGCCGTGTTCGCCGCAGCGTCTGAAAGCTTCAGTAAGAAGAATATTAACTGCTCAATTGCGGAAAGCATCGAGCGCTTTGAATTGCTGACGGAGGCTGCAAAAGCACGGCACATTGCCGTGCGGGGCTATATCTCTTGCGTGGCGGGCTGCCCCTATGAAGGTGCAATAGCGCCCGACAAAGTCCGTGCGGTGGCGAAACGCTTGCTCAATATTGGTTGTTATGAAATTTCACTGGGCGACACCATCGGCGTCGGAACGCCGGGCCAGATCAGCGCGTTAATCAGCAACGTGGCCGAGGAAGTACCCATCGACAAAATTGCCGTGCATTTTCACGATACCTATGGCCAGGCACTGACAAATATTTACGCGGCATTGCAGCTTGGCGTCCGCGTGGTCGACAGCTCGGTAGCCGGCCTGGGCGGCTGCCCCTACGCGCAAGGCGCTTCCGGTAACGTCGCCAGCGAAGATGTAGTGTACATGCTGAACGGCCTGGGCATACACACCGGCATAGATCTCAACCGGTTAATTGCCACAGGCAATTTTATTGCCAAATTCCTCGACCGCACCAACCAGTCTAAAGTTGCGCGAGCGCTTGGTGGGGTACACTAGAAACCGAAAATCTATTTAACCATTTCATTCTCATCAGGATTATCTGCTGGCGTGCCCGTCGGCCAGGGGCCGATCGGGAACGGATGTTGTTCGCTATTAAAAGTAAGGAAACGCATAATTTGGTAAACGAATGTGCTAAGGCTCTGGCCAAACACGAGGAGCCGTTCATTGCTGCGCCCGGTGATCAACACGGCGAAAAACTGGAATATCACAACGGCATAGATAACAAATTCCGACACACTATAGATGATCACAAACAACAACATATACAGCGCGCGCTTCCAGATACTCGGTTCCTGCGGGGACGATTGTAGATCATCTTCCATAGCTACTCCTCATTCATAAATTTAAAAACGTTTCTGTTCGAAGAGCCCGCCAGCTGTTGCCGGCGACTCATATCAAAGCCAGGCAGTGCTGCGCAATCATCAACTCTTCATCGGTGGGTATCACCCATACTTGTGGGCGGCTATCCGCTTGAGAAACCAATTCCTTACCGGTGCTATTGGCGGCGTCATCCAACTCAATGCCTAACCAGCTGGCGGCTTTGCAGATGCGCTCACGTATGTCAGAACTATGCTCACCTATTCCGGCGGTGAATACCAGCCCGTCCAGCCCCCCTAGCACGGCCGTTAGCGCACCTAACTGACAGTTGACCCGATAAACAAAATAGTCAATCGCCATCTGCGCCTGCGGCTTGTCACAGGCCAGAAGGGTGCGCATATCATTGCTGATGCCCGACATGCCCAGCAAACCCGATTGCTTGTACAGTAATGTTTCAAGTTCTTCAAGCTGCATTCCGCACTGGCCAAGCAGATAGAGCACCACACCGGCATCCAGATTACCGGGCCGGGTGCCCATCGGCAAGCCATCGAGCACCGAGAAGCCCATGGTGGTGTCAATACTCTTACCGTTTTGCATCGCGCACAGGCTCGCCCCATTGCCCAGGTGCGCGATAATCACCTTGCCGCGCGCCAGTTCTGGCGCCGTGACATGTAGCTGCTCGCTGATATATTCGTACGACAAACCATGAAAGCCATAACGCCTTACGCCTTGCTGGTACCACTCTTCCGGTAGCGCGTAATGTTCTACCATGGCGGACTGTGTGCGGTGAAAGCCGGTATCGAAACAGGCGACTTGCGGCACCCCGGGGAAATGTTTCTGCAAGGACCGCACGCCACAGATATTGTGCGGTTGGTGCAGGGGCGCCAGCGGCACTGCCGATTGCAAATAGTCCATCACCCGCGTGTCGATAATAACCGGTTGATAAAAACGCGGGCCGCCATGCACGACGCGGTGCCCCACCACCGCCAGCGCGTGCCGGTCAAACTGCGGCACCAACCAGGCAATCAATGCATCGAACGCGCTCGCGTGATCGCTTACGTCAGGCCATAAGTCGCTGCCGCTTGCTCCATTTTGTAGCGCATAACGAAATCTGGCGACCGCGCCAATGCTTTCGATCTGACCGCTACACAGTTTGACGCCGAGCGGGCGCTGGTCTGAATACAACGCAAATTTGATGCTCGATGAGCCAGCATTGATGACCAGAATATTTTGGTCCGACATGTATTTTGTACTCTACGAAACTGGGGGTTGTTCACGCTCGTCATGGCCGCCCATTTGCGGGCACACAACGCCTGCGCGTCTTGCAGAGAACGGCCTGCTTAACGCTGAACCCGGCAATAACAATTTGAAGGCACGTTAATCATTATGAAACACGAATCAGCAATCTGTGAATTAGGGATGATACGTAGGAAGCCAGCAGTGTCAGTATGGACACTTATGCGTCATCGTATCGCACCTCAATTCAATATATTCAAGGCGAATGAGATGATCTACAATTCCCTGTCGAGCAACGGCATTGCGGGCGGTTAAAAACCAGTCGATGTTGAGGCGGGCGCTGTAGCTTTATTTGGTTCCAAAACGGTAACATAACGTTTGACACCCCGGAGGAAACCGGTGGAGGAGCTGATGTAATGGACGGAATCTTTATCAGTTACCGGCGGCGCGACCGGCCGCTCGCGACCAGTCTGCTGGTGGAAAAACTGGAGGAGCGTTACGGCGCGCATCAGGTGTTCCATGACCTGGACGATATCGACACCGGCGAGAATTTCATCGACCGCATCCACCGCGCGCTCGATTCGTGCGCCGTTCTACTTGCCGTTATCGGTCCAGACTGGCTTAGGCAACACAACAAGAGACTGCATCGCCCCGACGACCCGGTGCGCTTGGAGATCGGCACCGCACTCGCCAAAAAAGTGCTGGTCATTCCCATTGTGTTGAGCGACGCAAGAATGCCGGAGCCCGACGACTTGCCGGATGACCTGAAACAGTTCCACTATAAAAACGCCTGTCGTTTCCGCAGCACCGATCTGGACGCTGATATCGCCAAGCTAATCGAGCGGCTCGACCGCGTTCCGCTGCTCGCTGCGGCCGCCACGCGACACGACAATCGGCTGCACAGGGGCCGCACGCGGCAAAAACCAGCGCCAGCCCTCGCAGCGCAGCCCATCGTTCAGGGCCCTGATACGATCGACTTTGCAGAACCCGATGTACACGGCGCGCAAACAAAACCCCGATTTACCCTATATGCCGAGGACGATCAAACCAGCTTGCAGTTCGAAGGCGCCGTGGTCATGCTCAATCGTAAACGGCTCGATCCGCGAGATTTTTCAATATCATCAAGGAACCATGCACGTTTCGAGTATGCCAACGGCAACTGGATGTTGACCGACATGAGTTCAAATAATGCAACATTTATTGCAATTGATCGCGCGGTAGTGATACGCGACGCTGATTGGCTGGTGTTCGGCACCGAAATGTTTCAGTTCGAAAGTGTCGTTGGGCGCGACGGCGGCGAGTTTGACCCCGAAGAAACTTTCTCCCTCTCCCAACTGAATCAATCCACTTACAGCTTGCAGCCGCAGTTTCGTCTGCAACAGTACGGCGGCGACAAACTGGCTTTCGACGGTGTCGAGGTCGTCGTCAACCGCGATAGCCTCAATGCAAATAACGCGTCGCTATCGCGCAAAGAACATGCGCGCTTCAATTTGCGCAACGGCGCCTGGTATGTCACGGATCTCAGCTCCAACAACGCGTCATTCGTGCAAGTCAAAAACACTATCACCGTTGCCGATGGAACAGCCTTGGTATTCGGTCGCAAGGTGTTTACTTTTCACTGCCGCACATAAGAAATGTAGTGTAGGCAGCGGCAAAGAAAACACGACAACGTAGCGCCGCACAAGGCATTGTGCGCGATTTGAACTAGTGTGCTGTAACGAATAAAGTGTACTTATCAGAAGTCATCAAATCAGTCAGTGCAAGACGTCGCTTGCAAGCAATGGCCCCTCCCTTGGCCAAAGCGACAACGCCGCACTGGCTGATTTGATGACTGCCCTTGCGGCGAGCCGCCAAATGTCGCTCTGGCAACGCGAATTAATCAATAATGCGCCATTCGTTATGACGCAACGAGGGGTTTTTCGACATTTGGTAGCTCGCTGATATGTGCAGTTTATTCGTTACAGCGCACTAGGGCTTGGAATCACAATTCGAAGCGAATACACTCGCAACACCACCATGGAGCAAGCTTATGTCGACGCAAAACATGGCTAAAAAAACCACCATTACCACCTTGCAGAAAATGAAAGCCGAAGCACAACGTTTCGCCAGTTTGACCGCGTACGGGTATTGTGAATCCGTCGCCGCCAGCGAAGCCGGCGTAGACGTCATCCTGGTCGGCGATTCGCTGGGCATGGTCGTGCAAGGCCACGACAGCAGCCTCCCCGTCACCGTGGAGGATATTGCCTACCATGTGCGCTGCGTGCGGCGTGGTAACCACGGTGCGTTGATCATGGCCGACATGCCGTTTATGAGTTATTTCTCGGCGACGACAACGCTTGAGAACGCTGCCATACTGATGCGCGACGGCGCGCATATGGTCAAACTGGAAGGCGCGGGCTGGCTGTTTGAAACGACGCAATTGCTGGCTCGGCACGGCATCCCGGTGTGTGCGCATATGGGCCTCACACCGCAATCGATCAATCACCTCGGCGCTTATCGTGTGCAGGGTCGCGACCCCGAGCAGGCAGATAAAATACTGGAAGAAGCGCTGCAATTACAGCAAGCCGGCGCCAGCATGTTGTTGCTTGAGTGTGTGCCAATGGCACTGGGGAAAAAGATCACTGAGACATTGGATATTCCCGTCATTGGCATAGGCGCCGGACCGCATACTGACGGTCAGATACTAGTGTGGCATGATTTACTGGGTTTATACCCGGGCAGGCCTGCCAAGTTTGTGAAGAATTTTCTCGAAGGTCATAACACCGGCATTCAGGCCGCCATTGCGGACTATGTTGCGGCGGTAAAAAGCGGGGCGTTTCCGGCGCCGGAACATTGCTACAACTAACCAGCGAATGACTTGGTGCGCGACGATTCCGCACGCTTTTCAGCACAATTGCCTGCGCAGAGAATCAGTCTATAGAGATCATATGGCCGCCCGTGTCCTGGTTTTACGGTATCGATACGCTGCAGACGCAGCCAGGCAAACTCTACTTTTGCAGGTCGAAACTCGCCCGGCATTTCAATCCGCTGACCACTTTATAGTCGGGATTAGGTAAACTCAGGCGAATACCGAACGTGCCACTGGCGGCATCGATAATATTATCGACCACGCTGACTGTTGCCTGGTAACTGCCCTTGGCCGGCGCTTCGGGAAAAATTTCCGCCTGCATGCCGGGCTTAATGCTGCCGTATAGTTCACTGGGGGCGATAATCTCAATACGCAGCGGGTCTATCTGCGCCAACTTTAACAGCGGTTTGTCTTTTACCGACTCACCCGGATGCACATAGCGTTCTACGACAATCGCTGAAATCGGGCTGGTCACTGTGCGTAGTTTTAATGCGGCTTCGGCGCGCTGTAATTCGAGCTGCGCCAGTTTTTTGTCATGGAGGGCTTGCTCCAACGCCAATTGCGCCAGCCGCGCCTCGGTCTCGGCCTCGTCTTTATTGTACGAAGAGCCGACCTTTTTTTCAAACAATTCTGCGGCGCGGCGTTGCTTACGGTCGGCGAATTTTTTGTTCACTTGCTTGGCGCGAATATCATCGTCCATCTTTGCCTGCGCGGCAGCCACCGCCACCGCTGCCTGCTCCACCGATGCTTCGAGCTGGGCGAGCACCTGGCCTTTTGCAACGCGGTCACTTTTGTCGACGGCGACACTGTCGACAATACCATCGACCGAAGTGCTGAGATCGATCGTCATCTCGGGTTCGATAATACAATCCAGTTCCTGCGCTTCGAGGGCGCCACATGGCATACTGAGTATGCCAAGCAAAAGCAGCCAAACTGTGCTGTGGGAATTGTCGTTCATCATAAACTGTCGTTCCTTTCCAGGTTTATTCCTGCCGTCCGGTAAAAGCCAACAAGCTGCCAATTTGCTCGTCCATTTTTAACAGGTCTCTGCGCACGGCGCGATATTGTCGTTGTAGAGACCGCTGCGGCAACCCGATCAAAATTCTGCTCAGCACGGGCGACAGTGCCTTGTTGGATGACAGGCAGCGGCCCAAAAAACGGCGTACCCATAAGGGATAGTAGTTGTGCAAAAGTGTATCGCCCAAAGACAAGATCGCCTCGAAGCTACCGGGGTCGCCCTGCCGCCCGGCACGGCCCGATAGCTGGCGGTCGATGCGCTGCGAGTCGTTGCGTTCGGTGGCAATCACAGCCAGGCCACCCAGCTCCTCCACCCCCGGGCCGAGTTTGATATCGGTGCCACGGCCTGCCATATTGGTAGCGACGGTGATGCTGCCACCCTGCCCGGCAGCGGCAACAATCGCTGCTTCCTCGTGATCTTGCCGCGCATTTAACACGCGGTGGGGTAAGTGGTGTTGGCTTAGCACCCGACTGAGTAATTCCGAATCAGCAACCGAGCAAGTGCCAATCAGCAGCGGGCGCCCACTTTCATGCATAGACTTGATGCGCCCGACGATCGCTAACCATTTATCACTGGCGCGGCGGTACACGCGGTCCGGCGCGCTGGTTAAGCGTGACGCTTTATGGCGCGGCACGCAAATCACTCGTTGCCGATAAATAGTCCACAACTCGCGCTGCACCTCCTGCAACGTACCGCTCATACCTGCCAGATGCAGGTAGCGGCGGAAGAAACGCTGGTAGGAAATACGCGCCAGCGTTTCGCGTTGGCCGGAGAGTTCACAGCCTTCCTTGCATTCAATCATTTGCTGCAGGCCTTGCTCCCAGGCACGGTCGGCCATCACGCGGCCGGTATTTTGGTCAATGATCTGGACTTTGCCATCGCGCAGCAAATAGTGCTGGTCGCGCTGATATAGATGCAGCGCGGCCAGCGCCTGCTGCACGACGAACTGCCGGCGCCGCGCGCCCTGCCATATGCCGTCCATCGACGCCGTTTTATGTTGCAACCAGTCTCTACCGTTTTCACTCAGGGTGACGCGATGTTCGCGCTGCAATACCGCGTAATCACTCTTCTCGCGCATGGCTCTGGCAAACGCCAGCGCCTGAGCGTAGATTTGCTGTTGTTGCAGGTCTTTGTGTTCTTTCGTAATGACCAGCGGTGTCCGTGCTTCGTCAATCAGCACGCTGTCGGCTTCGTCGATAATGGCAAAACACAAGCCCCGCAGCAGTGGTTTGCCCGCGCCATGTTGGGCGTTGAACTGCGCAACTGCACGACCACTTTCATTGCCCATCTGCAAGCGGTCACGCAGGTAATCGAAGGCGATCTGTTTATTGGTGCAATAGACAATGTCGCATTGATACGCGTCGCGCTTGGCATCGTCCTGCATATCTTCGGCAATGGCGCTAACGCTTAGACCCAGCGCCGCATACAAAGGCCGCATTTCTTCAGCGTCGCGCAACGCCAGGTATTCGTTGGTTGTTATCACGTGTACCGGAATAGCGGCCAGCGCCGCAGTGGCCGCCGCCAGCGTAGACGTCAGGCTTTTGCCTTCGCCGGTGGCCATCTCCACCATATTGCCGTTAACCAGCGCCCAGGCGCCGAATAGCTGCACGTCGAAGGGGCGCATATTGAGTGCCCGGCCGGATATTTCGCGGACTAGCGCAAAACTCCGAAAAATATGTTTCCCCTGCAGACCATCGCGCAGCAAATGTTCACGCACTGATTGCAATTGTACCTGTAGATCACGCTCGCGGGCGCCGGCAAGACCCTCTGCCGCGGCATCAATTTCTCTAACGATATTATTAAGCCGATAGTCACGACAGCGCTTCAAACTGGGAAGCCGGCCGACCAGATTAGCAAGCCACCATTCCAGCGCAGCCGGTGCGGGCGCCACATTTTGCGGGTAGAACCCGTGACTGGCGCCGGGTTTTAGTATTGCGTTGACAGCCATGCGCTACGCTCGAACGTCACGCATTGAGCTGACGCAAAAACAACTGCCGAACGCGTCGATACCACTGCTGCGCCAGCGGTTCCGCACCGTGGTCGAATAATACATGCACGCGAGTGCCAATGTGCGCGGCGCTCATCGGCAGCGGCAACCGCAAGTCATACTGAAACAGTTTCTCCAGCGTCGTGATGCCCTCTTCATCACGCGCGTCGGTGACGATGGAGCCACCGCCAGTGGTGCTCAATACTTTGCTCGGCAGGCGGTAGCTTGCTTGCGGCAAGTCGCGTATGACACGAGCCTCTAACACATTAGCTATTGCGCTAGTGAGGCGCACCTCGACCTTGTCGAGACGCTGACGCACGCGGTCTATATCGGCCTGGGCAACCACTACTCGCGCGATCGCCTGTGTCGAGCCAACCACATAGCCCAGGGTTTGGCCTTGCTTTATGAACTGTCCCAGCAGATCTTGTGCCAGAGGAACGATCAGTTTGCCATCTGCATTACTGGTAATAAACAGCGAATCGACCCGTTCCTGGGCGCGCACCAGCTCAGCCTTGGCGGCTTGCAATTCCTCTTGCATCAGTTTGGCCTGCACCAAATCCGTCGCCCGCAGCGCAAAGTAACGCGCCTTGAGCTCCTGCACTTTTGCCGCCGCCACATCACGTTCTGCGACCAGCAAGGGGTCGCGCAGTTCAATCAGCCGTTGCCCCTTGCTCACCCGGCTACCCGGCTGCGCTAATAACTTAACGACAAAACCGCCGGCACCAGCATGTACACGCGCATCTTGTGGCGCCCACACCAGACCTTCATGACGCGATTTGGACGCCACCGGAACGAGTACCAGCAGCCCGACCAGCGCTGCGCATGCTGCGCCACTGAGGGTGAGAGCGCGCGCCCGCTTAAAGCGCAAGCGGGCGCTACTGAACAGCCATACGAGGTGTTTGCCCAGAGGCAGCAACAGTTGGCTGGCTAGCGCCCATAAGGCCAGCGTCACACCGACGAAGAAAAATGTTTGCGCCAGGTAGAAACCGATAACAACCAGCAACAACAGCCGATATACAAACGACGCGATAGCATAAGTCAGGAACCAGCCGGCTTCGCCAGCAGCGTTCACCGGCGAGGTGGCGTCACGCAATCCAAACACGTAGCGCTGCAATAGATAGCCTATATAACGATTAGCGCGCTGCGCCAGATTCGGAATGCCGAGCGCATCAGCGAGCACATAATAAGCGTCGTAACGCAGTAGTGGATTACCATTGAATAGCAGCGTTGACACGCTGCCGATCAGCATCACATCGAACGCCAGGCTGCGCACCAGCCCGGGCTCGACATTGAGCCAGATAAAAAATGCCAGCGCCGCCAACAGCAATTCGACAAGAATACCCGCCGCACCCACCAGCATGCGTTTGTACTTACTGCGAAACGCGGTCGCGGCCGATGCGTCGACGTACGGAATAGGCATCAATACCAGCAGCATAATGCCCATCTCATGCACTTCACCGCCTTCCAGCTTGGCGGCGTAGGCGTGACCCAATTCGTGTAACAATTTGACGACGGGGTAAGTCAGGAATAACAACAGCAGGTTTTGCGTGCTGAACGCATGCTGCGACGCTGCGGCGCGAATCTCTTGCCAATGCACACCGGCAAGCAACGTGGCAGCGCCTAGGATAAGCAAATAAACCAGCAGCGCTTGCCAGGAGAACAACGGCGCAACGAATCTTGTACTACTGTTCAGCGCAGCCTCGGGGTCGACTAACGGTATACGTATGGAAAGGGGGTTTTTGAAACGTCCCTGCCGTTGTGCTTTTTTCTGCTTCTCGGCGCGCCGGAATAACTCGTCGGTATCGGCCGGAATATCGCATTGCAACACGTCACGGCTATGCAATTGGGCTAACAGTTGAATAATGTCGTCCTGGGTAGGCGCGTCATCGCCCAGCAAGGTGTTCACCCGGTGCCAAATAGCTTGTACATTGCGCTCACCGTCCATCAGACCGATGAACTCGTAAGCGGCGCTGCTGAAGCGGTGATAACGGCTGCTGCAGTTATCTTGCAACACGTACCAGATTTGGCCGCGATAATCGTGTCGATGTAACTGCGTATGCACGCGCAGCTGTGGCTTGAGGGCTTGAACGCGATACCAATGCGAGCTGAACAGCGATTCACTCATGGTAACCACCGCCAGGTTTGCAGGCGCAGCCAATCGACCAGGCCATGAGTCCAAATCCACAGCAGCTTGCGTTGGCCAACATCGATCTTGCCGATGCCGGCCATGCCGGGCCGCAGCGGCGTGTTCTTGTCCTGCAACTCGGCTTCGACCCGGAAAAAGTTTTTGCCGTTATCGGCCGTCGATACTGTGGTAATTTTCTTGACCGTCAGCGCAATGCGCTGGCCCGCCAAACTGGTCAGCGCCAACCAGCCCTGCTGGCCTGGCTGCACGGCGGCGATATCCTGCTCATCCACTTGCAGCAGAATACGAAAGTCTTCCAGCGGGGCGACCTTAAACAATACCTCGCCGCGCTCGACCGGCGCGCCCAGCGACTGACTCAAATCACCTTCAATGACGACGCCAGCGAAGGGCGCAACAATTTGGGTGCGCGCCAGTTGTTCATCGACCAGCCTTAGTTGCGCGTCAGCCTGCTTTATTTGCGCGCCGACGATGCTGACCTGAGTGCGGTCGTGGGTTGCCATGGCCTCGCGGTATTCGCGCGCGTATTGCTGGCGCTGGCTGGACCACTTAAGCCGCTCGAGGCGCAGGTCTTTGTCGTCGAGCCGGCCCATCTCGTCACCCACCTGCACGATGTCACCCGCCTGCACATTGACGGCCGCGATAAAACCCTGCACCGGTGCGGCGACCACGCGCTGTATGCTGCCTTCGACGCTAGCCTCGGCGGCGACGCGATAGTTACCGGGCGCGAAGCCCAAAAACACCAAAGCGCCCGCTAACAGGATAGTGGCAAATTTCAATTTTAGATGCGCTGGCCCGAACAGGCGCGCGCCGAACGCGCGCATTGAAGTCGTCGCTTTAGCCAGCAACGATTTTTCGTCCTGATACATAATACTCAGCGGTGCGGCAATCACCGCCAGCAATTGTTCGACCTGTTGCTCGCAGGCCTGGTCGAAGGGTTCGCCAGCGTCACGCTCCATGGTCAGCGCGCCAATGACTTGGCCGTGTGCGTTTAACGGTATGGTGCAGATGGCAGCGTTCGCGGTGCAGCGCGACAGCTCGGCGTGGGCGCGCGTGATGCGCGGCGTTTGCGTGTTGGTCAACGGCAGACGCAGGCTGCAGTCCTGATCGACGGCTTCGTCCATTGCCGTGGCGATGGTGCGAATAACGTTGCTTTGCTGTTTGAATTGCGCACTGTGCGACAGCGCTTGCAGTTCAACGTGATGCCCTTTGCGCAAACCAAGACTGACCCGCCGGCAACGATAGCGCGCGGCCAACTCGGCAACCAGCCGGGTCGCCATGGATTTAAAGTTGGCTTGATCAACACAGGCCACAATCATTTGAAACACCGGCAACAAATGATCGGCGCTGACTGGCGCTTGTTTTTGCATGGCAAACTTCAGCCATTGCGCACCCCAGCGCAGCAAGTTCAATACCGCTTGCTGCTGAATCTCCGGTCTGCCGCTAATCTCTAGCGTTAGGACGAGGCAGGATTCCGTGGTCAGAAAAATAGGGAAGGCGATACGATCGCGTGGCGGCTCATCGGCAACGCGCTCGACCCGGCATTGCTCCGATTGCGAAGCGAACTGCGCCAGATCTTCGCTGCCGTCGAGCTCGACGGGCCAGCGGGCCAGCGGCGGCTGCTCACCACTACCAGCTTGTACAACCAGCGCGCGGATGACACCGCTGAGCATGCCGCACTGAATATTCAGCCAGTCCTGCACGATGGCATGCGTCGGTTTCGGTGCCAACACGAAACCCGGCGACGGTTTTGCAGCGCTTGATGCTTGCTTGTCTGCGGGCATGCACAAATACCGATTTCTATACTATTGAGAGCAGCCAGCCACTGAGCGTTTGTTAAACACACGTGAGCTACGCTTACCTGACATTGTTTAAAGAATAGAAGCCGGAAGGTAGATTGCCAGCGCATGGGCGCGGCGTTGAAGATATTACGTTTTTTTGCTTATTGGCCGATCAATTATTCATCAATCTGTGTGAAAAGAATACTGCTTAGGCGTTGCAGAAATCGGCAAATTGAATTCCCTCGCGACTGAAGTCGTTGCTACGATGTGACTTTGAAGGAGTTACAGCCCGCCCACTGCTCGCGCACCATTACTCGTGCGCGCGCTCTTGGCCGGGCGTTTGGGCCTTGGTTTTGCCCTGCTGTTAGTTTTTGTTTTTGTTTTTTTTTGGGCTTTGGTTTTTGTTTTTGTGTTGATAGCGGCCCGGCGTCGCGGTTTGATCTTAGCCATGGCCTTAGCGGCAACTTCGACAAATTCCTCATCACGCACTCCGCTGAGGCTGAGCTCTTCCTGCTTCTCAAAATCGATCAGTATTTTGTGCAAGGTTTTGCTGATCAGCGTGCTGTTGCGAAGCGTTTCAATATGCGGCCAGGTCGCACGCTGACCTTCGTTAATCAAAAACAGCAGATCCTTCTCCGACAAGGGAGAAAGTATTTTGCGCGGGTCGTAAAAGCGAAAGCTGGGTAAGATATTAATATCGCCCGCGTAGTTTTGACTGGTCAGTGAATTCAAGCCGCTGAGAAACATATTCCAGCGCGACGCATTTTGCAGGTAACGCGCGGACAATGCGCGCGCACCGCGCAACCATTCCTTGGTCAATTTCTGAGAAAACTGAGTCGCCGCCGCGGTGATACTGTTTTGCACGTTGTGGCTGCGTTCTACCCACAACACGTAGGGGTTAATCTGGCTAACCACGTAGTGATTGACGCCGTATAAGCGCGCCAGACGTTTGGCGGGCAAATCGTCGCTGACCGAACCGTCCATCCATTTGCGCCTGGGCAGGTAAGCCTGCGCTTTGCCGTGCTCATTTTTTGCCTGCAGAGTCACCGGCGGAAAAACGCCGGGTACGGCGCAAGACGCCATCACAGCGGTGCGGATAAATACATTAGGCGAGGTAATCGCATTCAGCAAGCGCGAAGTTTGGTGCAGCTCAGTCGGCGCGATGGAAATATTGATGTGCCGGCCAGTGAGTTCGAAAGCCTCCTCGAAGGTGAGGTCGGGCAGCAGGCGCTCGATGGTGAGTTGCAAGTCGTGCGCGTCAATTTGGTGGTTTTTCCCCCACAGCAGATGCTTCAACCACGGCGCATCGGTCTTCACTTCCATCGTAATATGCTTTGGGTCAAAGAATTGCTGCATCTCATCATTGGTGTGGGTGCCCGCCACGGCCGCCATAATCGAACCCGCACTGGACCCAGAGATAATATCGGGTAGCAAATCCTGTTCGACCAGTACCTTAAGTACGCCGAGGTGAAAATGCCCCAGGGCGCCACCCCCGCTAAGCATCAATGCCGACAGGCCATAGCAGTGGCTGGCGCGGCGGAAAAACTCCAGTTTGTCGAACAAGCTGATTTTATTGCTGCGCACCGTCGCCAGGTAGTGCAGCGCATTGGCAATTTCCTCAATGTAGTCGGTGATCAAATCCTTGGTGCCGACTTTAGCCTCAGCATACAGTGCCGACTTACCCATGCCGGCCATATTGCCGTGAATACCCTCATTCAGCGCAAACAGCAGGCCGGCGCTGTCTTTGCGCGCGCGCAGCTTGCGCAGCCGGTCAAACCGCGTGCGAATCGCCACATGGTCGTACAAGCTGGTTTGATCGATCTGCTTCCAGCGCTCGCCGCCTGACAATGCATCGTGCTGCAGGGCAGCGGCATGCCACTGCGCGTAACTTATGGCCTGCGCCATCTGGTTTTCCAGTTCTTTCAATCTACCGCGAGACGCCATGTTCAGCTTTCTCCGATTGTTTAACCGTAAAATATTAATAATAGCCTGATTCGCCCGACATTACCTGGTGCCCTGCAAGGAACAAACTGAACACAAGCAGGACATGCTACTGCTGCACTAACTCCTCGGCGCTTAGCACCAGCGTTTCTCCCACTTGCGCGGCAGTGATATCGGCGGCGCAATACGGTGCGTCCAGCCAGTCTTGCAGGGCATAACGCCGCGTCTGGTCGGCATAGTACGGTGATGCCGGGTCGGCCGATTGCGAGTAGCTTAACAACGCAAAAGCATCGGGGCACTCGCTGTCGTCCCAGGTAACAGTTTGCATATAACTGTTGCCGTGGCGGATGTCGCTATAGCCTTCGTCGGCCACCAGGTCGGATGTAATCACGCTGAACAGCATGGTGCCGGAGCCGCCGTGGATAGGAATACGCTCGCCGTCGCGTTCTTCGAATTGCACTTCGCCCCAGGGTATGTTGAGTGCGACATTATTGTCTGCCAACACCTGTACCGCATCGGCCAGCGCTTGCTTTAATGCCATCGCTACGGCGCTATCACTCACATTCAGATCGCGCGGGGTGTGCACCGGGTCTGCCGGGTCGAACGGCGTGGCCCAAAGATTCTCAATAGCGGAGGCGATGCGCCAAAACTCGAAAAAGATATGGCCACCCACGCTGTCAACCGTGTGCCTGGTATCCCAGTTGGACAATATAGTGCACGCCTCCTCGACCGCGGCCGGTATGCTGGAAAAATTCGACCAGTCCGACTCGGCGCTGCACAGCGTAACCAGCGCCGCATTAGTCAATTCGGCCGCGTAATTGCGGCTGCCAAACAACACCTGTTGCAGGTTTTGCAAGGTGAAACCGGGGCCACCGAGGTCGTCGGTGCCGGCCAGGCGCTGCTCCATCTGCACGAAAGCAAGACGGGTGCGTAGTCTCTGCTCCACTTCTTCGCGGCCAATAATCTGGGGGAAGCCAGTTAACAGTTCGTCGGCCTTGCTCAGCCAATAGCTATCGTTTGAATTGGCTGCGTACTCGCTGGTGACCAGTTTGGGCAGGCTGTCGAAGCCAAACACTTCAGCCGCCGTGCCAGTATCGCTGCCGAGTTCGCAGTCCGGATTGGAACCGTCCAGCGTGGTCAGACCGTTATCAGTGAGTAACGGTGCTGCCGCGCCGATGATGCAGTCAACACGCTGCGCCTCGGTAAGGTGCGGCACCGCAGAAATGTCGCCATAGAACGCGGTGCCGTTGCGGTCGGCGGCGATGGTGTTCACCCAGGGTATGCCAATCGGCTTGAGCGCCTCCTGTAACTGGTCGATCGATTGGGCTTTGCCCATCATTTCCCATTGCGCAAGACCGCGTGCATTGTTGAGGTTGATGTCTTTGAGCGCAAATACAGTGCCCAGTGCGTTAGGCCAACCACCGACGGCAGCATTGATCGAACCCAGGTCGATAACGGGCCCGAAATGAGAAAAATAGAAGGTGTGTTCCTGCGGCTCAATACCAGTGGCGGTTTGTACGTCGATGGTCACGGTTTTGGCAGTGATAGCGCGCGTCTCGCCGCCGAACTGATATTTCATCGGGTCATCGGCATCGAGTTTCAACTCGTAGAGCACGAAGCGGCTACCCGTTGATACGGTGTGCGACCAGGCCAGATCTTTATTAAACCCTATGTTAATCAGTGGGAAACCGTGCAGTGTAGCGCCGAATACGTCGTATTCATTGTCGATGGTCAAGTGCAGCAGGTAAAAACGATTAGACCCCTGCCATGGAAAATGCGGATTGCCGAGCAACATGCCGCGGCCATTTTGAGTCGCGTCAGAACCCAGCGCGTACGCATTACTGCCAAGCTGTTCGGGCCTGGGCAGATCTATGGCGGCAATCGCTTGCCGCAGTTCGGTCGCGTTGATCCTGACTTTCGCAACGCGCCGTTGACTTTCCGTTTTTTCGCTGCGCCTGGCACTGGCCACGGTGGCTGGCGCCTGCGTTGCGAAAATAAAACCGGCCAGCGGATCGCTACTCGCGCGCACGGTCAGCTTACGCAATAGCTTGCCCATGTCGAGCAGGCTGATAGGCCGCACCCATTGCGCGCCTCGGCAACCTTCTTCACCTTCGGCAAGATTGTCGGCACCGGTTTCGTCGAGGTATTGATTGACGCCCTGCACGTAACCCCGCAGCACGCGTTGCACGTTTTCACCGATCCCGTCGATCCAGTCGCGCTGAATTTCCTGTTCGTCGCCCAGCAGGGCAAAGACAAAATCTTTGGCGAGATCACCATCATCGCCGAAGTAACGTTGTGACTGGCCGTTGGAAAGCACAATTTCTTTCATTAAAACGCAGAAATTATCCTGCGCGTAAGCGTAGCCATAACCGTAACCGAGACTCGCCCAGTCATCGGCCTGAATATGCGGTATGCCGTTGGTCGTTCGCTTTACCGTAGCGTTGAGCACCGTTGGAGCGGGATCAGTATTGCCATCGTCAAACAATCCATCGTCGGAATCGTTGTCAGAACAGGCGGCGACCAAAGCCAGTGACAGAAAAACAGCAGTGCCAAGCCTTTGCATGGTTGTACCTCGGAATGTTTTACCTTTATCGTTTGCCAGTGTAATACCATTTCGCATGCCAAGGAACGAAAAATGAGCAACTGTGGTTTTCAAGACCGCTTTGGCGCGCAGGCCGACGCTTACCGTCAATTTCGGCCAAGCTACCCGCCGCGATTGTTTGCCGCGCTGGCCGCCGCCGGCAACGCACACGAACTGGCCTGGGACTGTGCAACCGGCAGCGGCCAGGCCGCATTACCGCTGGCACGCTTTTATGAGTCCGTGCTGGCAACCGATGCCAGCAGCAAACAGCTCAGCCACGCCGCAAACGCCGATGCTGTTTATTTTGTGCAGGCACGGGCGGAAGCGCCGTGCCTGAAACCGGCGAGTGTGGACCTGCTGGTGGTAGCGCAGGCCTTGCATTGGTTTAATCTGCCAACTTTTTTCCCGGTCGCAAAAGCGGCGTTAAAGCCCGGTGCCGTGTTTGCGGCCTGGACATATAATTTGATGACGGTCGACGACGCGATCAACCCGCTGCTGAACGACTTCTATCACAATACCTTAAGCGCGCACTGGTCGGGCAAACGCCGACTGGTAGAAAGCGGTTATGCGGATATCACGCTACCTTTCGACAAGCTCGAACTCGGAGAATTTGCGATGGCGGCCAGCTGGTCGCTGAACCAACTGTGCGGCTATCTCTCTACCTGGTCGGCGCTGCAACACTACAAGGACACCAAAGGCGAAGATCCGCTGCCGCATTTACGCACGCAGCTGCTTCAGGTTTGGGGCGCTAAAGATGCAGCCAGGCACGTTAGCTGGCCGCTGAGTATAAAAGCAGGAATAAATCGGTAGCAGGATCGCCGGCACCAGGTCGGCCGGCGAGACTAGTGTGCTATAACGAATAAAGTGTACATACCAGAAGTCATCAAATTAGTCAGTGCACTAGGCTGCGGCGCGCCCCGTGTGTTCCTGTAGCCGCGCCAGCAACCGACTGAATTCCGCGGCATCACGATCTGTGTGCGGCCAGAAGCCGCGCGCCCAAAGACTGGCCAGCCCCGCAGGATCGATCGTGCTCGGCCAGGCCGAAATGGCTTCTTCGTAGAACATGGCCGCAATCGCAGTAGCGTACGCCAGGTTGGTGTTGAGTTCTTCGTCGGGCTGCTGCAGGAAACGGTGTTGGCTGGCGAGCCCACGCACGGTGCTGGCCAGATCGGCATCTTTTGCCAGAAAATCATCCCATATTCTAACGTGGTCCGCATGCGTAATTGCGTACATGCCATAGTGTGCTTGCCAGGGCCGCACGGCGGGTGATTGCGTTACCACCGTCGCCGTGCCCAATAACAGCCAGGCCTTGGTCTCGGCGTTAGCAACGCCTAAATAGGTCAGCGTGGGCCGGATCACGTAATTTAGCAGTTGCAATGCGTACGCATCCATGGCCCAGATATCCTTAGAAAATGCAATTCTTTAGATATCAGTATTGGTCATTTCCCAGCAATTGCTGTAAAGGACTGTTAACTGCTTCACAGGCAGCGAATAAACCGACTAGCCACTCACTACGCCAGCATGCCGCCATCGACCCGCAGGCACGCGCCGGTGGTATAACTGGCAGCATCAGATACCAGATAGACCACGGCGCCGGCCATTTCCCCAGGCTGGGCCGCCCGGCCCACCGGAATGCCTTTGTTCACCTCGTTCAACATGTCTTTGTTATGCACAATAGCTGACGCGAATTTCGTGTCGGTCAAGCCCGGTAGCAAAGCGTTAACGCGAATATTGTACGGCGCGCATTCCTTGGCAAATGCTTGCGTCATGCTGACGACGGCGGCCTTGGTCATGGAATAAATGCCCTGCCCCAGTGCCGGTATCTGCGCGTTCACCGAAGCGACGTTGACAATGGCGCCACTGCCTTGCGCGCGCATCAGCCTGGCGGCCTCGACCGACATATAGAAATAACCGCGAATATTGACGTCTACCGTTTTTTCAAAGGCGCGCACGTCAGTATCCAGAATGGGCCCGAAATATGGGTTCGTCGCCGCATTGTTCACCAGAATATCGATTTTGCCGTGCGTGCTTTGTACGTGGGCAACAATCGTTTTGATTTGCTCCAAATCGCCGATATGGCAGGCAAACGCTTCGGCGCTGCCGCCCGCCGCGTTGATCTCTTGCGCAACCGCCTCGCAGCCGTCCAGCTTGCGGCTGGACACCACCACATGCGCGCCATGTTGCGCTAACGCCTTCGCTACCGCTTCACCTATACCGCGGCTAGCGCCGGTCACCAGCGCAATACGACCGCTGAGATCAAACATCTCGCCTGCCATAAGTTTCCTTCTGGGCAACCCGACTTTATTTGTAATAGTTGATGGTAACACGAGTTATTAACCCCCGGCCGCGCACGCATTTGATCATAGGGCTGCGAATTAGGGATAGCTTCGCCTCTTTTGTTATTGCGACCAAAGACAATACCCGTACCTTCTTAACACTCTCACTGCGCGCTATGTCATAAAGGCATTCCTGGCGCCGTTTTTAGCCAGCCGCAGCATAAAAAGAACGAAAAACCTCGTTTAAGTCACACCGCACGCGATGCCTTCCATGTATGTGCTACGACAAATAGCGTGCGCAGGTTAGCAGCCCCAAGCGAACAGCTTCACAGTCTAAATTCACAAACGGAAAACTGTTCACATACTAAACAATCAGGCGAATATTTAACCATATGCTGATTGATCCTTAACCAACTGCGTATAAACTTTAAACAGAACCAACGGAATCAGTAGGAATTTTATTATGCGTTTTTGTAGTATCAGTTTATTAGTCATCGTGTTGAGCGGAACTTTCAGTTTGGAAGCAAACGCCGGCATTCAGCCGTGGCCACTTTTTTCCAGCGAATCAGAAACCGCTGGCAAGGAAGAGACCAGGTATTCGAGCATGTACAGCCGCATCCTTAACAGCAAGCAGGCTGTATCTTTCGGTCAGAAGTTTCGCCGCTTAAGTTTGCGCTGGGCAAGCCGTGGCTCACAAGCACAAACTGTTGCGGCCAATAGCAATGTTTCAGAAAGCCGCAGCAGGGTGAGAAGAGCAAGCAGCCGTCGTGGTTGGCGCATTAGCAGAAATGTGGTGAGAACACCTGCGCCCGCACCTGTTAATCCAGACCCGGTTGCACCTGTGCAACCAGCACCTGCGCCAGCGCCAATACCTCAGCCGGAACCGAAGCCTGCTCCTGCTCCTGCTCCTGCACCAGCTCCTGCACCAGCTCCTGCTCCTGCACCAGCACCAGCACCAGCACCGTTGCCAGAGCCGGTGACCCTCGGCAAAGCAACCTTGAGCTGGGAAATTCCCACTACCAGAGAGAATGGTGCTGCAATGCCAACCTCTGAAATTGGTTCGTATGAAATCTACTACACCGCAGAGAATTCTGGAGCCAACCAAACGATTGTGGTAAATAAGGCCACGCAAAAAGCCTACACGGTAAATGGCCTACGGCCCGACTCCTACCATTTCTCAATGGTAACGGTCGACTCAAACGGCATTTACAGCGAGCTTTCGAAAGTTGTGAGCAAGACCATCAACTAACGAACCGGTTCGATTCTTGAAGGGATAGTCGACGATGTCGCTATCCCTTTTTTGTTTGCAGACGCCCCCAAACACCTCACTCCCAAAAAAAATAGCATCAACTCTTGAGCCTCTGTCGCAAATTGCAACCGGCGGGCTTGAATAGCTGGTTATTTATACAGTATCCTGTCTCGGTCATGAAACTATACATCGCCGAGAAACCCAGCCTCGGACGCGCCATTGCCACCGCCTTGCCCAAACCCCACAAAAACGAGGGTGGTTTTATCCGCGTGGGTAATGGTGACTGCGTTAGCTGGTGCATTGGCCATTTGCTGGAGCAGGCCGAACCACATGTGTACAACCCCGACTACAAACAGTGGCGTCTGGACCACCTGCCCATCGTACCGCCGCAATGGCAGCTGCAAGCAAAGCCGACAACCAAAAAGCAATTGGGCGTGCTCAAAAAGCTGGTCAAGCAAGCCGACCAACTGGTGCATGCCGGGGATCCGGATCGTGAAGGGCAACTGTTAGTCGACCAGGTCATCGACTATTTGGGCGTGACCGGGAGCAAGCGTGACACCATCACCCGCTGTTTAATCAACGACCTGAATATGTCTGCGGTAAAACGGGCGCTGGCAAAGCTCGAGCAGAACAAGAACTTTATACCACTGTCAACGTCGGCGCTGGCGCGCGCGCGCGCCGACTGGTTATACGGTATTAATATGACGCGCGCCTATACCTTGCAAGGGCGCAAGGTGGGTTACGATGGTGTGCTGTCGGTAGGCCGCGTGCAAACCCCGGTATTGGGTTTGGTCGTGCGCCGCGACCAGGAAATTGAAGCCTTTGTCTCGAAACCGTTTTACGAAGTGGTGGCACACCTGGAAACGGCAAGCAAGGAAAATTTTACAGCCAAGTGGCAACCCAGCGAGGCCTGCCAACCATATATGGATGCAGAGGGCCGCGTGCTCAATAAGGCGCTTGCCGAGAACGTGGTTAGCCGCATCACCGATAAGCCAGCCATAGTAAAGTCGGTAGCGAGAAAGAAGAAAACACAGGCGCCACCCCTGCTCTACAATTTGTCGGCCTTGCAGATCGATGCCGCCAGGGTCTGCGGCATGACCGCAAAGCAAGTGTTGGATACCTGCCAAACCTTGTACGAACGCCACAAGCTGGTGACCTACCCGCGATCTGACTGTCGTTACCTGCCGGTCGAACAATTTCAACAAGCTCCCAATGTGGTGGCAGTGATTGCCAATAATAGCGCTGCGCTGAAGTCGGCTGCCACGCAAGCCGACACCGGTCTAAAAAGCAAAGCGTGGAACGATAACAAGGTACAAGCTCACCACGCCATCATTCCGACCGAGAAAAAAACCGACCTTAGCACGCTGGGCAGAGGAGAACGGCGGGTTTACGAGTTGATCGCTCGCCAATACCTGTACCAGTTTTATCCCAAGCATGAATACGCCGAGACCCGAGTAGAAGTTGTTATTGAAGGCGGACTGTTTGTCGCCCAGGCGCGGGAGACTTTGGCGCAGGGCTGGAAAGATTTGCTGGCAACGAACACAGCAAAGTTGCGGCGCAACGATCAAGGTAGGCAGCAAGAGGAACGCGCTGCAATCGATAGCGCATTGCCGGCGTTAAAGAAGGGCGACCCTCTGCACTGCAGCAAAGGCGAGTTACTGGAAAAGCACACGCAGCCACCCAAGTATTTTACCGACGCCACGCTGCTAGCGGCCATGACCGGCATTGCACGCTTCGTGAAAAACGCCGAACTACGCAAAATTTTAAAAGACACCGACGGACTGGGTACCGAAGCAACCCGTGCCGGTATTATTGAATTGTTGTTTACGCGTGGTTTTTTACGCCGCGAGCGCAAACAAATTCATTCCACCAGCGCCGGCCGTGGTTTGATTAAAGCACTACCCGAAACGGCCACAACGCCGGATATGACTGCCCATTGGGAGTCTCTATTGAACGCTATTGGCTCCCGCAAAGCCAGTTACGCCGAATTTATGCAACCGCTCACGGAGTCGTTATACGTGCTGATTGAGCAAAGTAAAGCGACGCTGCCGTCTCGGCTAGCCGGGCTGCGGGCAAGCAAGGCGGCAAAAAAGCCCGGGGCTAAAGCCCGCAGAAAGCCACGCAAGAAGAGCGCAAAGACGAGTTGATGCGGCAGCAGTCGTTCTAAAAAACATGAGGCCAAACTGACCGCGATGACACTTTCCTTAACCGAAGGGGGGGGTTAACGTTAGCGGCATTCCAATCTGGCCCCATCAAACGTCCGTTGCTTTAGCCACTAACCCTCATCGCCCTCATCATCATCGTCGTCGTCCTCATCGATCGCACCTTGTGGCAGGGCGCATGAGCCCGCTTCTTCTTCGGCATCGATGTCTTCAACTTTGATTTCCAGTATCAGCCCAATTCCAGGCGCGTAGTACTTGTGCTCGACAACGCCCGGTTCCAGCGGCGAAAACTCTTTGGTTATCAGGCAGTCGCCATCACACACCGAATCGATATATTGCGCCACTTCGTCACCGTTTTCGTTGCACTGGTCGCCTTCGAGCAGGCCGTCGGCAGCGTTTTGCAACACTTCCGCAGCGTCTTCGGCATCTTCAATTGCCATTTCCTGACGATAAACGTCGCCGATTTGCGGTGCGGCCTTCATCAGGATGCCGGGTTGCGCGCTGTCCCTGAACGCTTTCCACGAGCCGTCAGTATCCGTCAACTCAGGATTGGCTGGATCGTCACCATCGAAAAGTTCGAAATTTTTCGAAATCTCCCCGCAATACCAAACGTTGCCGTCAACGTCTTGCGCATACCAGTCATCAGTGTCTTCGACAACTGCGCCGTCTTCTTCGGCGACATCTTTTACCGTCACACACGTGACGCCGGCGATCAGCTTGGTCTCTTGCGTGACGGTAACGGTGTTACCCTCGCCTCCACCCTCATAACTCTTTGCGCCCGCGACCAATTCAAGATAGCGGTTGGCCGGCACGCTTGCGCCTATCTCCTGGGGGTTGACGAAGTTTTCTGCGTTCCAGAAGCCGGAGACATCGTAAGCTTGTTCGCCCAGCTGGCGACAAAGCTCGCGTCGCACCCGCAGTTGGGCCGAACACAATTGCCAACCGTCGCGTAATTCTGTGGCTCCATCCTGCCTGCATTCAGAGCGCGCATCGGGGTCAAGCATATTGATGCAGTTCGCTCGGGTGATCCAGTAGTCGTCGGCCGTGTCGAACAAACAAGCCCTGGAGACGCGGTGTGCGCTTGTGGAGCACGCTCGATCTCCACCCCCGTTTGCCATAGCGGGCAGGCTTATTGCGGAAACAGCGACGAGTAGCGCCAGCGAGGGTAATAGCCTTGATTGGATAAAAGGCTCGCTTGACGCTGCGGTTTCTAGGTTAAAGCGGTTTTCAGATGAATGTTTCATAATCCTTCTCCCGTTCGTTTTCATGAGTTACTTGTGTGGACTTACAACGAGGAAGGTACAAGACGAACTTAACCGCAAGCTGATGGCAGCATTATCAGTTGGTAAGGTTCGGTGAAAAACGTCAGTCGCGAACCACTGACACGAGCGAATGCCAGATATTACGCAGGGAAAATACGCGAGTTAGGAATAGTGATTGTGAACCTGGCGCCTTTGCCCAGCTCGGAGGCCACACTGATATCTCCGCCATGGGCGCGCGCCACGGCCTGCGAGAAACTCAAGCCCATCCCGCAACCAGACTGAGAGCGGCTTTGATCACAGCGGAAGAAGCGTTCGAATATGCGCGCCTGGTCAGATTCCGGGATGCCGATACCGGTATCTGCAACCGCGACCTTGATGCCTTGATCGTCGCAGCCCAACTTGATATCAATCTTGCCCTTTGGCGGCGTATATTTCAGCGCATTGTCCAGCAGATTAGCCAGCATCCTTTGCAAGTTCTGCACGTTGCCGTGAATTCGACAGCCCGCGTCCAGCTGGCACGACAGCTCAATCTCTTTTTCGTCAGCCACCGGCTCGAACAGTTCGCAGGCGTCTTTGGCGAGCTCGGATATATTAACCGTTTGTTTATCCGCCGCAGCGGAACCCGCTTCAGCTTCGGCAACGTCGAGCGTGGCGTTAATCATTTGCAACAGGCGATCGCATTCTTCGATTGTGCTTGATGCCGCCGCCTTGTGTTCATCACTTGTTTTTTTGCTCGATAATGCCACTTCGGAGACGGCGCGAATACGAGCCAGTGGGCTGCGCATATCGTGCGCGATATTGTCGGTCATTGCGCGCATATCGTTAATTAGTGCCTGTCCAGAAACGTGTAAACGCCTGTAGTAGCAACATTTTTTTTC
>CAZJDL010000040.1:0-30055 GCA_964544755.1 uncultured Pseudomonadales bacterium | reverse complement strand
ATATCCGAACCATTACTCCCCTACAGGCGGATTCTGTAACGCGGCAACGACATTATTTCTTATAGGTTTGTTGTGCCATTCGAAACAACATCAGTTGACCATGTAACCATGCACTTACATCGCACAGGAATCTAAACATGGCTCACTACAAGCTCTAAGAATGAACAGCGGAGTAAGGTTTTCGGCGTGCGTATGTCCATATCTCTTATCTCTTCGCCCTGTGCCTCTCATAACTGTTATTATTTTCAAGCGCACCAATATAGCAGAAACAGCAGTCTTCACAATTTGACATCCCTCACATTTTACGCTCTTCTCTTTTAGCCGTTGGTAATGTGTTCCCCCGCTTACCTTAAATATGCCTGTATAATCACGCACGCTATAGCGCAGCGGCTGCCTATCTGCGAGTGTCGATGATGGGCCGTAAAAGCGGCCAGAAACGTGAAATCGCCCTGCTTCACCTACCACACGATGAAAACAAGATGCTCGTTGCAACGCAAGGTGGTATGGGCGGGTACGCCGCGTGGCACTATAACTAACGCGATACCCGCTTGCGTAACAAGCGCCGATTGAGTAACTTTGTGCGGCTATTTTAATGGCCCACTCCTGCAACGGCGGAATTTTAATGCCTTTACCCGCGGTGCTACGCAAATCACGCTATATAAGCTTTGCCACGTTTCGCAAATCCGGTGCGCTGGTCAATACGCCGGTGTGGAGCGCCGATGCTGGCGACAGTTTGTATGTGTTTTCGGAATCCAAAGCCGGCAAGGTCAAACGCTTGCGCAACTCCAGCAAGGCGCGAGTGGCAACATGTACAGTCACTGGCAAGGTCACCGGCGACTGGTTTGATGCCGAGACTTTTTTGCTGGAAGACAAACAAGGCATCGACCAAGCTCACCTCGTTCTGAAGCGCAAATATGGCTGGCAAATGTGGTTGGGCGATTTTTTCGCGCGCCTGAACGGCCGCATTAACAAACGCGCTTTTATCGAAATCAAGCTCGTGCAGGTGAACTGAAACTATGCGTTGGCTGGCCAAGCTGCCGCTGTCTGTATTGTATGCCCTGGCGCTGCCGCTGTATTTTATCGCCTACTATATTGTGCGCTACCGGCGCAATGTCGTACATAAAAATTTGCGCAACAGCTTTCCGGGGAAAAGCGCGGCCGAAATCGTCGCGCTTGAAAAGAAATTCTATCGGCAAATCATCGATGTGATGCTGGAAGCGATAAAAGCCAACACGATGACAGCCGCCGCGTTTCGCCAACGCGTGCGTTTCGACAACGCCGAAATTTTTGACCCGCACGTAGACAACAAACAGTCGGTTATTTTGCTCGCGGCGCACCATTGCAACTGGGAGTGGCTGCTACCGGCCTGCAATATCACCTTGCCGTTTGCGGTAGACGCGGTATACAAACCGTTGCATCAGAAATTCGTCGATGACTTTATGCTGCAAACCCGGTCGCGCTTTGGCGCCAAACCGATACCACACAGGAGCGCAGTGATGGACATCATGCAACGCCGCGGCGAAATGCGCACCTTCGCGATGGTTGCCGACCAGTCGCCACAACGCAAGGAAGAGAAACACTGGATGCACTTTTTACATCAGGAAACTTCTTTTCCACTGGGCATAGCCAAGATTCCGCAGCTGACAAAATACCCGGTCTATTTCGCGGCCATGCGCCGTGAGCGCAAGGGCCACTATAGCGTCAGGTTTTTACCACTGGGCCAGCCGCCATTTGCAAAAGGCGATATGCGCGTTATAGAGAACTATGCACAAGCGCTCGAGCAATCGATAACAGCACAACCCGAGGCATGGCTGTGGAGTAACAACAAATGGGGCCGGGCGCGTGGTATTTATGAATAAGCTATTCCGCGAGCTTGGCTTGCAGAAAGGCCGCTAGCTGGTTTACGGTCGGGTGGTCGAACAAGTCGGTTAAATCGATTTGATCGGGAAACTCTTCGTCGATCTGTTCGTGTATTTGTGCCAGCTTCAGGGAGCTGGCGCCCACAGCAAGAATGTTATCGTCCACGCCGACGTCAACCTCGCTAATAACGCCCTGCACTATTTGCTGCAGACGCTGCACGTAGACGTCGCCGACGGCGGCTTGAACGCCAGCAGACGGCGCAAGGGCCGCCAGTTGTGCAATCACTTCGCTGTACTCGCCGTCACGATACGCTTGCGCCAAAGCCACACGTTGGAATTTTCCGCTGGTAGTCTTTGGAATGGCGCGTAGCGGAATCACATGTTCAACTTCCATGCCGGCTTTTTCCAGCGCGACGCGGCGCAGCTGCTGCGCGAGCGGAAGAAAATCCTCCAACTGGCCCTTGAACGTGACAAATATTTGTGCGCTTTCCTCACGAACTGCATCGCCCGCAACAGCGACCACGGCAACCTTGCCTAGCTCGACCCCGTCGACTTGCTCACACAGCACCTCTATGTCGTGCGGGTAATAATTCTGCCCGTTCAAAATAATCAGCTCTTTGCTGCGCCCGGTGATATACAGGCAACCTTCCAGCATAAAACCCAGATCGCCAGTATCTAGCCAGCCGCCAGGTGTAAAGCTCGCGGCGTTAAGCGCGGCGTTGGCATAGTAACCTGCCGTGACGTTATCGCCTTTTATTAAGATGCGTCCCAAGGCGCCTGTGGGGAGTTCCTGCCCCGCAGCATCAGCGACGCGCACAAAAGTGCCTCTAATAGGCCGACCGACATTAACGAAACGCGGCGCGTGCGTCTCACTCTCCTCCGCCAGTCTAACAGTTTCTTCAAGCTGCAAAGAAGCGCGCTCAACCGTCACGGCGCTGACGGCCGCTCCCGGCGCGGGAAAAGTGACAGCCAACGCTGCCTCGGCCAGGCCGTAAACCGGGTACATTGCATGCGGCGCCAGCCCCTGCGCCGCGAGGGTACGACTGAACTCTTCACACAGAGACAAGGATATCGGTTCGGCCCCGTTGAATAGCAGGCGCACGGCAGACAAGTCCATTTCCGGCAAACCCTTGCGCGCTGTAGTTTGCAAATAGTGCTTATAGCCAAAGTTGGGCGACGAGAGAATTGTCGCTTTGTGCTGTGACGCTTTCAGCAACCACAGCTGGGGGCGGCGCACAAATAAATCGCTGGGCATCAAGTTTTGCTCAACGCCCAACACCAACGGGGTCAGGTGGAAGCCGATGATTCCCATATCGTGCGTGAGCGGCACCCAGCTTAAAAAGGAATCGCCACGATCCATCTCGGCAGAATGTATAATTGAGCCGATGTTGTGCAGCAAATTGCCGTGCGTAAGCACCACACCCTTGGGCGAGCCGGTAGACCCTGACGAAAACTGAATAAATGCCGTGTCTTGCGGGCCGCTGCGATGGACTTTTCCAGCCGTGGAAATATCACTGATTTTTTCGACCAGCAGGCTCTTCGCGGCGATCACTGCGCACTCTTGTGTCAACCCGTTCGCGGCAGCGAAAGCTTGCAGCCGTTGCAGGTTTTTACGCGACGTCAACAGGTAAACGTCTTGTAGCGTAGCAAACACGTTAAAGACTTTACGACGATGTTCGTCGCTATTGCCAACTGCCAGCGGTACCGGCACCACGCCACCCAACTGGGCGGCCCAAAATGCGTCGATAAACTGCATGTTGTCACTAACGAACACGATCAGCTGTTTGCCGGCGCTGACGCCATGTTGTTGCATAAAATGTAAAACACCCAACGCGCGCTGCTTTAGCTCGGCATACGCAATATACCGCTCATCGCTATCGGCATTGATGAACCTGATACCTTGCGCACCAGCGGCAGCAATGTCGAGCGCCTGCACAAGGTTGTCAGCCTGGGTAATTTCGGTATTCATTGCTTTTCTCTTTTTTTTCACGTGAGCCCTTAGCTCTTCATTGTCAGACTAACACTGCGGCGCAACAAGCACTGCCCGACGGCAGCCGGTCACGCAACGATCAGTCGAGTTAGCCGCGCAGGTCTAGCCCTTCTACCTGAACCGCATGCATACAGTACCTGGCAAAGCTGCTAGAATCTGCGCCGATCAATACAAATCACAATAGCAGTAACTACTCATCCATGACGCTCCACTCACCCGCTCTGGTTTTAGGTCTGATTGCAGTGACGGGTTTTTTATGCCAGTGGCTTTCCTGGCGCATCAAGTTACCCGCCATTCTGTTACTGCTCTCCGCTGGCATTGTGCTCGGCCCGATAAGCGGTGTGGTAAACACCAACGAACTGCTCGGTGATTTACTTTTTCCTATCGTATCACTTTGCGTGGCTATCATTCTATTCGAAGGCAGCCTGACACTGGAGTTTCACGAGATTCGCGCGGTCAGCGACGTGGTACGACGCCTCGTCAGCTATGGCGCCATCATTACCTGGATACTCACCGCCGTACTGACCTATCAACTGTTCGACATTGACTGGCCGCTGGCCTTGCTGTTCGGCTCATTGGTCGTTGTCACCGGGCCCACTGTGATTGTGCCAATGCTGCGCACCGTGCGACCCAACAAGAAAATTCGCAACGTGCTGCGTTGGGAAGGTATTGTCATCGACCCCTTGGGTGTCCTGCTCGCCGTTGTTGTGTACGAATACATCGTGTCGGGGGCCAGCGACAGCGCACTGGAGAATTCCTTCGTCGCTTTCATTCGGGTAGTGGTGATTGGCGGCGCGTTCGGCTTCGGCAGCGGCTTTGGGCTAGGCTTTCTTTTGCGCCGCCATTGGATACCCGAATTTCTGCAAAATTTCGCCACCATTGCGTTTGTATTGGGCACCTTTACGCTGAGTAACCATCTGGAGCATGAATCCGGCTTGCTGGCGGTTACTGTGATGGGTATTTGCCTGGCGAACATGCGCGACATACACGTTAAAGACATTCTGTCATTCAAGGAGAACTTGACGCTGCTACTCATCTCAGCGTTGTTTATACTGTTAGCGGCGCGTATTGACTTACAACAAATCAACGCACTGGGCTGGCCCGCACTGGCGTTACTGGCCGGCATGCAACTGGTGATTCGCCCCATCAGCGTTTGGGTATGCGCCATCGGCAGCGAGCTGAATTGGCGCGAAAAAGCGATCATATCGTGGATAGGGCCACGCGGTATCGTCGCCGCGGCAATTTCCGGCTTGTTTGCCCTGCAGCTTGAGCAACAGGGCTATGTCAACGCATCAATACTGGTGGAACTAACGTTTTTCATCATCATTGGCACCGTACTGCTGCAAAGCGCGACTGCCCGCTGGCTGGCGAAGTTTCTCAATGTGGTAGACCCCGACGCGGAAGGCGCGCTCATCATTGGCGCCAATCATGTGGCACGCGCTATCGCAACAGCCTTGCATGAAAAAGGCATTATTGTGCTGTTGTCAGACGTGCAGTGGGACAACGTCAGGCAGGCGCGATTGGCAGGCCTGCCGGTATTTTACGGCAATCCCATTTCCGAATACGCCGACCGAAACCTCGACCTGGTAGGACTCGGCCGTTTGATCGCAGCATCGCCACGGCGTGAAGACAACGTGTTAGCGAGCATGCGCTACCAACCCGAGTTCGGCCGGGAGAATATTTTTGCCCTCAAAACCAAAACTGAAGCCGATCTCAGTGGTAAAAAGACCGCCATCTCGCACACCTATAAAGGGGCGTTTCTCGGCAATAAAGATCTCACCTTCGGCAAGCTCTCGCAATGGCTGAAACAAGGCGCCCGAATTCGCACCACCCAAATTACCGAAGAGTACAGTTTTGCTGATTTCATGGAGAAGAACGCGGGCAAGGTCATACCCTTGATTGCCATCGACAAGCGTCGTCATATGCACATATTTACCGATAAAGACACGGTAGAGCCGAAAGCCGGCTGGCTGGTCGTTAGCGTTTATAAAGAAGACAGCAAAGCGGCGGCGGAGAATCGTGAAATTCGCGGCTAAGGCCGCTCGTATGAACAGCCTACTCTGTTGTGGGAGTGACTGCAGCCACCAATCAATGCGTATTGCCTGTCAAGCTGGCATCAGCCACCCGCACCATTACCTGCCACTCGCCAAAGGCAGCGAGGAAATTGGCTTTGATGCATTCACCGCGAGCGGAACTATTGATGAATAATTGCAGCAGGAAATTTCCACGCACGCGCATGCGCCGTATGCGTGCGAACGCTTTCTCACGCACTTTAATGCGGGAAAATACTATAACTGCCGCCGATTTGATTTGCCCGCTGTTTGTGATCAACGGTAACAATAAAAGCGAGTCGATTGATTCCATGCCCGGTGTCGAACGCCTGAGCATCGACCGCGTGTGCAAGGAAGCTGAACAACTGTACACGCTGGGTGTTCCGGCGATCGCCCTGTTCCCGGTAATACCCGCCGGACAGAAATCCTTGCAAGCGGAAGAGGCCTATAACGATAGCGGTCTGGTGCAACGTGCGGTGCAAGCGGTAAAGACAACTGTACCCGATATCGGCATAATCACCGACGTGGCGCTGGACCCCTACACCAGTCACGGCCAGGACGGTATCGTTGATGACTCCGGTTACGTGATCAATGACGGCACAGTTGAGGTGTTAGTCAAGCAAGCACTGTCGCATGCCGCGGCCGGCGCCGACGTGGTCGCCCCCTCTGATATGATGGACCACCGCATTGGCGCTATTCGCGACGCGCTGGAACAGCACGGGTTCGTCAATACGCGCATACTTGCCTACGCGGCCAAGTATGCGTCTTGTTACTACGGGCCGTTTAGAGACGCGGTGGGTTCCGCCACCAACCTCGGTAAAAGCGACAAAAACAGCTACCAGATGGACCCCGCGAACGGCGACGAGGCCTTACAGGAAATCGCGCTCGACCTGCAGGAAGGCGCCGACATGGTGATGGTGAAACCCGGCATGCCGTATCTGGATGTTATTCGTCACGTCAAAGACGAATTTGGCGTACCCACCTTTGCCTACCAGGTAAGCGGCGAGTACGGCATGCACGTTGCGGCCGCGCAAAACGGCTGGCTGGATTTGGACTCAGGGATACTGGAGTCGCTAGTAGCCTTTAAACGCGCCGGCGCCGACGCGGTGCTAACCTATTTCACAAAACGCGCAGCGACTTTGCTGAAAGAGTCGGCAAACTAGTGAAAACGCGAAAACTGCGACGGCTTCCGTCGCGAAGAGACTGTTCCCGAACAGACACTATTTAAGCAACTGCGCAACCGCCTTCGAGCACACAATCTCCCCGTCGTTGACATACTGCTCATGGTTGCGCGCCACCGTTTTTCTGTCATACAGGTAGTTCACCAGCAAGCCAGCTGACTGCTGGATACCTTTTTCAGAGGTATCCCCCATCCAGTTTATTTGCTCCAGCCGCGCACCGTTACGCAGGTGGAAGCGCGCTACTCTGTTCAGCGGCTCATCCCGGGACTTGACTTTTTCTTTCAGCAAGTAATGCGCACACAAACGCAGCAGCAAAGGCTTCAGCGCTGCCAACGTTATTTCGTCGCGCGGCCAATCGGCACGTTCGAGCTCGGCTAACAGCGTATATTCCGTTTCGCCAAGCCAACTCAGCGTGCGTGCCTGACACTGGCCTGCAAGCCAACCATAAAAACCCGGTATGGGCGACAAGGTGGAGTAGGTTTTCAAACCAGGCACTTCCAGCGCGAGCTTCTCAACGACCTGCTTGATCAAAAAATTGCCGAAAGAAATACCTCGCAGGCCACCCTGGCAGTTACTGATGGAATAAAATATCGCGGTATCGACTTCCACACTTTCACTCAGCCCTGGTGGTGGCTCATCGAGTACGCGCTGTATCGATTTGGCCAAACCGTTGGTGAGTGCGACCTGCACAAAAATCAGCGGCTCATCAGGCATCGCCGGATGAAAAAAAGCAAAGCAGCGGCGGTCGCTCGCCAGTCGCCGGCGCAAATCGTCCCAACCCCTGATTTCATGCACCGCCTCATAGGCAATTAATTTCTCTAACACAAAGGCCGGCGTTTGCCAGTCGATGCGGCGCAGCTCCAGAAAACCCCGGTTAAACCACAATTCGAGCAAATACGAAATATCGTTGTCGACGATACGCAGGTGTGAATGCGCATTGAGCGTAGCCAGCAAATCGCTACGCATGGACACCAACGCAGCCGTACCCGCTGGCGCCATATTCAACGCTCGTACTAGCGAACGTCTCGGCGACTCAAGCGCGTTACCGAGCCGCTCCAGGGTTTCAGCGCTCGGCTTGGCCTGATAACACGCTATCGCTACATTAACATATCCCTGATCAGACGCTTGATCGTTTAACAAATATTCGAAGAAGCCCAGCTTTTCTTCATCGCTTGATGCCTGGTACGCTTTAATAATGTCACTCGCCAACGCCACCGCCGAGGCCTCGCCCTTGACCTTCATCAATGCCGAGCACAGATCGCCAATCGTGTCATCCGGTTTGCCGGCGAGAAATTTAAAGTCCAATGCCTCCAAACCGGCAGACGCCAGGTTAGCCAGGGTATCCTTAATAGCAATTCTTTTTAACATAAAGCTCCGAACGACAACTTGGTCATAGCGCCCTATTCGATCTGTGGTACATTAAGAATAGTCAATTTCCGCCTACCCCGCCGACGTAATTGGTTGTTCAGCAAACCGTTCGCGCAAATTTTCAACAACATGCGCGAATATTGCCTTTGCACCAGTTCTACTATACATTAGCGCCCGTTCGCCAAGAGCTCACGAAAAAATAGCTTCTCAGTTTTAGGTGTTGAGGTGCTTTACAGTGAGCCCATATTGTCCGTGCGACGAGTTACGGTGAGGTGTCCGAGTGGTCGAAGGAGCACGCCTGGAAAGTGTGTAAGCCGAAAGGCTTCGAGGGTTCGAATCCCTCTCTCACCGCCAAACAAGCCAGGGAGTCGCATGGTCAGGATCAGGTGTAATTTCGTGCTTCCTACGCTGGCTCTCCGGGCGGACTCGTTAAGTCTATTTGGTTCCCAAACCGCTGTATTGTGAGACTAACGATTTTCCATAGATTAGGTGTTGTTTCCCCGCCCTCTCCATCAAGCTGATTCTGCAACGCCTTCAACAAGATGTCGCTGGGTGCTCCGACCATCCAGGGGATCTTCATTGCATCGACCAGCGGCTGCGCTGCCTGCACCCCTTCGAGTCGCACAGTGAGCGCGGCTAGCCCTTGCCCAAGACTTTCGAGTACATCCAGCTCGGTATTCTCCTGCATAGCAGCAAGGATCGGCTCGGTAGCTTGCAAGGCCTGTTGCTCAGTCAGCTGTGCTGCAAGGGCAGCGAGACCGATTCCGAGTGAGCCAAGAACGTTTGTGTCGGCGGGTTGCTGACCGGCAACCTCCCGCATGCTATCGAGGATCGAGTCGACGCCTTGAAGAGCCTGCGCTTTCTTGAGATTTGAGCCCAGCGCAGCGAGACCTGCCCCAAGCGGCCAAAGGGCATCCGCGTCGGTGGTTCCTCGCATAGCAGCAAGAACCGGCTTGACGGCTTGCAGAGCCTGCTCTGCGGTGAGCTTTGGAGCCAGCGCGGCCAATACTTCTCCAAGTCGCGCAAGAGCGTACGCGTCAGTACTGCCACGCAAGGCGAAAAGGATCGGCGCGACCGCTTGCTGCGCCTGTTCATCAGTGAGCTCGACAGGCAATGCGGCGAGTCCTTCACCAAGACGTTTAAGAGCATACGGATCTGTAGTCTCCAACATGGCGGCAAGAATCGATTTGATCGCTGGCAGAGCCATATCTTCGGTGAGATCGACCGGCAGCGCGGCGAGCCCTTCCGCAAGCCGTCCAAGGGATCTCGGATCGGCGGTCCCCTGCATCACATCGAGGATCTGCTCAACGGCCTGTATAACCTGCTCTCCAGCCAGCTCGACAGGCAGGCCAGCGAGCCCTTCCCCAAGGCGCTTAAGCGCATACGCGTCGGTGTTGATCAATATGGCGGCAAGCATTGGCTTGATGGCTTGCAACACCTGTTCCTCGATGAGATTAACCGGTAACGCGGCCAGCCCCTCCCCAAGGCGAGCAAGGGATCTCGGATCGGTGGTATTGCGCATGAGCTCGAGGATCGGCTCGACCAATTGCGGAGCCTGCGCGCCAGTGATATCGACAGGCAGTGCCGCAAGCCCTTGCCTAAGAATCTTAAGCTCATTTGAGCTGGTAGCCGCCAGCATAACGTCGAGAATCGGCTCTACAGCTTGCAAAGCCTGTTCGCCAGAGAGTGTAACGGACACTGCGGCGAGCCCTTCGCCCAGGCTCTTCAGTTCGTTCGGGTCGGTAGCCTCTTGCAGAGCCGTTAGGATTCGCTCGACGGCATCAGCCGCCGCCAGCTCAGCCCCAAGAAGCGCTCTTGCATAGCTGCTATTCCTGCCTTGCGCCGGATCCGACTCCGCATCGAACAAAAAAGTGATGAGCTCCTGCCGCCTGGTCTGATCGACGCCGACCAGGGCGCGTGTCAATACGGATACGTTGCGAGCGAGGCGGCCGGCGAAGTCAGGACTCAGCGATACTTCTTTGATGAACGCAAGCCGCGTGTCTCCATCTTCATCACGTGCCAGCTCAAGCAGCGCTCTCATGTCAGCCGATTCTACCGCGCCGCCCGGGAATTCCAGTTGCAGACCAATTGACACGGCGCGAGCCCTGGCGGCGTCGCGATTGGCGTCGTTTATTTGAACCCATGCCATCAGGATGCCGACTGAGAAGGCAAGTATTGTTGCCCTTACCGCTATCTTTTTTCGGCGACCGCTGTGCCGCGCTCGGTTGCTCGCACGCATGAGTTTGTCGACCAGCTGCCATCGGCCGCCGTAACGCTCCGCCCAACGCTCGTTATGTTGCTCCAACCACGGCTGCCGTTCTTCTATATCGGCCGCCGAAAGCACGTCCTCCGGGTTTTTCTCATGACCTTGCGCACGGAGAAGAAGCAGCCGCCAAATCAGCCCATCGCGGGACTCCTCCTGCAGCCAGCCATCGCTCGAGCTGGCGATCTTGCGCCACTGGCGAAGCAGGGCTTCATGACCGATATCGATCAGCTCGTCCGGCACCGTGGGAGGTGCAATGAACGAGCAGTCGGCAGCCGAGAACTGAGTGACTACTGCACGTATATGCGCCTCTCGCTCGCCTGTTTCGGCGACCAGCTGGGCAATGGTGCAAGGCCGTCGGATCGCCCGGCCAATGCAGTCGCGCTGGATCAATGCGCGAAAAATCCGCTCGACAGTAGTACCACGGCCAGCACCGCAACGCTGCATGACCTGGTCGGCGTGGTTCGACAAAATCACACCCCAGCCGCCAAGCTCTCGATAGCACGCCAAAGTCAGCCGACTGCCAGCCGCTTCCTGCCAGCAGCGACGCAACGCGTGTTGCAACACCGGTAGCTGATCAGGCTGGTTGCCGGCGTCATTTAACAACTGCTCGACCAGCTGCGGCTCGATCAGGCCCGACCAGTCTTTCGTGTTCGTGCTCGTCAGCTCGAAGACGTCGGGGGCCAGCCGCCCGGCGCCTCGCAGTAAGGGCCCTACGATCGCTTCGGCTTGCTGCTCGCGATTGAGCCAGGGCGCCAGGTACTGGTTGGCACTGACAGCTTCGGCAAGCCCGCAGTAGCGGGCGCAATCACCGAGGAACTCGGAACGCATCGTGATGACAATTCGAATACGCCGCCTGGAAGACGCGGCGGCGGTCAATAGTAGGTCGACAAAGCGGCGCGCCTCGTCGTCCCGGGAAAGTTTGGCGACGGCCGGATCGAGACTGTCGATGCCGTCTACGCTCTCCGCCTGGGCATAACGGAATAATTCCTCGAACTGATCGACCAGTATCAGAACCTCCTGATCGGGGGGCAACAGGCGGTCAATTTCCGCGGCAAGACCACGGCTGGTATGGCGCAGACCGGCAATAGCCCGCTGGATAGACTCTTCCGCACTCGCGGCGCTTTCCAGCAGCGCCGCGGCCAGCCGCCACATCGGTTTGGATCCTGGGCGCAGCATCACCATCGTCCAGCGCGGGGTACCGTCGCTGCGTTTCTCCTCCTCTAGCAGCGGCAGCAGACCGGCCAGCACCAACGAGGATTTACCCGAACCGGAGCCACCGAGGATCGCCAGTAAACGGCCACGATCCAGCAATCGATAGAGGGCGGCCGCGTGCTCAAAGCGGCCGAAGAAGAAAGAATGTTCGTCTTTGCGGAATGGCCGCAGCCCAGGATAAGGCTCGCCCGCGTTAGTCACGACGCTGTCTCGGCCTGGCGTGCGGCCAGCGGCCTAGTCATTGTTGTGCCCAGCGCCGCCACCAGCGGCGTGAACAGTTCCGCCGTGATTGCCTCGCCCTGACCGAGCTGAAGACTCACGTCGGCCGAGCGGAAATTCTGCTTGTAGTCACTGCATGGTGGCCCAACGACTACGGCGGTCGCTCGAAACGGGTTCTCTCGCCCGAACCGTGCAGCAAACCGGACCTCGCGCGTATAGGACCGCAACCAGGTGTCCGACGCCCGCCCCCAACAGTAGAGAACCGCGTCCGAATCACGCATTTCTTCTTCGTGCAGGCGGCGAATCTCGTGCGGCGACCCCTGATAACTGCACGGGTAGGCATTGAGACCATGCTCTTCAATCAGCGTGCCAGTCACTTTATGAACCAACGACGCGTCATCGTCCGCTCCTACGACATAGACGCTTGGTGATTCAGCGGCACCCCCCGCAGGAGCCGGGGAGATAGGCGAGCGCAGCTGATGACAACGGCGCACCAGATCTTGCAGAAACGCCTCGAACGGCGCATCGCTGACGCTATCGCCGTCGCGATAGTCACCGAACTTCTCGAAAGTTTCAAACGCATCGCGATCGCGATTGCGGACGGCTGCTTTGGGACTCGTCGGGTCACTGAACAGGGCCGCCGGTGCCCAAATCAAACGCGGTACCGGCCCGGCGCGGGTTTGGTCGAGCAGCCGGTCGACCAGCCGCGCTCCACCAACGCGCGGGCCGGCATCGTCACCAAGCAGGTGGACGACGAGCTGCGCCTGCTGCATCGCCTCATCAACTGCGACCACGGCCGCGCCGGGGTCTTGCGGCAGCTCTCGCTCGGGGTCAATGACCACCCTGAAGCCCTGGCTCTTCAACTCGGTTACCAACTTGCCGTAAGCCGTGAACATGTCGTCGGCGACATTGGCGACAAAGACAGTGACGACGTCAGCAGCTGCGGGCGGGTTGACGATCTCTGGGTAAGCGGCAACCGCGGGCAAGTTCGAGCAGATGTAGTCGGCAATCTGATCCAGGAGATCGGCGTAAGCACGTTCATTCTTGACCTGGCCGTAGCGGTAGTATTCCTTCACCCGCTTAGTGACCGGGTCATGTTCGTAGAAGTGATAACCGCCGCGGCCGCGAATCAATTCCGGCAGCCGCTGCGGCTCAAGTGGTGACAACTTGTACACCGGCACAACCCGTTGGTCGATCGTGGGCTCCTGCGCTCGCCGACCGGAGACCTTGTTAAGCTCTTCTCGACACCAGGGCCGCTGTATATAGGTTGGCGATATGATCGGCAGAAAAAAGTAGGCCTCAGCTAGACCTTTAATGATCTCAGGAGCGAATCGATCGGCAGCGGAGATCTCGGCGACGTCGCGCCAGAAACCAACATCGGCTCGGCCGCGCCGTCGCAGCTGCTTGAGCAGGTGTAACTGAAAGTGATCGACCCAGCCGCGCTCGGCCTCATCTTCGGTCTCCCGCTCATTGTCGACACGTGCGTAGCTGAGAAATATCTCGTAGGCGTCCGATGGATCCGTCATCCCTTCCTCCAGAATCGAGGACTACCACCTATGATGAATACGGCAAAGTGGAACACTTTTTTAAGGATGCACAATACTGCGCAAACGATCACTCGGTCTATCGCGCTTCAGTGCACCACCGTGCAAAGGATAGTGCAGAGCATTGCCGAAGAAGTAAATGCCACTGAAGTACTAGTACCATAGTGTTAACAGACCCTAGCGCATTAAACTCCCCACCAACGGCAAAGCCATCGATGGGTAGTCCGTAATGACGCTGTGTACATTTAACCGGTATAGATTTTTTATGGTTTGCGGGTCATTGACCGTCCACACTGAGACTTTTATGCCAGCCTTGCGTGCCCGCGAGACAAGATAGGAGTTGCATACGGCCGCGCTGGCGATGAGATAGCCGCACCCATACTGACGTAGAGTTTCCAACGGGTCGGGTTGCAAGCTGACCAGGCCACGCGCGAGATGCGGCGCAATATCTTGTAAGCAGGCATGCAGTTTTAAATCGGAAGAGGTAATAACAACGCGGCGTGCGGCCTGTCGTGTTGGAAAGCGCTGCGCTATTTGTTCGGCGATATGTTCGATCACGGATCGACGCGCCGACTTGACCTCAATTTGATAGCTTTTTGTGGCCGCTGTCGCCGCCAGCACGGCGTCCAGGGTGGCGATGTGAGCACCCTTTTTACGCGGCCACGGGGGGCCGCTACGGCGCGCGTCCATTTTAGCTAGGTCGGCGGCGCTAAATTGATTGACACGACCGCGACTATAGCTGGTGCGGTCGACTTTGTTGTCGTGGATGACGACCAGTTTTTCATCCTCCGACATTTGCACATCCAGTTCGAAATGTCTTACTCCGCGTTCGATGGCGTGCCTGAAACCAGCGATGGTATTCTCCGGAGCTTCTCCGGCGGCGCCGCGATGACCAATAACGAGCATAAGGATATCCCTAGGGTTAGAAGCTTGACCTGCAGTAGTTACGCTGCATCCAGGCTATCTTGTGCCTTTTTAACGCTTTGGGCTTGGGCTGCTGCAAATACAGGCTGTAAATGTAATTCACAAAACGCATCACACCAAACATAACATATTCGCGACGCGGCGAAACCCGCCATGACCGAACGATGCGCAACCGCGCCATACTGCTGCTATTGTGAAAACCCGCAGTTTTACACCTAATACAGCACTGAAACAAAACCGTCTTTTCGTTTATAGTGGCACGCCATTGAATAGCCGTGAAGCCGCCAATGCGTTAGCCGTTACTATATCAGCTGGCTGCCACGCCGGTAGAACTGTAGCCCGCGTATAAAGTCCTTCGACCAGCAACACGCCTTGTGGATGCCTGCACGTATACACAGCGCGCCGCTATCTTCTTAACTTGAGTCGCTTGCTCTATATGATTAATCCCCTAATGTATCTTCGAACGCTGCTGCTATGCATCATATTTTCATGTGCCAACGTACAGGCGGAACAACCCCGAAAGCCAACGCGTACCTATAGCGACGCACATCTGCATTACGTTAACTTCTTTCAGGAAAGCGATGGCATCACAGCATTGCTGAAAGCAATGGATAAGGCCAACGTAGAGCACGCCATGATCACCGGCCTGCCCATTATAAAAAAATGGGCCGACACCGAACCGCAAAAGCCGAAATACGTGTTCGCCGATGATGCGAATGTTTACTGGTACAGTCTCAGCGATGAGATCGTCGCGCGCGCCGTGTCGAGCTTGCCAAAATCTCAGCGTAAGCGCCTGCACCCTTTTATTTGCGGCTTCAACCCGACCGACAAAAACGCCGTGCAACATGTGCGGCGTATGCTGGAGTGGTACCCCGACTTGTGGGAAGGTATCGGCGAAATCGTCACCCGGCATGACGACTTGACCGCGCTCATCTACGGCGAACCCGCGCGCGCCAATCACCCGGCACTGCAGCCTATTTATCAACTGGCTGCCAAGCACGACTTACCGGTGATGATACATAGCAATATTACCTCGGCGCGCATTAAGGAACCGCTGTATTTAACCGAACTGGAAGAGGCACTGCAGAAAAACCCGAAAACCCGCTTTATCTGGGCGCACGCCGGTACCAGTAATTCCATCAATTTGCGCAACGACCTGCCTTTCCTCAGCGCAGAAATTGAGCGCCTGCTAAAAACATATCCAAATTTATGGATCGATTTGTCGTGGAGCGTGCTGGAAGAACACTTGCTAACTTCGAAAGAGAAAATTAAAACCCGCTGGTTGAATCTTCTACAGCGCCACCCCGACCGCTTTATGCTGGGCTCAGACCTGGTCGGCAATTTCGACCGCATCGGTGAACTGCTTACCGAGTTCGACGATGTGCTGGATGCGCTGAGCGAAGAAGATGCGCGCAAACTAGCCCGCGATAATTTTTTGCGTGTGCTGCCGCAACGGCGGTAAACTAATCCCACCGGTCCAACAGTGCTACCAATAGTGAACAACATGATGCAGGGTTCGCCGTTATGAATTTCGAAAAAGTCAGTTTCGCTTTTTTTATTCTTTTGTCACTTACTCTCAATTTCGGTTTTTTCGTTGGTGATATTGATAATATTGATCACCACAATGTCTACGAACTGTATGCCGCAATTGTCGTCAGCTTGATCGCCACGATAATGAAGCTAGGCGACCGTACTCACCTGGGCGCGGTACTGGTTGCCACCAGCCTGGTGGCAGACTTGCAGCTTATCATCGCCGCGCTGGTTTGGGGTTTTGCGACACATTTTAGCGAAACGGGTATGGCGCCGGCAACCGTGGCCAGCATCGTATCGTTGTCTGCGGGCGCTGTGCTGGCTAACATAGTGTCGGTGACACTGCTGATAGTCGAAACCACGGTGGTCCGCCACTAGCTCTGGCAACGGCGTCATAACAGAGGTAGAGCAATGGAGCATGTATTCTATTTGCTGCTGCGCCGTCTGCGGCCGCCAATCATTCTTATCATTACCGTTTACGCCATTTCAGTGCTGGGCTTCGTGCTGATTCCCGGGCAGGACGACCAAGGCAACCCGTGGCGCATGGATTTTGGCCACGCCTTTTATTTTGTCAGCTTTATGGGCTCAACGATTGGATTCGGCGAAATTCCCTATGCGTTTACTCCAGCGCAACGGTTTTGGACAATCATCACTATATATTCCACAGTGGTTTCCTGGGTATACAGCATAGGTACTATTCTCGCATTATTTCAGGAACCCAATTTTCACCGCCTGGTCAAGCGCACCAATTTTTCCCGCAGTATCGCGTGGATATCCGAACCCTTCTATTTGGTGTGCGGCTATGGCATTACCGGCAATCGACTGGTACATGCCCTCGACTCGCGTGGCATTCAAACGGTTGTCATCGATTCCGATCAACGTCTTATCGACCAGTTAGATGCCGACAGAATCGGTTTGTCGGTACCATGCTTATGTGCCGACGCCGCTGACCCCGATGTGTTAACCCTCGCGGGCATTCGCAATGACCACTGTGTTGGCGTATTGGCGTTAACCAATGACGATCACGCCAACCTGTCGATTGCTATTGACAGCAAGGTGGTCAAACCGGACCGCCTAGTCATCAGTAGCACTCAATCGAAAGAAACAACGGCCAACCTGGCTTCTTTTGGCACCGACATCATTATTGACCCGTTTGAAACCTTCGCCGACCATCTTATTCTGACACTACGCGATCCGTACAAACATCTAATTTATGATTTAATCGTCAACCCTCATCATGAGATGTTGACCCATCCACACCAAAATACCTCCGGGCGCTGGGTTATTTGCGGCTACGGGCGCTTCGGCAAAGAGCTGGAAACCAGGTTCAAACAAAATAGTATCGCCATGACCTTTATCGAAGTGAACCCGGCAATGCGTAACGCGCCCGAAGGAACCATTTTGGGTGTTGGCACGGAAGCCGAAACACTGCTGCAAGCAGGCATAGAAAACGCCGTGGGTATTATCGCGGGCACCGCCGACGATGCCGATAATCTGTCTATTATCATTACTGCCCGCAATATCAAACCCGATTTAATCACAGTCGCTCGGCAGAATACAGGCTCCAACAAACCGGTATTCCGCGCGGCGGACGTCAACATGCTGATGGAGCCGGGCCGTATTATCGCCAATGAAATCTACATGCATATACGCACCCCGTTGCTGATGGATTTTTTCAACCAATTGCGCCAATGCGATGAGCAACAGGCACGCCAGTGGCTATTGAGCATCACTGCAGTCCTGCAGGAATTTGACCTCAATGTATGGACGCTGAACATCAACGCGGACGAATCACCAGCGATATACGATGAACTGCGGGCAAATCACCCGGTAAAGCTAGGATTTTTGATCCGTGACCCTCGCAATCGGAAAAAGTCGGTGCCTGCCATCGCCTTACTTATTAAACGCAACGGCGAGCTGTCAATTAAACCCAAGCGTGCCATACGCTTACAAGTTGGCGATCAAATTCTGTTTTGTGGGCAGGCCTCGGCGAAAGTCCTCATGCACTGGACCATCAACAACCACAATGTACTGCGCTATATCAAAACCGGCGTAGAAGGACCGGACGGCTTTGTTTGGCGCTGGCTGTATGCCCGGCAACAGAAGCGGCATAACGTTGAGCAGGTATCGTAAAAATTAGTCGAATATGCAGTTAAGCGCGGCAAACTGCAATAACATAATTGTCTTGGCATCACAGATTTCCCCGCGCTGAATCATTTGTAGCGCTTCCGTAAAAAGAATTTCCAACACTTCGATATCTTCGCCATCGTCTTCCAAGCCACCGCCTTCGCCAATTCTGGCATCGGGCGAGTACTCGGCGATAAAAAAGTGGATCTTTTCCGTCACCGCACCTGGACTCATAAACACTTCAAACACCTTCTGCACGTGCTCTACTCGATAACCTGTTTCCTCTTCGCTTTCCTTGCGAACGCAAGTTTCAGGATCGTCTTCGTCGAGCACTCCCGCGCAAGTTTCGATTAGCCCTCCCTCATACCCGTTAGCATAAGCGGGATAGCGAAACTGGCGAATTAATACAACGGATTTTTGGGCTTTGTTATACAGCAGAACGGTGGCGCCGTTGCCGCGGTCATACGCCTCACGGCGTTGCGTTTGCCAGGTGCCGTCAGAACGCCGATAATCGAACGTTGCATTCCTCAGTACATAAAAGTTATCGGAGAGCGTTTCAATTTTTTTGATCCGTATTCGATCTTGCATTGCGGCGTTTCCTCAATTTTCCGAACTTCGGCTATATCTGCAAGGGGAATGTTTTCCAGACCCGCCGGAAGAAGTAATGTGCGAACCATTATGTTATCAGAATAGCCTGGCACAATTTGGTACTTGCGCGAGCTCGAACCCGAATCCATTACAACGACTCAGCAAACGCTCAACGTCACCCAAGTAATCTGAACGATGAATGGCGCTTAGTTAACGCTTATCGAAGCTGCGAAGGCCTGAATAGAGGGAGAATTTTCGGGGCCGTCCCTGGCAGGGATGCCAGGGACGGATTCACGGCGTGTCTTGGAAATTTTCACTCTGTTCAGGCCGGTCTGGACACGCAACTAAGCGCCATTAGTCTGAACATTGGTTTGTTGCCGCACCGGTTTGTCTGTTGCTTCGTTATTAAGAGAGAGGGTGCACACGCCACGTGCAATTATTCAATCATCGCGGTGTTTTTTCTGGCCGCCACGCACCTGCCCGCCTTCGCAACTCACGCAGCGAATCTAGCCTTGTGTACCAATCAATCGCTCAGCGGCCTTTCGTTTAGCGCGGCATATATGAACTCAGTGTTTGCATAATTCGGCCGATCGTGGAGCGATGGTCTTGGCCGGGTAAATCAGCTGACGCAAAGACCAAAGCCGATTGCTCAACTTCGCAGGTGACGTGATTGACGCAACATCCGGCCTGCCGTGCCAGGCGTGCCAATTGGTCAATGCTGACTTCAGAACCGCTGCGTTGCATGACAAACCTCCGGTAAACCGAGCGAGAATGGTTGCGTTCATCTATGCCATGCACGTTCGATACCAATTTGCTGAGGGAATTTTTAACTAATTGAATAATAGCGTTTTTGTAATTCTATCAGTTGAGGTCTAACGCCCCAGCACTCGCTCATCATGCAAGAATGTGGGGCGCCGCCTGCCAACTATTGTACTTTAAGTTGGCCCGCACCCCTCTGAATAATATATGGTCATATGTGGGTTTATGGCGGATTTATTTGTAAAGTATTAACTTCCATTTTCTCGAAATTTCTCCCCATTTTGTAAAATTGCAATTTATCTGCCGACCCACCTACTGCATAATGATCCGCAGGAACGCGCAATACAGCGCTAACGTACACTGCCACCTTGTCACACAAGCCCACCCATGTATTCAGACTACCCGAAAATTCAACCCCTGCTCAAACTAGGACGACCACAAGGCAGATACAACATCTGGCCGGACTACATAGCCCAATACGGGTTTACATTGGATGACGTGCCCTCCCTGCTAACACTCTTTGGCGATGACAAGATTAACTCACTCGACTCAAGCTGCCTGGAGATATGGGCACCGCTGTATGCCTGGCGAATACTGGGTCAGCTACGCAGCGAAGAAGCGATAGAGCCTATTATTGCCAGCTTTGACACCTTGTTCGACGATGACTATGCGCTCAGTGAGCTGGGCGTCGCGCTGGGGCTTATCGGTTCCAAAGCGATCCAGCCACTTACCCACCATTTGCAGCAAGCGGGTAAAGACGAATTCAGCTACGTTCTCGCTATAGACGCGCTCGGCGAAATCGCCAAAGCCCACCCTGCATGCCGCACTGAGGTACTAGAGGTCTACCGGGAATACATGGCCAGGCCTATCGAAACGGCGTACGCTTTAAACGGTTTGTTAATAGTCCGGCTACTGAATTTAGATGCCACCGAAACCATCGATGAGATACGCCGCCTGTTCAACCGTGGCTGCGTCGACATCACCTGCGCCGGCGACCTGGAGGAAGCGGAAATCATCCTTGGCTTTCGCACCGAGCGTTCCACACCCAGGCCCAACTTCGCCAAGCTGCATGGCATGGAAAGCCCGTTGCCGTTTTTGCAAGCTGACGAAGATTTGCAAACTGACGAAGATGATACATGCGAAATCATTGAACACTGGCTGACTGATCGCGGTTGTGATGAGTCCATATTGGACGTTTCCGAACTCGACGGTTATTTTGCTGCCATTGCTTGCGCCCCCCAGGTCATTGTACCTTCGACCTGGATGCCTGCCATCTGGGGCGGAGAAGCCTTCGCTCCCGAGTGGCAAAGCCAGAAGGATGTCGAGCAATTCACCCACGCCTTGTTCAATTTCTATAACACCGTGATGGGTAAATTACAGGAAGGCTTTTACGAACCGATATTTCTGCAAACTCCTGGTGGCGACCACTCATTGCTTGTCGTTGACGAATGGTGTGAAGGTTTTCTACGGGGGCTCGGTTTGTGGGGAGAAATGTCGCCTGAAGACATGCGGTATCTGGAAAAATATTTATACCCCATTCGTTATTTTGGCACCGACGAAGGCCTCCCAAGCCTGGAGATGATGACAGATGCTGAAATATTACATCTGCAAGAAAGTATCGCGCCGAATGTCGAAAAGCTCCACCGGCACTTTTTCAAGCCGGCTGACAACCCAACCACCACGTTCATCCGCGCCGCGCCAAAAGTGGGCCGCAATGAACCCTGCCCTTGTGGCAGCGGCAAGAAATACAAGAAGTGTTGTGGGCTGAATTAGCTAGCGGCCGTGCCAGGCTTCCGAGCGGAATACAGCGGTCGATGTTGGTGGAGCCAGGCTCGATCACACTAACGATATAGCTGTTTATTTTATATACTATTAGTTATCTGTAAATTGGCTAAGTACCAACAAAAATACCAACAGAGTGCACGCGCTGTCGCCCTGAAAATAACGTTTAGGCACCAACAAACACCGCCAGAATATCATCATTTCTGATAAGCGGCACATCGGGTATATTCGTTTTTAACACGCGTAGCGAGACGCTGGCCAAGAGCCGGGCATTCCGTGGCTCGTTCAAGCACTCCCGCGCCATCGCCCCCGGCAGGCACAAAACGTATTGACAACGTAAATATTCCTGGCTAAAGCTATAGTTATGGATAAGCTGTTTAAACTGCACGGAATCAGCTTTGTTCGGGTCGAGAATAAAGATCGCAAACACCAACACAAGCACGATGGCGTCACGTTTGAACAAGCTGCCGAGGCGTTCTTTGACCCATTCCTGAAAGTCGTGGACGCCAGCGCAGAAGACGAAGCGCGCGATGCCATCATTGGCATGGATACAAGCTGGAATCTACTGTTCGTCGTTCACATTGCATTCGAAGAGAATTTAATTCGCATCATTTCAGCTCGCAAAGCGGTGCGCGAGGATCGAAGAACTTATGAAAATTGAAAAACTGAAAAAGCGGTTAGATAAGAACCGCCCCATGAGAACCGTCACCATCCGCATGCCGGAGGACGTGGTTGACGACTTAAAACGCATTGCGCCGAAACTTGGATTCACTGGCTACCAGCCACTGGTTAGATCGTACGTCGGGCAAGCACTTCGGGTTGACCTGGAACGGCTGGAAAACGACGAGGTTACTGCACTCATCAGCAGCTTAAAACGTCGCGGCATTAGTGAAGAATTGCTAGAAGAAGCGCTATCAGAATCGATTCGCAAATGTGGATGATGAGGTAGCGCGGTATAAACGCAAATACCAGGCCGAACATGGCATCAGCCACAACCTGTAGATAATCGGGTAACGCCCGAGCAGAAAAGCAGTTACGTGATGGTCGCTGCACAAACGGGTAAATCGACGCCTACCTGGGTGAAGGACACGCTGGACAGGCCGGCCAAGCGGCGTCAATAATATCTATTGCTCGCAGCGCAGCGAATTCACCCGTTCAAAAACGTTTTGTTTACGGCCACAGCGTTCTAATGGCACGCCAGTCCATGTAGATAAAAAATGCGCTGTATACAACTATCACTCCCATTACAATAAATTGGCTCATTGGCTCTAGGGCGGGATTTTGGGTCGCAAGCACAATGCCGATCAGTCCATAGAGCGTGCCATACAACGCCATTAAAAAGGCGATTTGCAGCGTAAATAACGTCACAAAAAAATTTCTCATAGAATCACCTATAGAATTAGAATTCATTCGCGCAGTGACAGTATACGCACAGGCACTTTCACAACCACAACTCACAATCAAATCTTCTTTGCGGGCGCGAACAGCATCACAACCGCATCCGCCAGGTTGGGCGATGGGATGCCGCGCTTTTTAAGATGTGCTTTGCTCTCAACAGCGATTTTGCCGTTGCGGTATTCGATTTTGGGGCTGGCGAGTTCGCGTGCCAACTCGGTGCGTACCGGACAGTTCCCGCCAATTGAAATCAATTCATCGTGCGGGTAATCGGCTATGTTGTGAATCATGGCATGGGTTTTATGAAAGCGCTCCCGCAATGCCCACCAGGCTTGCGCTTTTGCAGATACGAACATGTCCTTGTTTTTCATATCGCCGTAGGCGACGCGATCTGGGGCAACGATCTTGCCCGCCGCATTAAAAGATACGACCTCTGGCGGGCAAAAAAGGTATTTGGTGGAGCCAGGCGGGATCGAACCGCCGACCTCAACACTGCCAGTGTTGCGCTCTCCCAGCTGAGCTATGGCCCCAAAAGACGCACGATTCTAATCAGCAGCCCGATGTCTGTCAATTACAAACGTCGGCATACACCTACTTCGCTGCAACAGCACCATCGTCGCTATCGATTCGCAGATTTTGACCCACAAAGCTAGCCCCTGAACAGTAGTAAATTCAATGAAAACCACCCGTTACTGTTCAAAATTAACACATGCGCGAGTTGTTACCACCAACATGACGCTCTTCTGATCTGCCCATACAACCAATAGTGTTTCAGTCACCGCTAGCTTCTCCCAGCACGACAAACTCCTTCTCCAGCTTCTTCGCTCGCTTCTTGGAAACTCCACCCAGTGTATCAATGGCATGCCGCAGGCGCGCACGACTCATAGCCGGGCCCAGCAACACCATGGCGTCGTTCACGGAAAAACTCGCGGTCGTGCCTGCGATAGCAACAAAAATGGGCGCCAGAAATAATTGCAGCTTGATGTCCATTTGCGCAGCCAGGTTTTTCAAATTCGCAAACAGTTGATCGCGCTGCCAGTCTTGCTGCCGCTCCAGCCGCCACAAGGTAAACTGCAAAACTTTCAGCTGTTCATCAAGCGCCAATTTATTGATGGAAAAATCCCGTTCGGCGATGCCCAGCATACCGGCGAATAAAAAGGCAATTTTGGGTGCCACATCGCTGAATTTTTCAATCCGTTGCTGAATATGCGGCAAGGCTTCGGCGAGTCGTTGTTTGTTTAGACCCCAGTCTTGCAGGCGCCGCAGAAATTCGTCGGCGTTTAAATCTTCACGAATCCATTGCGCGTTGAGCCAATCCAGCTTGGCAATATCGAATATCGGCCCACCCAGCGACACTCGCTGGATATTAAACTCGGCAAACATCTCTTGCAGTGAAAACTTCTCGCGTTCGTCGGGCATCGACCAACCCATGCGGCCCAGATAGTTCACCAGCGCTTCCGGCAGGTAGCCCATTCGCTGATAATACAAGATACTGGTGGGATTCTTGCGTTTACTGAGCTTGCTTTTGTCCGGGTTACGCAACAGCGGCAGGTGGCATAGCCGCGGCATTTTCCAGCCAAAATATTGGTACAGCAATTGATGCTTGGGTGCCGAATTTATCCACTCTTCGCCACGAATCACATGACTGATTTCCATCAGATGGTCGTCTACCACATTAGCCAAGTGGTAAGTGGGCAAACCGTCGGCTTTGAGTAGAACTTGCATATCAACTTGCTGCCAGTCGATTTCAATGTTCCCGCGCAGCATGTCATCAATAACGCAGCTACCCTCTTCGGGGACTTTCATGCGCACGACATATGGCTCGCCAGCGTTTAGTTTTTGCTGCACTTCGGCCGCGCTCAACCGCAACCCGCGGCCGTCGTATTTAACCGGCTGGCCGTGCGCCATTTGTTCGCGCCGCATCGCGTCCAGTTCTGCGGGGGTGGCGAAACAATGGAACGCATCACCCTGCGCGATAAGCTGCTCCACGTAGCTGCGGTAAATGTCGCCCCGTTCGCTCTGTCGGTACGGACCATGCGGCCCGCCTTTGTCCGGGCCTTCATCCCAGTCGAGCCCGAGCCAGCGCAACGAATCCATAATAGCCAGTTCTGACTGCGCAGTGCTACGCGCGGCGTCGGTGTCTTCGATACGAAGTACGAACTGGCCACCGTGCTGGCGCGCAAAACACAGATTAAACAGGGCAACGTAGGCGCTGCCCACATGCGGATCACCGGTGGGTGAAGGCGCGACGCGAGTTCTAACGGTCATGATAGAGCAATCCTGAGTACGGCTGAATGCGGTATTATACTGAGTTCATGCCAGATCTGCGTGAACTTAGGGGCCGCTTCAAAATAGCTTCACATTTCTGGCCGCCAATTCATCCCGTGCAGCGGCGTTGCTCGGCGGTTAAATAGCTAACTATTCGCCCTTCTCGCGCATTGCTTCACGGGTGACTTGACACCCATAAATGTAAACCTATTTTTGCGTGGACCCTTAACTCAATGCGCCCGACGCGCGCAGTTTCGCGATCTGATCTTCGGCAAAGCCCCAATCCTGCAACACTGCCTGCGTATCCTCACCCGCCGCCCTTGAACCAAACCGGATTGCAGAAACAGTGCGACTAAAGCGTGGCGCTGGCGCGGGCTGGGTCATGCCGTCGACATCAACATAGGTTTCGCGGGCGACATTGTGTGGATGTTGCTGGGCTTCGAGAAAGTTGAGCACCGGAGCAAAGCAAACGTCGGTGCCTTCCATCAACTCGCACCACTCCGCCTGGGTTTTAGTTTTGAATACCTCGGTCAGCTTATCCTTCAGTTCAGGCCATTTGCTCGCGTCGTTTTGAGCACCGAACAGCTCGGGCTGCAATTGTGCTTTCTCCATTAACAGCGCGTAAAACTGCGGCTCAATGGAACCGATGGAGATGTACTTGCCATCCCCGGTTTCGTAAGTGTCGTAGAAATGCGCGCCGCTGTCTAGTATATTCACGCCACGCTTCGGACTCCACCTACCCATGGCGTGCAGGGAATTGAACATTGCCATCAGCACTGCTGAACCATCGGTCATGGCGGCATCAACAACTTGCCCCTTGCCTGACCGCTGCACCTCGAGCAGTGCCGCGAGTATGCCCATCACCAGAAACATACCGCCACCGCCATAGTCGCCCACGAGATTCAACGGCGGCACCGGTTTTTCATCGACACGGCCAACCCCATACAGCGCTCCCGTGAGAGAAATGTAATTGATATCGTGGCCCGCCGTTTTGGCGAGCGGGCCGAACTGACCCCAGCCGGTCATGCGGCCATAGACAAGCTTGGGGTTACGCGCCAGACACTCGTCCGGGCCGATACCCAGTTTCTCGGCCACACCCGGCCGAAAGCCTTCGAACAATATATCTGCCTGCTCAACCAGCTTGAGCAGGATTGCAACCCCCTCCTCGTTCTTCAGGTCCAATGCAATTGAACGTTTGCCACGCCGGCTACAGTCCGGCAACCGGTTCCCGGCAGCGTCGCTAGCACGTTCTACCGATATGACTTCGGCGCCCATATCGGCCAATAGCATGCCGGCAAACGACCCCGGGCCAATACCTGCCAGTTCGATAACTTTGATGCCTTGCAATGGCCCCATAAACGCGTTCTCCGCAGTTATGCTGTCGAATGTTCACGCCTGAAATCGCTCTTACAAGTGATCGCGTCCTGGAAGCCAATTCGCCAGCGGAAAATCCCGTCACGCAGCAGCGCCATCAACAGATGTTGAATTCGGCCAAGCATATTGAGTTTTGATTTGCGTTAAAGCAATGACAAGAGCTTTTAGAAAAATTGACATTTGGTTACACTGGCCAGGTTTCTTAAGCGCTTGATTAATCCAATATGAAATCAACAACCCTCACCTCGCCCTTCACTATCAATACACTGAAAGGCACCGAAAACCTTGGTTATAACGCAAATCACACAACTGGCGGGGTGCCGAATGTCACCCCGCATTCTGCAGGAACCGCGGTCCAGCGTGACTTTCAAGCAATTGTCCAGCCTCAGCCTCTCACTCATGCGTTGGCTTGACGCCGCGTACCAACTCGATTTTTCAGAACCAAGCGCGTTTATCAGAGCTTTCAAAGAGTGGACACCACTGGCTCATAGAAAATCGAGCGTTTAACTCAACCTGGTCAACATTGGCTTGCAATTATGGAATACTAATCGATACACGCAAGGATGTTAAACTGCAAAGTACGGAGAACAAAAAATGTCAGGTAAAAATAAGCGCGTACATATTCGCAACAAACTACGTGCCGAAGTCAAGTTGTCCCATCCCCAAGTCGGTGATATCAAATTGCGTACTGCAGATATTTCCGAAGGTGGCGCTTATATTCTTGCCGAAGGAAACACCTTACCCGACATTGGCGAGATAGTCGTCGTGCAAGTGCAAGGTCTCGGCGGCGGTGACGGCCCCCTCGTAAAAATGCGTATAGTCCGCTTTGACAACGAGGGCATTGGACTGGTGTTTGTCGATGACGACTCCGGACCCAGCGCTTGAGCATTGTTAGCGTGTTTCAGCAACCCCGATCAATGCGCCGGTATTCGCAGGCCCCGCGCTTTTTACTGCTAAAAACGGATAACAATAATAATGCCTGCTGCGGGTGGGATACGGGGCGCCCTGGTGGCTGGTTCTGCTGATAACCGCTGTGTTTTTGGCGTGGATGTTGAAGGTGTTGGGAAAGAACTCGGCCGCAAGGGAATGACGCCAAGCGCACTGCTTACGCAGCATACAATGCACTTAGGACATGTTTCAGCCCCAAAGCAACGATGACTGCCGCCGCCGGACAACAGAGCGCCGACTCCACAGCCAGCCTTACTACAAGCTTGCTTCGATCCGCTCTACAAAACACGCGTCATGAACAGGCTATAAGGGTCGTCCCGGTAATCACCGAACGGCGCGCAAAATTCAAAACCGAAACGGACGTACAATGCGCGAGCAGCGGCAAATGCCTCCATAGAACCCGTCTCCAGGCTGAGCCGCGAATATGAGCGGCGCTTTGATTCGGCGATAATGTAATCCAAAATGTGTGTGCCAACGCCTTTTCTGAGATGCTCCTGAACGGTACGCATCGACTTGATCCCGCCATGGCGCGAGTTAAGCTCCTTCAAAGCGCCGCAACCGAGCAGATCAGAACCTTCCCATGCCGTCCAGAACGTGACATCAGGCGCCCATAGCGCTTCCAGGTTCAAGGCGTGAACACTCTCAGGAGGAGAATGCATAGCGACACTCTGAAGATGCTCCCGAAGCAACCCGGCGACATCCGAGCTTAGCAAGTCATCTTCGCAGATTCGAATTGGCATCAAGCCCAGTGGGCCTCATCGTAAGGAATGCGAGTAACCCGCTCGCTGTCAGGAGAGCTCGACCGCTTTAATTCGATTGCTATCAGCTACCGGGGAGTCTACATTCCGTAAACCCAAGTTGTTTTGTTCAAGAATGCGATCTGCTCGATAGCTGGAGCGAACCAACGGCCCGGCGGCGACTTCGGTAAAACCAAGTTCCAGCCCGTATTCGCGCAACGCGGCAAACTGGTCAGGGTGAATCCATTGTTCGACAGGCAAATGGTGCTTGGTGGGCTGCAGGTATTGGCCAAGCGTTAGGATATCCACCTCGTGTGTACGCAAGTCTTGCATTGCTCGATAGACTTCTTCCGCGCTTTCACCCAAGCCAAGCATAAGACTGGACTTAGTGAGAATATTCGCTCTTTCGTGCTTCGCAAATTTCAACACATCAAGTGTTTGCTGATAACTTGCGCGCGGGTCACGTACCGGCCAGGTGAGTCGCTCGACGGTTTCAAGGTTTTGGGCAAACACTTGTAGCCCTGAGTTTACAACGGTTGCCACGGCATCACATTGTCCGCAAAAATCGGGGGTTAGCGCTTCGACCGCGGTCGCAGGGTTTAATGTTCGAATGGCGCGTATGCATGCCGCATAGTGCGCGGCGCCACCATCGGCCAGGTCGTCTCTATCAACGGAGGTTAGCACCACATAGCGCAAATTCATCAGCTGTACAGAACGAGCGGCGCTGCCTGGCTCATCGTCGTCCAGCCAGCCGTTCGGATTGCCGGTATCCACCGCGCAGAATTTGCAGGCACGCGTACAAACGGCCCCCATCAACATGATCGTGGCGGTGCCGTTACTCCAGCATTCGCCGATATTTGGGCAATGACCCTCTTCACAGACAGTCGCCAGTCGGTGCTCATGGACTGTTTCGCGTACGGTCTGGTATTTCTTGCCGGACTGCAAGCGAATCCGCAGCCAAGGCGGCTTGCGCAGCTGGGCCGCCGCGCCGGACTTGCTGGCCTTGATGCCGTCTTTAATCGCTGAGACGCCTTGCGCAGTATAAAACTTCGCGCCACTGGCGACTTTGTGATTCACAGATGGTTCGTTTTTGCTCATTGCCACACAACCCTTCGTTACAGTTTTATTATACGGGTTTGGCAATGGGGTACGAAATGATTGTTTTACGTGGTGCCCGGGGCCGGGCTTGAATAATGCCACTAACCATTTGTTTATAAAGAGTTAATAGCGACTCAATTGATACAGGTGCCGACATAAGTACCGTCTCTATCTGATGTAACCAATATTTAGTTTTAGCTCGCGCTGGCTGATTGGCAGATATTGCCAATAATGCTACTATCCAAAAAATAGTGAGGTGAGTGTATGCCAACAAGAAATGTTGTTTTAACTGACCAGCAGGAAGACTTCGTCGGCGAGCTGGTTTCAGCTGGGCGTTATCAAAATGCCAGCGAAGTACTGCGCGAAGGGCTGCGTTTGTTAGAGGATCAAGTACAACGCCGCGAAGCCGAACTTGCAGATATTCGAGCCGGTATGATCGCGGGGTTCGATCAAGTTAAGCGCGGTAAGTTTGCCAGAGGTAGCGGCGAGCAAGCCATTGAGCGAGCATTTAAAAATGCGGCTAAAAAACGCGGCTTGTGAGAGGCTATCGCTTATCGCCGCAAGCTGAAAAAACGTTAGAAGAAATTATTGGCTGGACTATCGACCATTTTGGTATTGACCAGGCGACTAATTATAAGAATCAATTAGTCACTCGATTAGCCTCATTAGCCGCCGATGAAATCCCACACGGGCGTAGCTGTAACATTTTAATCAGTCAAAAGCGCAAAGCCACCGACCTTGAATATTATCGCGAAGGTCAGCATTACATTATTTATCGCAATATGTAAACACCACTCCAAACCCGCGCATATTTGCCGAATATTGAAATAGTCAG
>CAZJDL010000039.1:22139-30289 GCA_964544755.1 uncultured Pseudomonadales bacterium | reverse complement strand
TCCGGCGGTTAAAACTCGAGCTTTTTACCCACAGATATCCCTGAGGACCCATATTCTTCAAGCCTTGACCACCGTCTTAGGTTAGCGACTCTCAGGAGAAATGTTCTTTACGCTTTCCGCAAACTCTGCCAATTCTTGCCGGTTATATTTGGTGTGAACTCGACTCGTAGACGGGGGTTGATGTTGCAAGCTTACGCCGAATCTACGCGCCATTGTCGGCCGTATTGGCCTGCTCACAAAACCTCCGCCGCAGTTTGGGCAAACGTTCATTAAAATGCGCTCTACGCAAGCTGCACAGAATGTACATTCATAAGTGCATATGCGGGCTTCTGTTGAGTTGGGTGGCAAATCTATATCACAGCATTCGCAATTTGGACGTAGCTCTAACATTTCTACATTTTCCTGATAAATCGCCTGACCGCATCCACGAAAGCCTGCGAGGCTGCCTCGCGGCCAAGCAGCAGGTGGCTGTCGCTCTCGAGGCTGACAAACTCGGCTTTTGGAATAGAGGCGGCGATATCGCGGCCCGAGCTGACCGGAATGCGCTGGTCGCCCATTGAGTGGATGACCAGCGTGGGTACGCGCACCTTGCCGAGTTGCTGTCGAACGTCAATATCACCGAACGCCGACAGAAAACGCACGGCATTTTCAGGTGAGGTAGTGCGCCGCTGAAACTCGTTGAACCAGTGGAGCTCCTGCACCGTAGCGCCGGGCATAAATGTGGACGAAAAGATTTGTCGATAAGCCGGATTGTCCTGCCCCCATCCCGTTTCGGTGAGCGTCATAACGGCCTCACGCTCTTTGTTGATTTCCGCGCTGGCATCAACCCGCCAACCGGCCGCGTAGGCGCCGAACAGGATGAGGTGCGAAACCCGCTCCGGGTGCCGTACCGCATACTCGATCGACACCGCCGCTCCTTGCGAGATACCCAATAGCGGGAATCGCTCAAGCCCAAGAGCATCAACCACCGTCTCGAGGTCGGTCACGAACACGTCGAATGAGATGTCGCTAACGTCCCAGTCCGACAGCCCGTTACCACGCTCATCGTAACGGACGAAAAAGTGATCGCGCGCGAGTTCGCGAAATAACGGACTCCAGATCGGCGCGTCCCAATCGAGCTCAAGATGGCTGAGCCAGTTCGCGGCTTTTACCAGCGGCGGCCCCTCACCGACGCTGCCATAAGCGATTCGTACACCGTCGGCGGCTGAACAAAACTGAATTGTCTGGCGCGCGAGCAGCTGCCGGGCGCCGATCAGCGTCTCGGATTCCCGCTGATCACGACGGCGTTCTGTGCTTGCTTTTACCGGCCATTCGATGCCGGCATTACGGAAACGCACAGCCAGTTCCCGCGCTAGTGCCGCGGCCTCGGCGTCTTGTCCCAGTTGCCGAAGTTGGAATAGCAGCTGCGCGCCTGCTTGCGTGTTAAAAGGATCGGCCGCTAGCCAGGCCTTGTACCAACGTAGCGTTTGGCCGGGTGGTAAATCGGCATGCAAGGCCAGCCTCTGTGCGACACGCGATCCGAGGTTGAGCACGTCTTGTCGTTCCGCCGTCAGCCAACTTTGAAACTGTTCCTGGTTTGGCAGATCGATGCCATCAAGCAGCGGCTCCTGCAACCGCACGGCGATTTGACACAGTTCCTCAACCCCTAAACCCCGTTGTTCGAGTCGCGTTGTGATAGCCCGGATATCGATCTCGACGTCTACATCCCTAAACCTGACCCGCTCCCTGTCCGCAACCAGCCGCTCGGTTACGGCGTCGTTGACGACCCGGCGCAGCTTGCTCAGCGACCAACGCAGCGCGCCACGCGGATCATCTGGCACTTCCCAAAATAGCTCGCACAGGCGGTCTCGACGATGCGGACGCATGGTCAATAACAGGTACGCCAGCAAGGCGCGCGTTTTCTTCGACGCCGGCAACGGCAAGACTTCACCGCCGCTGTGCACGGTGAGCTCGCCCAGGGTTTGGATGGTAAGCATAGTAATTGCTGCCAGAAATAGCCGCGTTGCAGCCATTTTCCACGCTTTTCAGCCGAAATACCACGCTTGTTTCAACGCTCGTGCCAACGCCGGGTGGCTATATTAGCGGCCTATTCGACCAACGCCATTCAGCCACAGCTTTTCAGGAGGAAGCAAACATGACCCGCATAAGAACACTTTTTGGCCACAAGGCAATACGGGCGCGCACGCAAATTATTTTCAACAGCACAGTAGTTTTGGCAGTCGTGCTGACAGCGCCAGTGATCATGTCATTGGTTTAGAACAGTCTGCGCGGTAATGAGCGGGCTATGCAACCGCGATCAACACCGGATGAATCGGTGGCGACGCACACAAACTCAATCAGGAAAGAAACTTATGAAAGCAATTTATTTACGCACGCTGGTATTCACCACCTTGGCGTTGTTGATGAGCGGCACCTATGCCAACCAAGGCGCTAGCGAATTCCGCCGTTCGGCGCACAAACAGGTGTTGCACTTCGACGTGGCGGAAAGCGGGCCAAAATTCGTGTTCGACGAAGCCCCACTGTTACCGAGCAGCTTGCCGGCCTACGGCAACCCCTTCGTCACCCAGGGTTATATCTACCCGGCGGGGACGCTCGATAAGCACAATGGTGTTAACCCTAACGGCAGCCCCGAGTTCCCGGAAAAGGTGATCGGTGAATGGACTTGTCGCGGCTACTTCATTGGTAACGGTGCGGAAACCGAAACCGGGCCCTGGGTGATCACCACCCAGCTTTACGACTTCTATAGGAAGCGCGGCTACCAAGCCAACAAACAAAGCTCTTACCTGAACCTGGTTTCGGATGGCTACGAGCTCGCCGACATTGATGTGACCGGCAAGCGTGCGATTACCGGCGGCACCGGGCGTTTTCGCAACGCCCGCGGCGAAGCCAAACAAGTGCTGCTGGGACATAACGTTAGCGAAGGGGTAAATCTGCGCTTTCGTATACGTATTCGGTAGATTGCATCGCCCGCAACGCGGCGTGGAGCAAGTGATGCCACACCGCCAGTCCGGCACTAACCAGTAATTGAACATAACGACCTGGCGCCAATCTCGGCGGCGCCAGGCAAAACAAGGAGAACCGCAATGACAGGCAACAAACACCGTTTACCACAGGCATCCGGCGAGCTTTTCTTGACCGACGCCGGCCTGGAGACAGACCTGATATTTAACCACGGCATAGCGATTCGTGAATTCGCGGCGCATACATTGCTGGCCAGCTCGGCGGGTCGTTGTGCGCTAACAAAATATTTCCGCGAGTTTTTGTCGCTTGCCCGCGAGCACAAAGCGGGTTTCATTCTGGACAGCACTACCTGGAAAGCACACAGCCACTGGGCCGGCGATCTTGGTTCGTCAGAAAGCGAGTTGCGCGAGGCCAACGAAGAGGCGATCAATTTCATCGCCGATCTACGCGACGAGTTTGCCAACAATCAAAGCCCGATTGTGCTGAATGGTGTTATCGGCCCACGCGGGGATGCGTATGCGCCGGAGACGGCGATCACCGCCGCCGAGGCCGAAGACTACCATGCCCAGCAAATCCGCTGGCTCGCCGCTACGGAAGCCGAGATGGTAACGGCAATGACCTTTACCCAATCGGCAGAGGCGATTGGCATTGTCAACGCCGCCTGCAAGGCCGGCTTGCCCATCGTAGTTTCCTTTACGGTCGAAACGAACGGCACTTTGCCAACCGGTCAACCCCTGGTCGAGGCGATTGCCGAGGTCGATGCGGCCAGCGGCCAGGCAGCGGCTTACTTCATGATTAACTGCGCCCATCCGGACCACTTTGGTGACGCTCTGGCGGACGGGGAGTGGCTGCGCCGTATCAAGGGGCTGCGCTGTAACGCATCGCGCTGCAGTCACGCCGAGCTCGATGCCGCCGAGGAATTGGATGCCGGCGATCCGCAGGAGCTGGGCCAGCTGCATCGCTCGCTTATCAGGAAGATGCCCTGGGTGAACGTGCTTGGTGGTTGCTGTGGCTCTGATCTCCGTCACGTGACGGCAATCGCTACCGCAGTTAGGAATGCTTAACCCTCAATGACGAGAACATGACATGAACGCACCCGTACAAGCCCTGAATGGAATTCCCCTGCTCGTTGCAAGGCAGAGCAACAACGCCTGGTCCTCGCGGCTAACCTTCATCCTCGCTGCTGCCGGATCGGCGGTTGGCCTCGGCAATGTCTGGAAATTCCCTTACATCGTCGGCGAGCATGGAGGGGGTGCTTTTGTACTCGTCTACCTCGCCTGCATTGCTCTGATCGGTCTGCCCATACTGATGGCGGAAATCCTGATCGGTCGTCGCGGCGGCGGCAGTCCGATTCACGGTTTCCGCTCACTCGCCGTGCGCGAGGGCCACTCGCCAAACTGGCAACTCATTGGTTGGATGGGAGTGGGTTGCGCCTTTCTTATTCTCTCCTTCTACAGCGTCGTGGCCGGCTGGTCGCTCAGCTATCTCGCGTACGCTATAGACGGGCGCTTTGGCGGCGCCAACCTTGCAGCCGGGGAGGATACGGCACAGGTGATGGGCGAGCTGTTCGCCAGCTTGCTGGCAAGCCCGGAAACGCTGATCGTCTGCCATTCGCTGGTCATGGCAGCAACGATGCTTATCGTTACCAACGGCATTCGTAGTGGGCTGGAGCGCGCGGCACGCTGGATGGTACCCGGTATTTTCGTGCTGTTGATGGCGCTTGTCATCTATGCGGCGACATCCAGCGGGCAGTTCGGCAACGCGCTGGCATTCCTGTTTCGCCCCGATTTCTCCGCGCTGACCTGGGAGGCGGTGCTGGTCGCGCTGGGCCATGCCTTTTTCACGCTCAGTGTTGGGATGACCGCCATGATGGCCTATGGTGCTCATTTGCAAAAACGGGTTTCAATACCAAAGGCCGCGCTAGCAATCGCCGGGCTGGACACATTGGTCGCCTTGCTGGCGGGGTTGGCAATTTTTCCGCTGGTCTTTGCCAATGGTTTGGAACCAGGCGCGGGCCCCGGGCTCATTTTCGTGACGCTACCAATCGCGTTCGCGCAGATGCCGGGTGGCGGTATTATCGCGAGTTTGTTTTTCCTGTTTCTGGGTCTGGCCGCGCTGACTTCCACTATCTCAATCCTGGAGCCGGTGGTGCAGTACTTCGAACAGCGCCGTGGCAGGAGCCGACACAGTACTACGCTGATCATAGGATTCGCGATCTGGCTGTTGGGCATAGGCGCGGCACTAGCGTTCAACGTTTGGTCGCACATTACGATTCTGGACAAGAACCTGTTCGATTTTCTGGATTTCGCGACATCCAGCGTGCTGCTGCCGCTGGGGGGCTTGTTGATTGCCGTCTATACGGGGCGGGTACTGTCGCGCTCTGCGCTCAGTGATGAGCTGGGCTGCGGCAAGTCGACCCTGTTTCGGCTCTGGCATTTTGTGCTGCGCTATATCACACCGCTCGGCGTGGGGTTGGTGGTTTTCTACAACCTTGTCTGAAACACCGTGATCGAGGCGAGGCGGATGAAAGCCACTAAGGATCACGTGACCCGACAGTCCTGGATCCGTCCTGAGTCAATACACAAACGGAGTGAAAACACCATGCAACCCGAAGTAAACATTCGACCGGCAACCATGGATGACTGCGCGCCCATTGCCGCCCTGATGTCGGAATCGGCTCGTGTACTCGCAAGGCCCGACTACCCGGGTGACGTGATTGAGGCGGCACTAAGTAGTGGCGCCTTGGGCCTGGATACACAACTGATCAAAGACGAGACCTATTACCTGGTGTTCGTGGGCCGCGCGCTGACCGCCTGCGGAGGTTGGAGTTTTAGGCGGGCGCTGTTCGGCGCCGCTGGCGAAAAGGTGCGCAACGCCGATTGGCTCGATCCGGCGGTTGATGACGCACGGATACGCGCATTTTTTGTGCATCCCCACTTTGCCAGGCGCGGCCTCGGCTCACTGCTGCTGACGCACTGTGAGAAAGCCGCGCAAATGGCGGGTTTTGAGTCGTTTGCTCTAGCCGCCACGCTACCTGGAAAGCGTTTGTACAAGGCACACGGTTATATAGCGACTGACGCCATCAAGTATGGCGTGGGCGGTGGGCAAACGATGCATGGGCTACTTATGACGAAGCGTCCACTGCGCCACGCAAAGCCCGTTTCGACGATGAGCCGAATTCCCAAGCTCGCTACTACGGTCGTTGCAATGGGGTTCGACTAGTGTAGTGTATTGAAATCCGCGCGAAAACCCGCTTTGCCGGCGGCCGGGGAGTTTTCAACGTAGCCCTGTTTTATAAGTACGAACTGACGTTGTTCATCAATAACCTCACTGACGAAGAGGCTCGCCTGTCACTGGACCGCGAGCGCGGTAGCCGTGCCACGGTTGGCTATCACACTAATCCGCCGCGTACCATCGGCTGCAACGCACACATTGGCTTCTAATCCCACAAAAAGGAGTCGCCAAAAAGGGGCCGTAACGACTAAGTGCTACTCGACACGACTCCCTTTATTCATTAATTCGATAGGGCGCCTTCGGTAGTGTTTCTTGTTTGTTGCGCATCAGTTGCTTATATCTCCGCGAGTGCATACGCAGAGTCGCGGGCAAGAATTGTCCTCACTGGCGCCGCTGCCAAGAGAGACTGGCGTAGTTCGGGGGCGTGGTCAAGCATTGCAGCTAACCCGGTAACAGTCTTAGCGCTGAGTTTCCAATACTGTTGCGCTTCCGCGCGACGGCCCTGACTGGCGGCCAAATCCGCGACGCTTGCATACACACGCCACTGCGCCAGCGGTGCTTCCGCATCGTCCAGCAGGGCCAACGCGCGCTGCAGCTCGGTCTGGGCTTGCTGTTGGTCGTGCTCCGCGACGGCGACCTCGGCCAACGTGTTATGCCCCAACGCCATATAGGTGCGCTCGCCCGGCACGGCCGCCAGGCTGCAAACTGTTGCAGCTTCCTTGCGGGCGTGTTGATAATCGCCGCGTGCTAACCAGTAACGACTCAAGCCGTGATGCAGGGGTATTTTTAATATCCAATCCATCAACACACGCTCGCGTGCCAGCCAGTCAACACTGGTGCGAAAACAATCGAATGCTGGTTGCAGCTGGCCTAATCCTAGTTGTGCAAATCCCAGCCGAACAGACCCCAGCAGGCGGCCATAGGGTAGACCGCTGCGGCGTGCCTGGTTCAATCCCTGTTCACTTAGTTCGCGCGCTGTCTCGAACGAAAACGTTTCCTCCGCCAACCAGGCCAGTTGCAGTTGAAACAGCAATATCCACAGATGATGTTCGTTTTTCTCGGCCATTCGCAAGCCGTCGTCGTGCAGCAGCTGGTATAACGCATCCCACTGTCCGCTATGCAGCAGTGCCCAGCAGCGGAAGAATAGCGTAACTAAATATTCCGCTGCGTCGCCGGCTTCCAGCGCCAGCTGCAATCCCTCTGCCGCCGTTTCGTTAGCGGCTCGATAATCGGAGCGTAAACTCTGAAAAAAGCTATAGCGTCCAAGCAACGGTCTCAGTTGCTCGCGCTGGCCAGCTCCGCGCGCCGCAGCCACTGCTGTAGCAAACGCCTGGGCATCCCGTTCACTCCAATGGTTCCACAGCAGATTCCAGTACCCACACCAGCCACGCGCATGCGCCCTCAGCGCACTACTCTCCACACTGTCGCAACGGGTTCGGATCTCGGCAACCACCGTCAAGCAACCTTCGCGGTCTATCCACGACATCACCGTTACCAGATCCAGCAACGCTGTAATTTCCCAATCGACCAGCTCTTGGTCGCGGGCGCACGCTATCAACTGGGTAAAGTCCTCTACTGCTCCTGGCATATCTGCCATTGCACGGCGTATCTGACCACGCTCCTCCAACACTTGCAGCCGCTGAGACGGTTGTTCTGCATCCACTAATCTCTCCAGCAATTGAATTGCCCGCGTCAAATAGCCCAACGCCGCTTGGTTGGCGTAGCGATATCTCGCATTCCTGGCTGCTTGTCGAAGATAATCGATCGCCCGATGCAACTCTCTGCCCTGTTCAAAGTGTAAGGCCAGTTCAGCTGCAATCTCGGTACTTTGCTGCGCATACGCCGCCTCTTTCTGAATGCCGATGGCATGATGCAACTGGGCGCGTCGCATCGCCGACAAACGGCGACCAAGTACATCTTGATAAAGTGCATGAATAAATGCGTAACGTTCCGTT
>CAZJDL010000039.1:0-22039 GCA_964544755.1 uncultured Pseudomonadales bacterium | reverse complement strand
CGTTCCGTTCGGTAATTCCTCGGCGCCAAGCGGACAAATAAACTGACGTGTCTGCGCCAACTTCTCGCAGCACTTTTCAACACGTGCCATATTCTGCGCCAAGCCTGCCGCAACCGCCGCCGTCGTGAAATCAGCACCGACAATGCTCGCGCCAGCCAACACCTGTTGCTGTTCAACATCGAGCCCATCAAGCTGTTTATCGATCATCAACTGCAGGCTCTCTGGTAACGCCTCTTGAATCTCCGCCAACGCAACAGTCAAACACCAGCGGCCGGTTTGTTCCGCAAGCATTGCCCTGCTGACTAAATAATCGATGACATTAACCAAAAACAATGGATTGCCGTCGGTACGACCATGAATCACACGAGCGAGCTGTTCAGGAAAGCTGTGTTTTGGAAAACGGCGTTGCAGAAATTCGACAACCTCAGCGTTGTTCAGAAAATTTAACTGTAACTCCGTGCACTGGCGATGCAGTTCTAACTCCTGCTTGACAGTTTTCAACGGATGGTCGCGCACAATCAGTTCTACCGGACGGTAGGTGCCAAGCACTAATAGCCGGGCCGGTTCGCGCTGCTGTGCAAGCCACGATAACAAATCCAAGGTGGCGTAATCGCTCCAATGCAGGTCCTCCAGCACCAGCACAAACAACGCCTGCCGCGCCAAGGCTCCACACAGCTCGCCCATTTCGCGCATCATGCTAGCGTGCGTCGTACCGAGAATTTCGTGTTGCAGCGGCGCTTGTTCGGCGTCCTCGATCAGCCAGGGCAACTGCGCCAGCCAAGTCGGCGCGTACTGCCTGAGCAATGCGGGTAATTCTTCAGCGCCTGCCTGGCGGCACAGCCGGCTCAGCGCTTGCAGCACTGGTAGATACGCCTCTCCTGTGCCGTAGTGCTCTACACACTGTCCAGACGCCGTCAAAACCCGCGGGTGAGAGCTGGCCTGCGCAAGAAAAGTGTCCACGACCGCAGTCTTACCCATGCCCGCTTCACCGGTGACGAATACGATCTGGCGCGTGCCTTGCAGCGCCTGCTGTAAATGTTGATGCAGTTGCGCAACGACTCGATCTCGGCCCACCAGGCCGTGCGCAGGCTGCAATGGTTCCGTCGCATCGGGCTCAGAATTCAGCGCAAGCTTGACTGGCGCAATAAAACGATAGCCACGTCGATGCAGGGTCTTGACAAATCGGGGGTCTTGCGCCTTGTCACCCAATGCCTTGCGCAGTTCACGAACACGCACTTTTAGTACAGCGTCGGTGACATACACATCGGGCCAAACCGCTTGCAACAATTCTTCCTTGGTCACCAAGCGACCAGGATGAGTCACAAGATAAGACAGCACAGCAAACGCTTTCGGCGCCAGGTCAATCATTCGCTCGCCGTGCCAGAGACATTGATTAACCGGGTCGAAGCGAAATGATCCGAAACTCAGTTGCTGTACGGTTTCCATCGGACGCGGCGACCCCTTACCGATTCGTTACCGAAATGTTATGACATTTCGATGCTGGCATGACAGTTTACCACTACTCCTTCAAGAAATGTCGTTACGGTTCGAAATCAGCAGTGACTACAGACAAAACCAAACACAACCAGCTATCTTCCGACCTGCCGCTAGATCGGGCGTTTGTGATTCAGTTTGGCAGCGAGACTGCGCCAGCGCAGAATCTTTTCGATGGACGGGTTGAACACATCAACTCTGGACAGGTGGTGCATTTTCAATCGCTGCCGGAACTCTTAGCGTTTGTTAAGCAGGTGCTCACGAAAGCCAACAGCAAAGCGGACAACGATACTTAAGAGGAAAACCAGGAGAGAAAAAAGAAGGGGTTACCATTGCGGTAACCCCAGCATCAAGGCCTAGAACGGATCCCGGAAGTCATCACCTGCGGAACGCAGCGGGGCCGTGCGGGCATCGATGGTATTCAGGAACTCAAGCAGATCCGCCCGCTCGCCGTTATTGAGCGTATCCTCGATGGTTCCACCATTCAACGCGTGCAGGGTGAACACTTCCTCCAGCGTCTGTGCCGCGCCGTGGTGGAAGTACGGGGCGTGGTACCGAACACTCAGCAAGGACGGTACGTTGAAGCCCAGCACGCCGAATGACCCTTTACCGATAGCACCGCCAGTGCCACGAATCTCGATCGGATCGTTGGCGTCGAAGGTGCCTATGTCTTCGAGGAACTGGATGGTCTTCCCGCCCTTGGCATAGGACTCGATCTGCGGCCCGGTGGAGGTTATGCCCGGGTCAAAGAACGTCCCGCCGTCGCTGTCTGTGGCTGGATTGTCGATATGGAAGATCTGACTCTTGGTCCATTTCGCGCCACCATGACACGCCGCACAGTTCGCCGCAAAGACCTCACGCCCGGCTGCGACCTTATGGGCATCGCCCGCCGGCATGTTAAGCGCGCGGACTGTCTCCACCCAAACCGTCTCGAAGTCCAGCGCTTCACTGCCACCCTGTGTGATTCCGTGGTTGGCGAAGACATTCGGGTTCGGCGGGTCGCCGGCAAAACCGGTGCCGCCCTGGATGTTACGCGAATTAAAGGTGAAGTCGTGCGTCGGGCTGCCGCGCAACGCGCTCCAGTTGCTGATGCGCGAGTCATGGGCGCCGTTGATGCCGTAGAAGGCGTCCAGCGGGATCGCCTGCCGTGGGCCGGTGGGGAAGGGCCACGTCACGCCGTCGGCGAGGCCACCGTCGTGGCAGGAAGCGCAACCGCTCCATGCATCCAGCGACGCCTTGCCGCGGAATTGCACCGGATCAATATCGCGGATTGGCAGGCCTGCCAGGCCGTTGTCAGGCGTACCCAACGCGGTAAAGAACACCAGCTTACCGACCAGCTGGCGATGAGCGAAACTGCCGGGCTCGGGCGGTGTGCCAGATGGAACATCGCGCGCAACGACCGTATTGCTGTCAAGGTCCAGCACCGAGACCGACACATTGACTTCATTATTCACGTAGGCTCTACCCCCCGCTCGATCAATGACCACACCGGTGGGGATATTGCCGGTTTGGAAGCGCACAACGTTGTCCGGTGCACCGATGTCCAGGCCGCCATCTTTTGCAACATGGGCACGCAGGACGAAGTTTCCGCCGCGACTGACGATCAGACAGAACGTGCCGGCCCGGTTGCAATCTATCGCCACCAGGTCGTTGCCGAATGCTCTTTGCAGGCTACCGATCGGATCGGCCGGTTCGTCCTCGGACTTGATCTGTGCGTTCAGGTTGACGTGAAGATCATCACGCTCGCTGAGTGTTTGTGCATCCACAACGTGCACCAGAGCCTGAACGTTGACGTTAAACTTGACCGGCGGCTCAGGGCCTGCGCCGACATTGGGCAGGTACAAACGGTTACCGCGGACTACAGCAGCCTTAAACTGATTCGGAAACGCGCCTTGTGGGTCCAGGGTGATGGCATCGTTCGGCGCATGCGCGTCGGGGTCTGGGCAGAATGTATCATTGGCCGCTGCCGGGTTTAACTTCGTGCAAAATGCACTGCGGTCTGCTGTGAAACCAATATCGGCAAGTGGAGACAAGACAATGCGCGAGATCTTACTGGGGTCGTGTACCGGGAAGGCATGGACGATACCTTGCTTGCCGTCATCGAACGCTTCGCCGGGGCCATCGGCTATCAGCTCGGCGAAGAATTGAGTGACAAAGACCGTTTCATGGCCATCGCGCCGCCCTCTTCCTTTATTGTTGGTAATTGCGATCGCTGTGGGATTGCCGCCAAGCTCCACCGTGTCAAATACCTGCAACGAGTGGGCGTCAATGACGGACACCGTGCCTGCGGTATGATTGGCCACATACAGCAGATCACCACGCGGTGTGAGTGCGCAACCGCGCGGCTCGGTGCCAACGGGGATCTCTTTGACCACCCTGCTCGCAACACCACGCACTGCGACGACGGAAACGGTGCCGCTTGCTGAGTTAGTCACGAACGCCCGGCGGCCCCCACGGTCCAGCGCGACACAATGAGGCTCCCGTCCTACGGGAATTTCAGCGAGTTTTCTGAGTACTTCCCCACTGCTGGAACCTCCTGTCGTCCTAAACACGCTCACGCTGTTCGTTTCATGGTTGACGACCACCAGCTGGGAGCCGGCGAGAGCAATGTTGGTGGATCGGGTGGGCGTTTGGTTTGCCACTGCCGAATTCGCGGCTACGCCAAAAAACAACAGCGCCAAGGCGATTGTGGGCGGGCGGAACCTTCCTAGATTTCTTAAAAAATGTTTCATTACTATCCTCCTTTATGTACCCCAAATAGCGTTTGGCGGGGCGACATCCCGATCAATCCCAGATCGAAGGTGTGGCGCCACTGCCGTTTCCCGGCAGAACTCGCGTTCGATGTCGAGCGCCACATTACAGCTGGCAAGGGGTTTGGGTCATAAGGGTTTGGTAATGATTTGGTAATGAAGTGGTATTGATTGGCTAAGAAGCGACGCGGATATGCGGGTCAAGTCACGGGAGTCCGGTATTGATTTTTAACTGAATTTGCAATTGAAGAACTGACACAGGGCGCCGATAGCAACTCCACGAATTTGTCTATCGTCGAGCGACGCTATGACACAGTCAAAAAAACCAACATCACTTTTCCACCTTTTTTTGGCTGAAATACCACGCTTATTACCACACCCTCTCCAACGATTAGTTGTTATACCATTGCAGCAGTTTCAACAATTAAGCCGGGGCGACACTTGAGCAGCACTAAAGGTGAAAATATAATTCGTAGCTACCGTTCTGAGCAATTGCCGACGCTGTTATTCGTACCGGGTTTCGGCGATGACAGTAGTGTATTCCAGCCGCTTGCTGCTACGGCCCTGGCGTCTCACTATCGACTTTCGATCGTCGATTTCCCGGGGTTTGGCGGTGCACCTTGTGTCGAGCAGCCAACGACCCTGGAGTCCTTCGCAGATCTCGTTCACAACATCGCGGATCAGCAACAAGCTTGCGTCGTTGTCGCCCATTCTGCTGGTTCAATCATCGCCTCACTGGCAGCGCGGCGAGCGTCTTCAACGATAGATACCATCATTTCGCTGGAAGGTAATTTGACGGCCGAGGACGCGTACTTCTCCGGAACAGCGGCAGACTACAACACTGCCGCTGATTTCCGCCGGGCGTTTCTCTCCCGCCTCGACGCTATGGCGCAAGCCCAACCCATCATCGCACGTTACCGATCCGCAGTCGCCAAAGCCGACCCACAATCGTTGTGGGAACTGGGTTGTGACGTGCACAGGTTTTCGTTGGCGACAGTACCGGGCGACGTTTTGACCGAAACGAGCAATACCTACTATCTCTATAATCCTGCCAACTGCCCGGACTCCAGTATTGAATGGTTGCGAGATCACTCAATTTCGGCTGTGCAAATGAATGGAACGTCACACTGGTTCAGTGCAGACCAACCACACCTGCTGGCCGACAAAATCCTGGAAACCTTGGGTAAATATTGATTCACAACTGCTCCGGCGTTTTCCACTAAACGTCGACACCAGCATTGAAGTTCATGGGCCTTCTCCGTTTTTGCTCATCAATTCGACCACATGTTGGCCTAACTGCGGCCGGGCTTGACCGTGGCGGCAGGGGCTGCCGCGGAGCGATGAGGTGTAGTGCCTGGTAGGTACGCAGGCACCTCTGTGCGGTAGCGGCGATAGTCGTCACCGATTTCTTGAATCAGATCTTCCTCCTCGAACCTGGTGGCGAGCAGCACATACGCAGTGACCGAAACCGCCCATACCAATTGACCCACGGTCATGTGCGGAGTGAGCCAGGGCGTAAGCATCCAGCCAAGACTGATGGGGTGGCGAATCAACGCATAGAGATAACGCGCGCTGAAAGGGACGGCTGTCGGGGGGCGATTACGAAATTGATTCCACGCCTGTTGTAAGCCGAAAAATCCAAAATGCCCGAAGTGGAATGTTGACGCGAACATCATCGACCACGTCGCCAGATAGGCCGCGAAGATCGCGATCGAACCTATTTGGTTTTCAATCCGCCAAACGGTGATCGGGATAGGCTGCCAGAAGTAGACGACAACGTAAGTTAACGCAGCCGTCATGTAGAGGTAGGTTGCCCGCTCGATGGGTGGCGGAACAAAACGAGTCCACCAGCGCTTGAACGACGTTCGAGCCGTTGTTGAATGATGCAGTCCAAACAGAACCACGAGAGCGGCATTACCAAAGACCGCCGGCCACAGCGCACCGATGGCACCATCGTTGATTCCCTTCGGAACGCCGACGTCGGCAAGAAATCCGATGAGGTATATGATGGTCGCTAGCGCGAGTAGATAAGCGACTGCGGAATAGGCTAGAAAAATACAACGTTTCATTTAGGCCTCCGGGTACTTGTTGATCGGTGATGGGGTTACGGATGGACGGACGCTGTCGCCAATGATGTTGTGGCAAAATGCTCAATGATGAGCGACGCCACCAGAAACGCCTGAAAGTGGTTCAGGTCGGGTAGGCTGACCATGCGCGCATCGGGCCAGCCCTGAAGCCCATCGCTCAGCGTATGGTGGAGTACGAGTGGCAGGCACTCTCCCGCAGTCTCATAGTAAATTCTTACAGTATCGTTCGTGATGAGTGGCATACGTTCGCTCCTTAGCGAATGGTGTGGGTCGAATCGACCACCAATATAGCGATTCAGCGTTGGAACAAGTGTCGGAATGAGCGTGGTATTGTGGCGTAAAAGCGTGGAAAAGTAGCGTGATGTTGAATAGGCGCGATGCAAAACGCGGTGATCGCGAGCGCTATTCGATCTCACCAAGCTGCGCGTCGAGTTTTTGTAATATCCGCAGCAAACTCTCGTATTCGGCATCGTCCAGCGCCGCCAGCACGCTGGCCTCCCAACTCAGCGCCTTCGGTACAATGGCCGAATACAAGCGCTTGCCCGCCTTGCTCAAGCTGACCCAATAAGCGCGGTTGTCATTCTCGCAGGGGATTTTGACAATCAATCGCTTTTCAAACAGTAGTTTGAGCGCGCGTGACACCCGTGCTTTATCCATAAAGGTGTGCCGTGCAATATCTTTAGGCAGGGCGACCCGGTTTTCACCGAGACAGGCGAGCGTTCGCCATTCGGCTATCGTTACATCAAATTCCTCCGAATAGATTCCAGCCAGCGATTTACTGACGCGTTCGGCAAAATTCACCACTTTATATGGGAGAAAATTGTCCAGCGCAAATGCCTTTTGCAACTTCCTGGACTTCAAACCGCTAGTCTTTGATTGGGCTGCCATGTGCGAGCTACCGGAAGGGTTGGAGTCGAGGCACGCGCTGCCCGCCACATCTCTATAAATAGACATCTTTCGATATAAATGCAATATAGTTTTATATAAAACATATTGAACAACCCACTTTATCGTATTACCTTCTACTTTTACAGAACATTATTCTAAATTCGTTGCCAAACTGTAATTGGGATGACTATAATAGTTTTATGTAAAACTAAAAGGTTCGCCCCCGCGGAGGGCGGCCTCAATACCGGCATTATCATCGGCGATGACTCGGTGCTGGTGGCCGATACCCAGGCCACACCGATTATGGCGCAAGACTCAACCACCCGTATTCGCCAAGCCACCGAGATTAAACAGCATGGCTAATCCCGAACAGTTACACTACCTGCACGGCTTCGGTAACGAGCACGAATCCGAAGCCATTGCCGGCACGCTTCCGGTTGGCCAGTTTTCGCCGCAGAAGGTCAAGCACGGTTTGTACGCCGAGAAGTTTAACAGCACGGCGTTTACCGCGCCGCGGCACCGCAACCGGCGCAATTGGTTGTACCGTATCCGACCGGCGGTCGCGCAAGGGGATTTTCGCCCCTTGCAGGTCGGCCGTATTCGCACCGGCCCGATCACTGAAATTGCGGCGCCACCGAACCAGCTGCGTTGGGACCCGATCGACATACCCTCCGAACCACAGGATTTCGTCGATGGCCTGGTAACGCTGGCAGCCAGCGGCAATGCCGGTGCGCAGTTGGGTATGGGAATACACTTGTATCTTGCCAACCAGTCCATGCACGAGCGCTTTTTTTATAACGCCGACGGTGAACTGCTATTGGTACCACAGCAAGGGAGTTTATTAGTCCACACGGAATGCGGCATTTTGCGGGTGGCGCCGGGAGAAATTTGTGTTGTGCCGCGCGGGATGACATTTCGCGTGGTGCTGGTGGACGATAAGGCGCGCGGTTATGTATGTGAAAATTACGGTTCACCGTTGGAGTTACCCGAGCGCGGACCAGTCGGCTCCGACGGCTACGCGAACGATAGAGACTTTATGTTGCCGGTTGCCGCCTACGAAGACCGCGAGGGTGATTTTGAGTTGCTGTGCAAATTCAACGGCGCCCTGTTTGCCACTGACATTGACCATTCGCCACTAGACGTTGTTGCCTGGGTCGGCAATTCCCTACCTTACAAATATGACCTTGCGCGCTTCAATACCATTAACACCGTGAGTTACGACCACCCCGACCCATCAATATTTACCGTGTTGACCTCCGCATCTGACACCCCGGGAGTGGCGAATATTGATTTCGTTATTTTTCCACCGCGCTGGATGGTGGGCGATGATACCTTTCGCCCCCCCTGGTATCACCGCAACGTGATGAGTGAGTTTATGGGCCTGATCAAAGGCACATACGACGCAAAGGCAGAGGGCTTTGAGCCTGGCGGAGCCAGCTTGCACAACTGCATGTCGGCACACGGGCCGGACGCCGAGGTTTTTGCAATGGCATCGAACGCGCAACTACAACCCCAGAAAATGCAGGATACGCTGGCGTTTATGTTCGAATCACGCTACGTTATTCAACCGACGAAATACGCGCTCGAAACCCCCTCGCGGCAGGCCGACTATATGCAATGCTGGCAGGGTATTGAAAAACAATTTACCGTGCGCTGACAGTCAACGCGCCGCAAACGAGACGAGAAAAACGCTTATGAAATTGGCATCGATGAAGAACAATAGCCGCGACGGGCAACTCATTGTCGTCAACCGCGCTTTAACGCGAGCCGTCGCAGTTCCTGCAATCGCGCCAACCTTGCAATTGGCGCTGGAAAACTGGGACAGCTTCGCGCCACAACTCGAGACCGTGTACACGAAATTGCAGGCCGGTGCTATGGCCGGCACATTTGCGTTTGACTCCAGCCAGCTAGCAGCGCCGTTGCCGCGTTCCTACCACTGGGCCGATGCCAGCGCTTACGTTACCCATGTTGAATTGGTCCGTAAGGCGCGCGGCGCCGAGTTACCCGCATCGTTCTGGCACGACCCGCTGATGTATATGGGCGCGTCGGATGCTTTTATTGGTCCCTGCGACGATATTCTGGTCGAGTCGGAAGACTGGGGTATTGATTTCGAATCCGAAGTCGTCGTTTTTACCGATGACGTGCCGGCCGGCATCAGCGTGGAAGGGGCACAAGACCACATCAAACTCGTCGCGCTAGTTAACGATGTCTCACTGCGCAATTTGATCCCGGCTGAGCTTGCCAAACAGTTCGGCTTTTATCAGTCCAAACCGTGGACCTCGTTTACCCCGGTCGCCGTCACACCCGACGAACTGGGTAACGCCTGGGATGGTTCGAAGCTGCATTTGCCGATGCTGTCGGTATTGAACGGCAAGCAAATCGGCGCGCCGAATGCGGGCGTCGACATGACATTTGGCTTTCCGCAGCTGATCTCCCACGCGGCGAAGTCACGCTCCTTGATGGCGGGCACAGTGATTGGTTCCGGCACGGTAGCCAACCGGGGCAGTCCGAACGGCTCCAGCTGTTTGGCCGAAGTACGTTGCCTCGAAACCATTGCCGACGGCAAACCTTCCACGCCTTTTATGCAGTTTGGCGATCGCATCGAAATCGACATGCAAGACGCTGAAGGCCAGTCAATATTTGGCAAAATTGACCAAGTAGTGAAGCAATATCAGCCACCGCGTGGGGCACGGTGTTGAGCATGAAACTCTATACCTATTATCGTTCTTCTTCGGCGTATCGAGTGCGCATCGCGCTGAACTATAAGCGCATTCCTTACCAACATTGCGCCGTTAATCTATCGCAACGCAAACACCAGGGCGTGGAATATCTGGCGCGCAATCCACAGGGATTGGTACCCGCTTTGGAGGCCGATGACGGTGAGCTGATAACGCAATCAACCGCCATCATCGAGTGGCTGGAATCGACTTACCCCGAAATCCCGTTGCTGCCCGCAGACGAGTTGCAACGCGCCAAAGTACGCGCGCTGGTCAATATTATTGCCTGTGACATCCAGCCGCTGAACAATTTACGCGTGCTGAATTATTTGCACACCAAACTCGAAATTAGCAATAAGAAAACTAACAACTGGTATCAGCATTGGATTAGCGCAGGTTTTTCTGCGCTGGACGCACAGCTTGGCGACTCCGGCTATTGTTACGCCGCATCGGTTAGCATGGCGGATGTGTATTTGATACCACAGGTTTACAACGCTGTGCGCTTCAATTGCGATTTGGAAGACTACTCCAACATTGCGCGCGTTTATACAGCATGCAACGAACTGGACGCATTTATAGCCGCGCACCCGGATCAGCAGCCAGACAAGCCCCCTGCCAGCTAACGCGTTCCTTCTTCCGCGGAGTTTCTAACATGTCTATTACGCTGCTCTGGCAACCTCCCGCCGCGCGAGTGAAGCGTGCCAATATCACCCGATTCAGCGAGTACGCTAACAAACATTGCGCAACTGGCGTGACAGACTACCCCGGCTTGCATGACTGGAGCATTAACCACCCCGAAGAATTCTGGAAAGCGATATGGGACTTTTGCGGCGTGATCGGCGACCCGGCTAGTAACCGGGTGTTGAGCAATGGCGAGCAGATGCCAGGCGCCGAATGGTTTCCAGACGCGACGTTAAACTTTGCCGAAAACCTGCTGCGTTACGCCGATGAACGCTGCGCCTTGATATCACGGCTCGAAAATGGCGAGCGCCGCACCCTCAGCTACGCCGAGTTGCGCCAGCAAGTGGCGCAACTCGCGGCGGCTTTTAAAGCGCGCGGCATACAACGCGGCGATCGTGTGGCTGCCTTTATGCCAAACATATTGGAAACGGTGATTGGGATGCTGGCGGCAAGCAGCATTGGCGCGATCTGGTCATCCTGCTCACCCGATTTCGGCATCAATGGCGTGCTGGACCGCTTTGGACAGATCGAACCCAAACTATTACTGGCCTGCGACGGCTACTACTATAACGGCAAGGTTATCGACGTCAGCGAGCGCCTACGCGCCATCGTGGAAAAGATAGATTCGATACGAACCGTGGTGATTGTGCCGGTGCTGGGGCGACAGGAAGCGCTAGCGCTAAAAACGACGGTAGAATTGTTTGACGATTTTCTGACTAGTTGCAACACGGCTGAACTACAGTTCGAAGCCCTGCCCTTCAACCACCCTCTCTACGTGATGTACTCCTCGGGCACTACCGGCGTGCCGAAATGCATCGTGCACGGTGCCGGCGGCACCCTGTTGCAGCATCTAAAGGAGCAACGCTTACACGTCGATTTGCAACGCGACGACGTTTTTTACTACTTCACTACCTGCGGCTGGATGATGTGGAACTGGCTGATCAGTGGCCTGGCCAGCGGCGCCACGCTGCTGCTGTACGACGGCTCGCCGTTTTTCCCACGGCCCGAAGCGCTGATCGATATGATCGACGAAGAAAACATTTCGATCTTCGGTAGCAGTGCTAAATACATCGCAGCACTGGAAAAAGCCGACGTCAAACCGAAAGAGTCGCACCAGTTAACGCGGCTGAAGACTATTCTGTCAACCGGTTCGCCGCTGTCGCACGAGAGTTTTCGCTACGTCTACCGCGACGTGAAAGAGGATGTGTGTTTGTCTTCAATTTCGGGCGGCACCGATATTGTCTCCTGTTTCGCGCTGGGAAATTCTTGCCTTCCTGTTTACGAAGGCGAGCTACAGTGCCGCGGGCTGGGCATGGCGGTGGAGATCTGGGACGCCGCTGGCAATAGCGTGGTTGGCGAAAAAGGCGAACTGGTCTGCACCGCGCCCTTCCCTTCCATGCCAATTTATTTCTGGCACGATGTGGATAACGCGAAATTTCGTGCCGCGTATTTCGAACAATACTCCAACGCGTGGTCGCAAGGCGACTACGGCGAAGTCACCGAGCACGGCGGCATGATTATCCACGGCCGCTCGGACGCGGTGCTGAATCCGGGCGGCGTGCGTATCGGCACCGCGGAAATCTATCGGCAAGTGGCAAAGATTGATGAAGTGCTGGAGAGTATCTGCGTAGGGCAGGACTGGCAAGACGATGTACGCATCGTACTGTTCGTTGTATTGCGTGAAGGCGTGAGCTTGACCGGCGAGCTGCGAAACCGCATTCGACAAACGATTCGCACCGGCACGACAGCGCGCCATGTACCCGACGTTGTGATGCAAGTGGCCGATATACCGCGCACGATCAGCGGCAAAATCGTCGAGTTAGCCGTGCGCAATGTAATTCACGGGCGGCCGGTGAAGAACACTGACGCATTGGCTAATCCGCTGAGCTTGAAGTTGTTTGAGAATCTTGCTGAGTTGGAGTAACACCGGCGAAGTGACAATTACCTGCATGCCCAGGCTGCGTAAGTCCTGTCGATGCCGAGGTCGAAGTTTACGCCTTCACAACACAAAGCCCTGCCGCGTTGCCGCCAGCGTAACGGCGTTTGGTTCTGCGCCACAACGATTTACGCCACACCCAGCGAACGCACGAGCGCAGGCTCGACACTGAGCGTAACCGTCATCGGGTTGTGATCGGAACTACAGACCGGTCGCACCGAAGCGGTTTTTTTCTGCAGCCCACGCACGAAGATGTGGTCCAGCGCCAGGCCAAACGCCTGCTTGCGCGTGTCGCTGGCAAACTGCACCGGCCGCAACTGCAGTTGGTCGACCACTTCGTCAACAATGCTTAGCCGCTTGCGGCGCCAGGTATTGAAATCGCCGGAGCAGATAATCGGCCCGTCGTGGTGCGCGAACTCGTCGAGCACGCTTTCCAACTGTTTTCTGAAACTGCGAATGCCAGCGGTAAAGTTGATTGCATGAATATTGGCTACCAGCAACGTGCTACTCATGCCCTGTAAGCGATATTCAGATATTAGTGCGGCCTTCGGCAGTCGTGTCCAGGGTTCGCGGTGACTGTGCTGCTTATGGTTAACGGTTTGTGCGCGAGAAAGCGTCATCACGCCGGTGCTATGGTCGGGCCGAGTGAAACCCGGAGCAAAAGTCCAGCAGCACGCTGCACCGAACAATTGTGGTATGTCGTATTCCAGCTTGGCTTCCTGGATGATCACCAGATCAGAGTCTTGCGACAGGTGCGTCAGATCGCGCTCCCAGCCGAAGTGGCGCCCTTTGGCAATATTCCAGTTAAGAACCTGGATGTGATGAGAATTCAGCGCGTCCGCCAGCATGCACTAGTCCACTATGGAATGTGTTATATCGTGTTTCTGTCATAAATCAGTAAAGACGAAATGAGTGTGATAAGCAATAGCGCAGCCAACAATTTACACAAGCAGCCATCGCCAGGCGTCTAACGATTCCACACCGTCCTATTCTCATGCGCCAGGCGTCTCGCCGCATACCCGCTCGCAGCATCTATATTCAACTTTTGCTCACGGAACCAGGCACGCTAGATGACCATGACCGCGCAGCACTGACGGCACCCAGGTGCGACAAAAATCGACACGACCTTTGTTGTGCGGCCAGCGGTCTTGCAAACCACTGTCGAGGACTTGCAGGCACAACGTACACTGATTGTTATCCGTGTCGTGCATTATTGCCATACCCAACACGCCGGCCAGCTGTAGTAAGATGGCACTCAAGTTGTTCAAGGAACGCAGTAATGATTACCTATTTGTATTGGATCTTTTTCTTCGGCGTAACGCTGGCGATTCTGGCGTATTTTGGTATGAAGCTGGAAGCCTGGAAAACGGCGTTGGTGATGTCGGCTATCGTGCTGCTGGTTGGCTGGGGTGCGTACTACTTTCACTTTCAACAGCTATTCGTTAAACGCTGGGGTGGGGTAATGACCGTTAAGGTACCTAAAGACGAGGCACACATAGCTGCCACCTGGAAAGATGACAATCTGTGGATTGAAAACTACAACCCCAAAACCAACGTCTGCCATTTCCGCGAGTATTCCAAAGGCAATCTGCTTCAAGGCCACGTTAAAATCAAGCGCTGCAATCCATTGCGGTCCGGTTCCGTGCCGACGCAAGGAGATCGCGCACTGATTGAGGCGCCGGAGACGCAGCCCGAACAGCAATAACCGGCGTGATCGAACGATTAACGAGGGCCACGCGGCACGGTCAATCTGTTGTGGATAAAATTCATTCGCGGAACGCGGCTTTTTTAAGTGAGGCGCAAGCATGCAATGTAGCTCTCGATACCTGATCGCCATCCTGCTGAGTGCGGCTTTACTTAGCGCGTGCTCCAACGACGACAACGATTCACGCTTCACGCCTGACACTACCCAGGAGAGTGTTGATCCTTTCGCCGACAACGGCGTCTTCCTGAATATATTGCCGCCCGGTTCAGCGGACGCCAACGATGGCAACATCAACGCCAACGCGAACTCTACCAACCAGCTCGCAATGTATGAAAACCTCGTATTCAGCAACAACTACCCCACGCCCGGCCAACTAAGCGACGACGATTTAGCACCGAATTACTTTAAAGACGCCGCCTTTCTTGCCGAAAACGAATTCGATACAACGCAGAATGTCAGCGACGGCACCCTCACGGCACGCATAGGTCGCGACCAGTTCGGCGTGCCGCATATCTTCGGCGACACGCGTTCAGACATCATGTTTGGCACTGGCTATGCGACCGCTACCGACCGCATGTTTCTGATCGACGTCGTGCGCCACGTGGGTCGTGGTCGTATGTCAGACTTCATCGGTCCGGCGACGGGCAACTACTCATCGGACCGCGAACTTGGCCAGCTTGGAGGTTATAGCGAGCAGGAGATGCAAGGCCAGCTCGACCAGCTCGCTGTTCGGTTCGAGGCCGACGGCAGCCAGGCACAACAAGACATACTGGATTTCGTCAACGGCATTAACCAGTACATAGACGACGTGCAAAACGGCGCTGCCGGCGCCGAGGCGGTGCCGATCGAGTATGCGGGCCTGAATCTCGAGCTACGTAAATTTACCGGTCGCGATGTGCTGGCCGTGGCCGCGTTGATGCAATCCACCTTCGCCTCGGGCGGCGGTGGCGAACATCGGCAGGCGCGGCTGATCAACGGCCTCGGCGCGCTGTTCCCCGGCGAGCCGCAGCAAGCTTGCCAGCTATGGCGCGACCTGCGGCAGGCAAACGACCCGGAGCGGCCAAACACTATCGAGACCACCTTTGAAACCCAATCGCCACCGAGCATAGACGAAGACGCCTGCCCGCTGGAAACCGAATTCGCCAGCCAATTCCCCGGTGCCGCGCTATTCGACCGCGGCAGCCTGCAAGAACTCGAGCTGCTGACCATCGAAGATTGTGTCGAGCCAGGCATGGCCGCGGCCACCGATATTGAATGCCCGAATTTCCGCCAAGACGTCGTCGATGATCCGGTCACGCTCGCGTCCACCACGCCAACGCTTAATAATAACCCTGCGCCGCCGACGCCGCTGAAAACGATTTTGGGTGATTCGCCACTGTTGGCTGTTATCGAGAAGATAGAAACCCAATTGCCACACACCACCGCAGCGGTAATCGCAAGCCGGCACCCGCCCGCCGTACAGCAATACTCCGCAGCGCAGTTGCAAGCCGGTCGCAAACGCGCGCGGGCGACGCTGCAAGGGCTGCGGCTGGCGTTCAACAGCGGCAGTTTTCCCGCCATGGCGTCGAACGCTATTTTGGTCAGCGCCGACCAGACCGAGTCCGGCAACCCGATCGCCGTATTCGGCCCGCAGACGGGTTACTTCTCACCACAAATACTGATGGAGTTCTCACAGCAAGGTGGCGGCATCAATAATCGCGGCGTCGCCTTCGCCGGTTTACCCTACGTTGTTATGGGCCGCGGTATCAACCACGCTTGGAGCGCCACATCAGCGGGCGATGACATCACCGATATTCGCGTTCTGCGGTTGTGTGAAGCAAGCGGCGCGGCGCCAACGCGCGCCTCGACCAACTACCTCTACAACGGCGTGTGTACTCCAATGCTGCAGCGCAGCGATGAATGGACCGCCGAGACCAATGCGGCCACACCCGGCGTCGCCAATCAAAAAGTCACACGCAACATGTTACGCGCCCCAGACTACGGCCCGGTGTTCGCCACCGCCACCGTGGGCAGCGCGCCAGTGGCGCTGGCGATCCAGCGCGCGACCTTCTTTGGCGAAGTCGATTCGGCAGCTACCTTTGTCGCCACCAGCCGCAACGACGTGGTCGACCCGGCTGCCTTCTTCGACGTGTTCAACAAACTCACCGGCACCTTTAACTGGTTCTACGTCGACGCCAACAATATCGCTTATTTTAACTCCGGCTTGTTACCTATTCGCGCCGCCGGTATTCATCCCGACCTGCCGCAGTGGGGTGACGGTCAGTTCGACTGGCAGCAAACCGGCACCGGCCGCCTCAATCCAAATTTCAGCTTCGACAACTTCCTGCCGCTGGAAGCGCATCCACGCGCGGTCAATCCGCCGGCGGGGCACTTCGTCAACTGGAACAACGCACAAGCGCCAGGCTTCTACGCAAACGACACTCAGCTTGGCTATGGCGCACTGTACCGTTCGCAGATGCTGCAGCGTCGTCTGCAAGCCTTGCACACCGCGCCGGGTAATCCGTTGTTCACCCGCGCCGACCTGGTAGAAATTATGATCGACGCCGGCACCAGTGATCTGCGCGGGCAGGAAATTCTACCGCGGGTGTTTGCAGTTCTCGATGACGTGAGCGACCTTAACCCCTTCGAACAACAAACGCTGCAACTGCTGCAAAATTGGGTTCGCCATGGACCGCTAGAACTGGGCGCTATGCGTCGCGACCGCGACGGGCCGGGATTCGACACTGCGGCCCTACAATACGAAGACCGCGACGCCGTAGCATTTATGGACGCCTGGTGGGATAACATGATTGATGCGTTACTACCGCAAATCGTGAGCGTCGAAAATGCCGGCGTTATGGTCGGCAGCCGGCACAATCAACCAGGCGCGACCGGCTCGGCGTTCCAGAGCGGTTACTACGGCTACGTGCGCCGGGTACTCGACATGGGACTGCAGCAAAGTACGACGCCATACCGGCAACTGAAGTGCGCCGGCAGCGACGAGTTGGCCGCTTGCCGCGCCGCATTGGTTGCCAGCCTACAACAGACGATTGCCGAACTCGGCACCGACATGGCACAATGGGCGGGCACGCTGGAACAGGACGACGCGATTAACCATACTGCCTTCGGGCTGGCTGATCCGCTCAATATCCATTGGCAAAACCGCCCCACCTGGCAGCAGGTAGTGCAGCCAACGCAGGATACTTTGCGGCAAAAATTCGCTGTTCCGTGATTCCGCTACCATAGTCTGTTGTTAGTAGTACTCACGGAGCGCCCGGGTTGTGAATGAGTTTGTAGTAGGTCAGCGCTGGATCAACGATGCGGAATTGCAGCTCGGCCTGGGCACGGTCTTGGCCGTGGAGCACCGCACAGTCACCATCGTCTTTCTGGCGACCGGCGAAACGCGTATTTATGCCCAACAAACAGCGCCGCTGACGCGGGTCAAATTCACCCGGGGCGACCAAATTCAAAGCCGTAACGGGCAATCTCTGACCGTTACCCGCACCGAGCAGAAAAACGGCATGCTGCTGTACCAAGGCGTCGATGCCAGCGGCGCGGTGGTGACCGTGCCGGAAAGCGAGCTGGACAATTTCATGCAGCTCAGCCGCCCGACCGAGCGCTTGTTTGCCGGTCAGATTGATGCTGACAAGTGGTTTGAACTGCGCTACCAAACCTGGCAACAAAACAGTCTACTCAGCCACTCCGAACTGCGCGGGCTTACCGGCTGTCGCACCAGTTTAATTCCTCACCAACTATATATTGCCCATGAAGTGGCCAACCGGTACGCGCCGCGCGTGCTGCTGGCCGACGAAGTGGGGCTGGGGAAAACCATTGAAGCCGGGCTGATAATGCACCATCAGCTGCTGACCGGGCGAGCGCAGCGCATACTTATCGTCGTACCGGAGAGCCTGCTACACCAGTGGCTGGCAGAAATGTTGCGCCGTTTTAACCTGCATTTCAGCTTGTTTGACGCCAAGCGCTGCGAGGAAATGGTCAACACCGACCCCGAGCAAAACCCCTTTCTAACGGAACAGCTCGTGCTGTGCAGCTTGCCGTTTCTGCTCGACTATCCGCAATACTACTGCAGCGCGCTGGGTGGGGAATGGGATCTTTTAGTCGTCGACGAAGCCCACCATCTAACCTGGACCCCGGTACGGGCCAGCAGCGAATACGCATTGATCGCCGCCCTCGCCCAACAAACCACCGGCGCCCTGCTACTGACGGCGACCCCGGAACAACTAGGCAAGGAAGGCCATTTTGCGCGCCTGCGCCTGCTCGACCCCGAGCGCTTCCCCGACTACGAAGCTTTTCTGCAGGAAGAGCAACGTTACGAACCCATCGCTGACGCGGTGCAAGCGCTGCTGGAACATGGCACGATCGATGCAACAAACTGGCAAGTGCTGGAAGAAACGATCGGCGAAGGCGACAACGGCGAACTGATCGAGCGCCTGCAAAAAGATGTCAACGATGAACAGGCGCGCCATGATTTACTCGAGCACTTGCTAGACCGGCACGGCACTGGCCGCGTATTGTTTCGCAATACGCGCGCTGCAGTGAAGGGCTTTCCGGGCAGGACATTAACAGCATACCCGCTGCCTGCACCAGCGATATACGACGACAAAATTCTCGCCGCATTACTGCCCGAGCAAGCTTATCGCCAGCGTGACGACTACGGCAAGCCGTGGACACAGGTTGACCCGCGTATTGGCTGGCTGATCGAAACACTTAAGACCATGCGCCGTGAGAAGCTGCTGATCATTACGGCGACGGCTGGTACGGCGCTGGACATTGCCGAAACGCTACGGGTGAAAACCGGCATGCACGCCGCGGTGTTTCATGAAGGCATGACCATCATCGAACGCGACCGCGCAGCGGCCTACTTTGCCGACCTTGAGTTCGGCAGTCCGTTGCTCATTTGTTCCGAAATCGGCAGCGAGGGGCGCAATTTTCAATTTGCGCATCATCTGTTGCTGTTTGACCTGCCACTCAACCCGGACTTGCTCGAACAGCGAATCGGCCGGCTGGATCGCATAGGGCAGACCCAAACGATTCAAATTCATGTGCCCTATTTACAAAACAGCGTGCAGGAGATTTTGCTGCATTGGTACCACGAAGGTTTGGATGCATTCAAACACCCCTGCGCAGCCGGCCATGCTGTGTACATCGAGGTCGAGGCCTTGCTGCACGATGTGGTGCAACAGAACAGCGACGCCGATGAACTGATCGCGCAGACCAAAGCCGTTCACCACGCCTTGAACGAGCAATTGCACAAGGGCCGCGATCGCCTGCTGGAATACAACTCCTGCCGCCCGACGCTGGCCGAAGCCTTGACCCAACAGGCGCTGGCCGAAGACGCCAACTCGATTCTGGCCGACTATATGGAAACGGTATTTGACTGTTTCGGCGCCATCAGCGAACCGCACAGCGAGCAGGCGATTATTGTGCGCCCAGCAGAAAACATGATTGCACCGTTCCCTCTACTGCCTGACGAAGGTATGACCCTGACCTACGATCGCAACACGGCGCTGGCAATGGAAGACATCCACTTTCTGACCTGGGAACACGACATGGTCATCGCCGCCATGGAGATGGTATTAGACAACGAGTTGGGCAACACGGCGGTCACCGCGATCAAACTGCCGCGCGTCAAACCCGGCACACTGCTGCTTGAAAGCCTGTTCGTGCTTGAGAGTCCGCAGCAAACCAGTCGCTATCTGCCACCCACTACCGTGCGCGTGTTACTCGACGAAAAAGGCAAAGACCTCGCATCGCTCGTCAGCCACGCCGCGATGAAAGCAATCAAGGCCCGGGTGGATAAAAAAACCGCCGTCAAAATTGTGCGCGCCCGCATGGAACAACTACAGGACTTGGTGCGACAAAGCGAGGACCAGGCAGCCGCGCAACTCGACACCATTATGCAGCAAGCCAGCGCCCGCTCGACCCATCTGCTGCATGAGGAAATCCATCGCCTCGAAGCGTTACAGCGGGTCAATCCCAATGTACGCGCCGGAGAGATCGATTTTTTCCAGCGTGAGTTGCAGCACTTGACGCATCTTATCGAATCGTTACGTTTACGCCTCGACGGGCTACGCGTTATTGTCGCCACCTAAACAGCCGAGCATGGTCGTACGCCTTTCTGAACTGACCGCTTGCACGCAACAGCACCCACGTCCGTGGGTATTGACCGGCTCCAACGTCAGCACCGACTCCGGCATTCCCGCCTACCTTTGGACGGGTTTACATCGGGTGTTTCAACTAACAGGTGATAGTGGCTGCTCATCAGGCAACAGGCGTGACAAACCCAGGCATAGGTGTCACAGACGCTGCTCAGAACCGATAAGATGACTTGCCTGTCAGCATCATTCATAGATGTCTTCCCGACGGTCTCCGCGTGAAGTGATGTGGTAAAGCGCCCCCCAAAACTCTAATCTCGAAGGTCTGAACATTGGTTAACCTTTCCTGCGAATAAGGTTGCCTCAGGCTAGCAGGAGTTGAGTCATTAATTGAAGACCTTGACTCCGTTTTCTCTTTCTTCAAGCGCCTCGACAGACGCTCAAGAAACGCCAGGCAGCACCGTATACAAGCGCCCCTACTCATCAGGTTTTTCTCTGAAAATAACGTAAGGTATTGGCTCAGTAGACTCGAAATAAGTTTTCACACAGCCCTTGCCGATGTAACCGCTGTATCTGGTCGCCTTACCGTTTTCACGTCCAAGACACTCCAGGCCATCTCGGTCAAATGTCGAAAAGTTACGGAGATTGGATCCAGAGCCCTGAGTAGCACGAACCGAGCTGTACCAGACAGAATTTGATCCGTCCTGGCGCCAACAACTATCAGGCAAAACGCGTTTTATGCCAGCGCCATAGATTTTCGACCCAAACGAGTCCTTCAATGATTGCTGCGATGGCATAACCGTGTCAATAAGCACCCATTCTGCTGAACCTTCGTCCGGGTAGAGACCGCCGTGAAACGCTTTGGCACACTCGAATTTAACTACCTTCGTTTTGTCTGTCGTGAAAGATTGAAGCGGAATGAGTCCTGTACGATCTTCGAATTCCTGGTTCCAATAAGGACTAGTCATACAACCGCTCAGTGTAAGCAACGCCATTGCAAGCCCGAAAAGTTTGACAATAGTCAGCTTAAGCGGGGCGCAAAACCGGTCGCTTATGCGCGTTGTTGTAATTTCAAGTAAAGTGTCTGACGGTTTAATTAGGTTCATGGATTTCCCTCTCCTGGCTTATTGCATAATTTGGTCGACTAAGTTGATGCTGATCCTTGTTGCACCAATGAAACTTTTGCCCTCCAATTGGAAGAGCAGTTCAGCGTATCGAACATAAGCGTTCAATCTCGGAAGAAGTATGCAGAAAACGTCAGTGATCGTACATTCCACTGACGTGTTAGTACGAAAGAGCTATCAAGGAGAGTAGCCCCACAAAATCGAAATCGGAAGGGTCAGGTCTATTATTGTTTAACCTTTCCTGCCAATAAGGTTGCCTTCGGCTAGCAGGAACTGGGTCAGCAATCAAAAACTTAGCCCCCCGTTTGCTACGTCAGATTTGCTCTGGGCGGGGCACTAGTGCAGCCAGTTTGGCAATGAAGTCCAAAGGCTCGGCATACGCCGAGCCACTTTTTTGGCCACTGAATCTCAGCTTTTCGGCGGGATTTGCTACACGGTAATGATATCGCGAAAGCCGTTAGCGTTAGAGCGTTAGCGGGATAAAAGCCGCTCATGTATCATCGCCAGCTCCGTTTTTCCAACTTCTGTCAGCGGATGGAATGGCTCGCGACAATCGCCCATTGGG
>CAZJDL010000038.1:0-30474 GCA_964544755.1 uncultured Pseudomonadales bacterium | reverse complement strand
CCCTCCCTTGGCCAAAGCGACAACGCCGCACTGGCTGATTTGATGACTTCCCTTGTGGTGAGACGCCAAATGTCGATCTGGCAACGCAAATTAATCAATAGTGCTCGATTCGTTATGAGGCAACGAGGGGTTTTTCGACATTTGGCGGCTCGCTGATATGTGCAGTTTATTCGTTACAGTGCGCTAGTAGGACGAACTTTAATCGACTGGCACTGCCCGCTGCGCGGCCCAACGGTGCAGCGCAGCGAGGTTCTCCGCCATCGTAATCGACAGCGGCACCGTTTGATCCAGCGCTTGCAGTATATGGTCGGTGGCCAAGGCCTCGCCGGCGGCGGCGCATTGATAGAGCGCCGCGATCACCGCTTGTTCTATCTCCGCGCCGGAAAAACCGTCGGCATATTCGGCCAGCGCCACACAATTTATTGCGGTGGCGTCGCATTCGCGTTTGTGCAGGTGAATTCGGAAAATCTCGGCGCGTGCTCGCACATTCGGCAGATCAACAAAAAATATTTCGTCGAAGCGGCCCTTACGTAACAACTCGGGCGGTAGCTGCTGAACTGAATTACTGGTCGCGACAACAAATACGGCTTCTTTCTTTTCGGCGAACCAGGTTAACAATGCTCCCAGGAGGCGTCGCGACGTGCCTGCGTCGCTGGCATCGTTACTGATGGCTTTTTCCAATTCGTCTATCCACAGCACGCAGGGCGCCATGGACTCGGCCAGCTGCAGCGCCGCGCGGAGGTTACGCTCGGTTTCGCCAATAAACTTGTTATACAAGCTGGCGATGTCCAAACGCAGCAAGGGCAGTTGCCACAGGCCGGCCACCGCTTTCGCGGCCAGGCTTTTGCCGCCGCCTTGCACGCCCGTGAGTAACAGCCCTCTAGGTTTGTCTGCCGTGTTAGCGTCGAGGAATGCCTTCTTGCGTAGTTGCAGCCATGCCTGCAAGCGTTGCATGCCGGCTATCGAACTCCATGGTTCGGTGTCGTATTCATAGCTCAGCACGCCGCTTAAATCCATCAATTGAAACCTGGCCTTGTTGACGCGCGGCAGGTCGGATTCGGTGATTGCGCCGTCGTTGATGATCGCGCCGCGCACCAGCCGCCGCGTTTCGGCCATACTCAGGCCGCGGATATGGCTGACCAGCTGTTGTAAGGTTTGCTTGTCGGTTTTTACCCGCTGGCCGGCATTCTGCTCGCTCCAGCGATTCGCCTCTTCGCGCACCAGTGCCATGATTTCCTGGTCACTTGGGAAAGACGCCGCCAACTCAGCACTGAGATGTGTTAGTTCAGGTGGAATTTGCAGCGCGTGGCTAAGCATAACCAGTGTGCGTGGCGTGGTTTCGTGCGCCAGCGCAATATCTTTCAACAAGCGGGTCAATAGTGGCGCCTGCTGCAGGTAGGGGTGAAAGTCGCATAGCACATACAGCCCCGCCAGCCCGTTTTGTTTAATATGCCGCAACGCGGCTTCGGGCTCCAGCGTTGCGTTGCCAGACTCGGGGTTGGCGCCGAAACCCAACACCTGCAGGCCTTCAGTAGCAGACCAAACGTACAGTGGCAGTTGTTGTTGCAGCGCCAGCCGGGTCAGCATTTGCAGCGCATGTTTTTCATCGCGGCTGAGCAGGCTGATGATGGGTATAGCGGCTTTAAATAGCAGGTTTAAGTCATGCATCGCGCTAAGTGATTGTGTTGTTAATTAATAAAGTGTGGTGCATGGGTCGCGCAGCGTCCACATTTGGCGCCAAAAAGACGTAAACTGCGTCATCCGCAAACACGGTGATATATTTCATGGCCTCGAAACGCCGCCTGTCCTTTATTGATCAATGTCTTTCTGGTTTCGATCGGGCCCTAAAAACCGTCGCTGGTGGCGCGCCAGCAGGACAGCGCAGCTCGCCAGCCGCGGCTATTGCGGCGCCGACACTCGACCCTGCCGAGCGTCAACATGTCGCCGGTTTAATGCGGGTTAACCATAGCGGTGAGGTGTGCGCGCAAGCCTTATACAAAGGCCAGGCGTTGGGGGCGCGCAGCGAAGATGTGCGCGCGGCAATGCGACACGCGGCCGCGGAAGAGATTGATCACCTGGCCTGGTGCGAGCAGCGCATCAACGAGCTGAATAGCCATACCAGCTACTTAAACCCGCTCTGGTATGGGCTGTCATTCAGCATGGGCGCGCTGGCCGGTGCCGTGGGTGATCGCATCAGCCTCGGCTTTATCGCCGCGACCGAAGATCAGGTGTGCGAGCATCTGCAGCAGCATTTGCGCAGTCTGCCGGCAGCCGACAACAAGAGTCGCTTAATCATCGAGCAGATGTTGCGCGATGAAGCACAACATGCCGAACAGGCGCTACAAGCGGGCGGGCAGGCTTTTCCATTACCGGTGAAGCGGGTGATGACAGGTCTGGCGCGTGTGATGACGCGTACCAGCTATCGAATTTAGCGATCGCTTGTCTCTTCGATTGTAAAATCATGGCTGATAGTGACGCCGCCCCGCGCCAGCATAATAGCGGCGGAGCAATACTTGTCGGCTGACAGATTCACGGCGCGCCGTACCTGCGTTTCTTTCAATCCGCAGCCACTGACCACAAAATGAAGATGGATTTTGGTGAACACCGACGGCACACTTTCGGCTCGCTCTGCTTGCAGTTCTGCTTTGCAATCAGTGACTTGCTGGCGCGATTTTTTTAGTATACTGACCACATCGTAGGCTGAGCAGCCGCCGAGGCCGAGCAATAACATTTCCATGGGTCGAACACCGCTGTTGCGCCCACCTGCGTCGGGCGGGCCGTCCATAACCACCGAGTGACCACTACCGGATTCGCCCACAAATTGTGCGCCATCGGTCCACTTTACTGTTGCCTGCATGCGCTATCCTTATTCCAACGGGGATGGAGCGCCGGAGCTTAGCATAACCCCATCTCTGCCTCGAACTGGCTAAGGAATAGCCGGGCACCAGTAAATTGTAAAATTCACGGTTGACTAATTTCGGTAATTTTCCGCTATTACTGGCAAACTGTGACATACATACTACTCTTATAACAAGTTTGGTTACTTTTTGAGTAGGTATACATCGTGGTGCAGCTGGCCTTAAATCCGCATATCGACCGAGTTGAACAATTTCTGACCGCTTGCCATAGGCGCCGCTATCCGGCCAAGAGCACGATCATCTATGCCGGTGACGATTGCGATTCGCTGTATTATGTGATTAAAGGCTCGGTCACGGTCGTTATCGAAGACGACAATGGTCGAGAAATGATCGTCGCTTACCTGAACGATGGCGACTTTTTTGGCGAGATGGGCCTGTTCGATATCGAAGGCGCTCGTAGTGCCTGGGTACGCGCCAAAACCGAATGCGAAGTCGGCGAAATCAGTTATTCGAAGTTCAACGAATTGTCGCTGCAAGAACCGCACATCATGAAAGCCATCAGTAATCAAATGGCCGAGCGCCTGCGTAACACGACGCGCAAAGTCGGTGACCTCGCGTTTCTTGACGTGACCGGTCGGGTGGCGCGCACACTGCTCGATTTGAGCAAAGAACCCGATGCGATGACCCACCCCGACGGCATGCAAATTAAAATCACGCGCCAGGAAATCGGCCGCATTGTCGGTTGTTCGCGCGAAATGGTTGGCCGCGTACTGAAAAGTCTGGAAGAGCAAGGACTGGTTTCAGTGAAAGGCAAAACCATGGTCGTTTACGGCACGCGCTAATAAAATAATTCTTTGAGTGTCGCGCCGGGATCAGCGGCGCGCATAAACGCTTCCCCTACCAGAAACGCATTGACGTTGTGCTCACGCATGGTTTGTACATCGGCACGCGAGTGAATGCCGCTTTCGGTTATCACCAGGCAATGATCCGGAATACCTTCCAATAAACACAAGGTGTTGTCTAACGAAGTCTCAAAGGTGTGCAGGTTGCGGTTGTTGATACCGACCATAGCCGGTTCCATCTGCAACGCCTGCTTCAGTTCGTTCTTATCGTGTACCTCGACCAATACGTCCAAACCTGTTGCGATCGCCAGTTGATACAAGGCTTGAAGTTGCTCAGGCTTGTCGGCAAAGGCTGCGACAATCAGCAGCAAGCAATCGGCACCCATGGTGCGCGTTTCGTACACTTGATATTCGTCGATAATAAAATCTTTGCGTAGCACCGGAATGTCGCATGCACTTCTGGCGGCGCGTAAATACTCGGGCGCGCCCTGAAAGAAATCCCTGTCGGTCAACACGGAAAGGCAGGCCGCGCCGGCTTGTGCGTAAGATTGTGCAATCGCGTGTGGATCAAAGTGTTCGCGAATAACCCCTTTGCTTGGCGATGCTTTCTTTATCTCGGCGATAACCGCGGGCTCTCCGTGTGTCAGCTTTCGCCGCAGGGCGTGGGCAAAGCCGCGGCAGGGGGCGTTGGGGGCTTGTGACCGCAGATCCTCCAGCGGCGTGGAGTTTTTCGCCGCAGCGATCTCTTCGGCCTTGCGCGCCAGGATTTTGTCCAATACGGTGCTGGTGCTGGTATTATTCATTGGCTTTCAGCAACTCGGTAAAGTCGGCCAATTCCTGCAATTTTTGCAGCGCCAGCCCGCTGCCAATCGTGTCTTGCGCCATATCCACGCCCTGCTGCAGGTTGACGCACAGGTCGCCGGCATAAATAGCGGCGCCGGCGTTGATGGCCAGCATATCTCCCGCCGCCGCATGCTTGCCGCTTAACGCCGCCTTAATCAGCTGCAAACTCTCTTTTGGTGTCGCGACTTTAAGGCTATCCAGCGCGTGGCTTGGCAGGCCGAAGTCTGCGGGCGTAATTTCATACGATTTGATGTCGCCGTCTTTCAATTCGGTCACGAAGGTAGTGTCGGCAATGCTGATTTCATCGAGGCCGTCGGCGGAGCTGACGCACAGAACATGCTTGCTGCCAAATTGTTGCAGCACTTCGGCAAAGACGGGTAACCAACGCGGCTCGAACACGCCGATCACTTGATGCAAGGCATTGGCCGGGTTGGTTAGCGGTCCGAGCAAATTGAAGATGGTTCTCGCGGCCAGTTCTTTGCGCGGACCAATCGCATGCTTCATGGCGCTGTGATGGTTCACGGCGAACATAAAACCGACACCCACTTCATTAACGCAACGCGCCACTTCTTGTGAGCTTAAGTCCAACCGTACCCCGGCAGCCTCCAACAGGTCGGCGCTACCACTGTTGCTGGTGACCGAGCGGTTGCCGTGCTTGGCGACTTTGCCACCCGCTGCGGCGACAATAAAGGCGCTGGCGGTGGAGACGTTAAAAAGCCCGGCGCTATCACCGCCGGTGCCAACGGTATCGATCAGCGGCGTGTTGTCGATCTCCACCTTCATGGCCAGCTCGCGCATTACCTGTGCCGCGCCCAACAGTTCCGTGCTGGTTTCGCCTTTCATTCTAAGAGCAACTAAAAACCCGCCGATTTGCGCGTCACTGGCGTTGCCGGTCATGACCTCGCGCATTACGGCTTGCATCTGCTCGCGGCTAAGCGAAGCGCCGTTGATGAGTTGATTGATCGCTTGCTGAATATTCATTTTGCTTCGCCTAAAAAGTTTTGCAACAGCTTGTGGCCATGCTCGGTAAGAATTGACTCGGGATGAAATTGCACCCCTTCGATCGCCAGCGAGCGGTGGCGCAAGCCCATAATTTCGGCGCGATCGCCGTTTTCTTGCTGCGTCCAGGCAGTGACTTCCAGCGTGCCGGGTAAGGTGGCCGCCTCGACCACTAACGAATGATAGCGGGTTGCGGAAAACGGCGAAGGCAGGTTCTGAAACACACCTTGACCGTTGTGGTAGATGGCCGAGATTTTCCCGTGCATGACTTTTTTGGCGCGCACGACCCGGCCGCTAAACGCTTGCCCAATGGCTTGGTGGCCAAGGCAAATGCCTAACAACGGTAACTTACCGGCGAACTGTTCGATGACCTCCAGCGATATCCCCGCTTCGTTAGGCGTACATGGCCCCGGAGAAATGACAATACGTTCGGGCCGCCAGCGTTCGATATCGGCGATTGTCACTGCATCGTTGCGCACGACTTTTACATCGGCTCCTAACTCGCCGAGGTACTGCACCACGTTATAGGTGAAAGAGTCGTAGTTATCGATCATCAGCAGCATCAGTTCGCTCCCTGATCCGGCGCGGCGGATTGCTCGGCCAGCGCGGCGGCCCGAAAAATTGCCCGCGCCTTGTTTAAGGTTTCTTCCCATTCCAGGTGTGGCTGCGAGTCGGCGACAATGCCGCCACCGACCTGAATATACAAGCGCTGATCTTTGATAACCGCGGTGCGGATAGCGATGGCGGTATCCATATCGCCCCGCCAGGAAATATAACCCACGGCGCCACCGTAAACACCGCGCTTGGTTGGCTCCAGTTCGTCGATAATTTGCATGGCGCGAATTTTTGGCGCGCCGCTGAGCGTGCCGGCGGGCAGCGTGGCGCGCAGCACATCGATGGCGCTCATGCCAGCGCGCAATGTGCCGCATACATTGGACACGATATGCATCACATGCGAATAGTATTCCACGGCCATTTGATCGGAGACTTCAACGCTACCGATGTCGGCAATACGGCCGACGTCGTTGCGCCCCAGGTCAATCAGCATCAGGTGTTCGGCGATTTCCTTGGGGTCGCTCAGCAGCTCCTGCTGCAGCGCCAGGTCCTCTTCCGGTGTTTGTCCACGGCGGCGGGTGCCGGCCAACGGCCGCACGGTCACCTTACCTTGCTCCGAGCGTGCCAGTATTTCCGGCGACGAACCGACTACATGAAACCCGGCCAGGTCCAGAAAATACAGATACGGCGACGGGTTCAGCAGCCGCAAGGCGCGGTAGAATTGCAAGGGTTCGGCGCTGAAGGGCGTCGACAGGCGGCGTGCCAATACCACCTGCATGGCGTCGCCGTCTAAAATATACTCCTTGATGCGCGCGATCGCCTGCGCATGTTGTGATTGGCTCAATTCCGTCGTGAAATCGCTTTCCTGAATCGTTTGATGTTGTGTTGTTAATTCGATATTGGCGACGCGGGGCGCAACACCGTCTAACTGTTCGCTTAAGGCGTCGAGGCGTTGTTGGGCTAACGCATAGGCTGCATCGTCGCTTGGGTCGGCGTGCACGATGAGTTTGATAGTGCCGGAAAAATTGTCAAACACCACCAGCTCGTCTGATACCATGAGTAATATATCGGGCGTTCGTAATATGTCGGGAGCGTCGTGCGCAGCCAGCTTCGGTTCGACGTAGCGCACCGTATCGTAACCAAAATAGCCAACCAAACCACCGTGAAAAGTGGGCAGGTCTTGCAGTTCAGGCACGCGGTAGCGCGCCTGAAACTCCTCCACGAAAGCGAGCGGGTCGCTGGCCGTGTGCGACTCCAGCAGTTCTCCGTCGCGTTCCACGCTGATCTGTTGGCCGGTGACTTTAAGCACCGTGCGGCACGGCAGCCCAATGATGGAGTAGCGGCCCCAGGTTTCGCCGCCGTGTACTGATTCGAGCAGATAAGAATACGGGCCCTTGGCCAGTTTCAGGTAGCTGCTCAGCGGAGTTTCAAAATCGGCCAGACGCTCGCGCAGCAGCGGAATACGGTTGTAACCGCGTTGTGCAAGTTCGGCAAATTGCTCCGGCGTCATAAACTTTTGAATCAGCAATGCGCCGGCTTGAGCGGCATAACGGCTGCCAAGCTTCTGCTGGTGTCCTGTATGTATTGTTTATTCATTGACAGGACACTAGTTGCGCGTGCATGTCCGCGATGTTGACACCGGTTTCGAACATGGCATCGATCTCGGCACCATGACGGGTGAAATCGGCTGCCAGAATGGAAGCGGCGACATGATAGTCGGACGACATGAGAACATAACCTTCGTAAATCGGTAATTGTACTTTCATTCGCTGCACAGCGTAAGCGCGCATTGCACGCTATCCTATAATCTAGGAAATGGATTTACTTTTTACAGGCAAAGTAATGCGTCGTCACCGAATGACCTTGGTTGCATGTTTGTTCGCTGGTTTTTTCGCGAACCATGCTCATGCGCAGGAACAACAGCATTGGCTGCAGGCCGGGCAGCAGCGCGTTTCCGCAAGCCTGCATAAAAGCCGTAAGCCAGTTACGTTGGGTGGTGTCGTGGTGTTGGTTGCTGGAGGAGAAAGCGGCGGGTGGCCACATTCGCTGCATGCTCTGGGCCACCATTTGCCCGACGATGGTTGGACCACGTTACGGGTAGACCTGAAAATCGCGGCCTCATCCGCCGGGCCGCCAGGCAATGAACAACTGTTGCAGCAAATTGCCGCCGCCGTTGAATTTCTGCGCAAAGATGGCTTGCAAGATGTTGTGCTGGTCGCGGCAGGCGGGGTCGCGTTCCAGACCTTGCAAGCGCCGAAAGACCCGCGGCTAGCTCAACTACAGGGCCTGGTGCTGCTCGATATTCATGCAACTGAAAAGCCTCCCCAGCCTGTTCCCGAGTTTACCGAGTTGAACATGCCGATACTTGATTTACTGACGCGCTACGGCACCGGGCAGGACGCGGCGTTGCAACGAAAATGGCTGGCGCAACAGAACAGCATGGCGAACTACCAGCAAGTCCGTGGCCCCGCCGCCGGACCAAATTGGAACAAGCGGCGTGACCCCGTGGTACAGCGCGTGCGCGGTTGGTTGCGGCGCAATTGGTCCCAGGGTTGAACCTAGTTGAAGAGTGCTTACCTTAAGCTTCAACGCGCTTGCGCAATTCCTGTAAGCGCTCGGGCGTGCCCACATCCAGCCAGTCGCCGCTGTAATACGTTCCCGCCAGCGAGTTAGTATCGATCGCCGCGTTGAACAAGGGCAGCAAGGGCGCTTTCTGCGCAGCAAGTTCGTTGAACATCGTGGGTGAAAAGAGGGCAATGCCAGCATAAGTCAGGTTGTTAGACGGCTCGCTCTTCTTATGTTTTACGCGATCATTTACCAGCGTAAAATCGCCTGCGGGCTTTTGCGGCAGATTGTCAACCAACAGCAAACGCGCCAGATCGCCATTGAGCGGTTTCGTCAGCCAGGCACTGAAGTCGAAATCGCACCAGATATCGCCATTGACCAGCAAAAACTCTTCCGCACCCAAAAGTGGCAGCGCCTGTTTGATACCGCCGGCTGTTTCCAGCGCTTGTCGTTCGGCCGAGTAACGAATGTGGGCGTTAAAGGTGCCGCCGTCGCCCAGGGCGCGCTCGATTTTATCGCCCAGCCAGGCATGGTTGATAACCAGTTCGCTAATGCCGGCGCGTACCAGCCGTTCAATGTGATGCACAATCAATGGCTTACCGGCGACCTTCAGCAACGGCTTGGGTAGCGTATCGCTGAGTGGCCGCATGCGTTCGCCGCGACCCGCGGCCAGAATCATTGCTCGCATCGGTGTGGCTTATACCATTCTTGTTGTTTAACGACTGGCAGTACGCGCTCCTGGAGCCACTGAATAAAGGCTGTAAATTCCGGATAATTTGCAGCGATAGTAAAAATGTAGTGCATCAGCCGCGGTAAGTGCTGCAAGTAGCCTGACTTCCCGTCGCGCAAATTGAGGCGTGAGAAAGTGCCCAATACCGTGATATTCCGTTCCAGACTGTCGAGGTCAAACCAGCGCAAAAACGTTTTCTCCTCGTAGTTTGGCAACACGCCATGCTGCTGCGCGAGACGTGCATAGCTCAGCGCCCATGCGCACACTTGCTGTGGCGGCCAGTCGATATGGGTATCGCGCAGCAGTGATGCTAAATCGTAAGTCAGTGGCCCGATTGCCGCGTCCTGGAAATCGATAACAGCCAGCCGGCCATCCGCTTGACGCATAACATTGCGACTTTGAAAGTCTCTGTGGACGAAAACCTGTGGCTGCGATGCCGCGCTGGCGACAATAATTTGCTGCGCCTGTGCTATCAGTGCTTGTTCGCGCTGGGTCAATGTGATATTCAGCAAGCCATGGAGAAACCACTGCTGAAAGCGGCCAAGCTCGGTCATCAGCACCGCGCCATTATACCGAGGCAGGTCGGTAGAGGGGCTGATTCGTTGCATCTTCACCAGTTCCGCCAGCGCGAGCGCATAGTATTCGCCCACATTGTCGGCCGTTAAACAATGCAACAGCAGTTGGTCGCCCAAATCGCTTAGCAATAGAAAACCGCGCCGCAAATCGGCGCTGAACACGTGCGGCGCCGGCACTTGTGCGCTATGCAACAGTGCGGCGACAGCGACGAAGCCGGCGCTATTTTCCTTGTCGGGCGGCGCGAACGCGACGATATAACTGTCGATCGCGGTCTGCGCGCGGAAATAACGGCGGAAGCTGGCGTCGCCCGGCAAGGCGTTAAAGTCGAGCAGCGGCCCGCGGTGCTGCTTGAGTAACTGTGTCGCTGCCCATTGCTTTAATTGTCGTTGTGGGATGTCAGTGTGTGCCATACAGTTCATGTGTCAGGCGCAGACTCAAGCAGGAGAATGCTTTATTATCCACGTCTTAATTTTTAGGTGCCGGCAGTGTCTCCTGGCTCGCAGTCTTAATAGCATAGCTAACACGTTGTTACAAAGTTTGAAAAATATTTGCAGCGCCTGCGCGCTTGTGTTGATATCCCCGTTCTTTACTCAAGCGCAATCGGCCGACACGGTCGACAACGAGCCGAGTTCGGCAGAGCTGGACTGGGTGCCGAACGAATCGTTGCCCGCGAACCAGGTTCCGGCCCACTGTGGCGGTTTGTATATTGCGCCGGCGAATGATAGCCCGGAAGCCAATAACGAGCCACAAAGATCACCACTGCGCGGGCTGGCCGATTCGACCCAGCTCGAAGGTGAATCGGCAGCCTATCTCAGCGGTGACGTCAGTATTGAGGAAGGCTACCGGCGGCTGAGCAGCGACCAGGCGGCATTCGATAGAAAAGCCAAAATTATTACGTTGGAAGGCAACGTCATCGTCCGCGAACCGGGCCTGCTGATTCGCGCTGACCGCGCTGTGATCGACAGCGAAAATGGCAGCGGCCTGCTGGAACCGGCTGATTACTTGTTGCATAAAGAACATGTGCGTGGCACTGCTGCCAGTCTGCGCCGTAATGAAGACGAAACCATCGTGCTCGAACAGGCCAGCTATACGCTTTGTGAGCCGAATAACAATAGCTGGGAATTGCGCGCCCGTCGTATTGTCATCGATCAGGAAGAAGGTTTGGGCACGGCGCGCCACGCTCGAGTGAACCTGAAGGGCGTGCCGGTGTTTTATTCACCCTATCTGCAATTTCCGATTGACGACCGCCGCCGCAGTGGCTTGCTGTGGCCGAGTTATTCCAATACTTCGATTGGTGGTTTCGACGTTTCAATACCGTACTATTTCAATTTGGCGCCGAATTATGACGCCACGATTACGCCGCGTTATATCTCCTCGCGCGGCTTGATTACCGAAGCCGAAACACGCTATTTGAACCGCAAGAGTTCCTGGGTATTGAGTGGCTCCTATCTGGGTGACGATGAAAGTTCGGCTGAAGATCGCTGGTTGGCTGGCGTGCGTGAATCGGGCCGGCTAAGTGATAACTGGACTACGCTCATTGATTTTACGCGCGTCAGCGATGAGGAGTTTTTTAATGATTTGAGCACGGTAGGGTTGGATATAAAACGCGAAACACACCTCGACCAGCTCGCGCTGGCACGATTTAATAATGCCGACTGGCGGGTTTTTGGCAAGCTGCATCAGTTTCAAACCATCGAACCCACTATTTTGCCGGTCAATAGACCTTACAAGTTGTTGCCGCAGCTGGACGCTACACTGACTCAGACCGGCACGCCGTTTGAACTTCAGTATCTGTTGAACGCGCAGTACTCCTACTTCGATCACGAGGTGCGCACGCGTGGCCACCGTTTCTACGCCGAGCCCGGCATCACTTACCCGATGGAGTGGCTGGCGGGTTTTATAAAGCCCACCGTTAAAGTAAAACACGCCAGCTACTCGCTCGATAAATTGGGGCTTGATGAAATAGCGTTCGGCACCAACGAAGAGCCTGATTATACGGTGCCCTTATTTAATCTCGATAGCGGTTTATATTTTGAACGCGCTTTGACGTTGACCGACACCCCGTTCGTGCAGACCCTCGAGCCACGGCTTTACTACCTCTATGTCGACGACCAGAACCAGACAGACATACCGCTGTTCGATACGACGCTGCTAACGTTTAACTTCAGTCAGCTGTTTCGTGAAGACCGCTTTACCGGCCACGACCGGGTCGGTGACGCCAATCAGTTGACGCTGGGCGTGACCACTCGCTTTATTGATGACGGCACGGGTACGGAGCGTCTGTCGGCCAGTGTGGGGCAGATATTCTATTTTGACGATCGTACGGTCACGGCCAACACATTGGCTGATCGATCGGAACGGGCCAGCAATTCGGCAATTGCCGGCGAATTGACGTTCAGACCCGGGCGGCCACTGCGCCTGGTTTCTTCCGTGTTGTGGGATTCGCGGCAGGACAAAGTCAACGAAGGTGGTTTGAATATGCAGTATCATCCGAATGACAAACTGCTGTTAAACCTCGGTTATCGATACCGGCGCGACAGTCCGGTGGTCTTGCCCAATGGATCAGTCACGATAGAAACGATTGAACAAGCCGACTTTTCCGCGGTCTTTCCTCTTAGCAAGCGCTGGCAGGCCTACGCGCGCTGGCAATATGATTTAATGAACCATAACACCATTGAGGATTTGGTCGGTCTACAATTCAGTGATTGCTGCTGGGATCTGCGCCTGGTGTATCAGCGCGGCCTGGATAGCAACAATGAACGCGAGCATGCCGTGTATTTACAGTTTGTGTTGCGTGGCCTGGGCCGGCTGGGTGACAAGATCGACCGCATACTGGACCGCAGCATCGTTGGTTATGAAGCGTTCAGGACTCCATAAAAGGATATGACATGACACTACTAAACTTATTGCGCCGTGGTTGCCCCTTGCTGCTGGCGTTCTCGGTAACAAGCTTTGCCGCCGTTGAGTTGCTTGACCGGGTTGCCGTCATTGTCGATGACGACATTATTATGGAAAGCGAGCTGCTGAACCGTATCGAGACGGTGAAAGGCTCGATCCAGGAGCAGGGTGCGCGAATGCCGCCGGCCAAGGTGCTGCGCGAGCAAATTCTGAACAGCATGATCGTCGAAAGCCTGCAACTGCAAATGGGCGAGCGTGCCGGCGTGCGCATTAGCGACGCCAATTTGAACGAAGCCATGAGCAATATTGCCCGCCAAAACCGTATGAATTTACAGCAGTTCAGGCAGGCGCTCGAAGCCGATGGCGTGTCGTATCTTGATACTCGGGAAAGTATCCGCCGCGAGATGATCCTCAAGCGCGTGCAGCAGGGGAATGTCAATAGCCGGGTACAAATCACCCAGCAAGAGGTGGACAGCTTCCTCGAGTCAGAAGAAGGCCAACACATGACGGCGCCGGATTATCACGTCGGCCACTTTAGGTTGCCGGTCGAAAGCGGCGCTGATGACGAGCTTGACGCCGCCGAACAGACCGCCAAACGGCTGGTGCGGGAATTGCGCGAAGGGCGCGATTTCGCGGCTCTGAAAGGCCAGAAAGTTGACCAGTTTGCATTGCAAGGTGGTGATCTGGGTTGGCGCAAAGCCGATAAATTACCGAGCATTTTCGCCGCAGTGGTGCCGAAGCTGGAGATAGGCGCGGTCGCCGATCCTATTCGCAGCGACAGCGGTGTACACATCATCAAGCTGCTGGAGCGCCGCGGTGGTGGCAGCAAAAAGGTTGAGCAAACCCATGCGCGACATATTTTGATCAAGCCTTCGGAAATCACCACCGAGGAGGAGGCCAAAGCGAAAATTGAGAAGTTGTATCAGCGTATCGTCGACAAAAAGGAAGACTTCGCCAAGCTGGCGAAGAAGTATTCGGACGACACCGGTTCGGCGCTGGATGGCGGCGATCTGAGTTGGACCACACCGGGCGACCTGGTGCCTGATTTTCAAGAGGTAATGGACGCAACGGCAAAAGGCGAGGTCAGCAAGCCGTTTAATACCAATTACGGCTGGCATATTGTGCAGGTCATGGGGCGCAGGAACGAAGACATCAGCGCCAAAATGCTGCGCAACAAGGCCAGTAATTTTATTTACAAGCGCAAATTTGACGAAGAGCTCGAAGCCTGGTTACAAAAAATACGTGACGAAGCTTACGTAGATATCAAGAAGTAGCTCACCTTGTCGAATCAAACTTGTATTCGTATCCTTGTTACCCCCGGCGAGCCGGCGGGTGTGGGGCCGGATATTTGCGCCCAGATCAGTACCCAGCCATTTGATTACGAACTGGTGGCCGTTGCCGACCCGAACATGCTGATGGAGCGCGCGCAGTTATCAGGTGCGCCGCCGCAACTTGTGGAGGTTGACCTGCAGGATAGGCCGCGGCCTTCATTGCCGGGAGTCCTGAAGGTGTTACCGGTGGCGTTGGCGGCGCCGGTAACGGTCGGGCAGTGCAATCCCGCAAACGCGAAATATGTACTGCAGTGTCTGGATGTTGCCCAACAGGCTTGCAGCGACGGCCAGGCACAAGCGCTGGTGACAGGGCCTGTCAACAAGGCCGCGATTATCGATGCGGGTTACGCGTTCAGTGGCCACACTGAATATCTGGCGCAACGCACCGGTACTGCGCGGGTAGTGATGATGCTCGCCAGCGACAAATTTCGCGTTGCGCTGGCGACGACCCATATTCCCCTGGCCGCCGTCAGCGCCGCGCTGTCGATTGAGCTGCTGCGTGATGTTATCCGTATAGTTGCGCACGACTTGAGTATGCGCTTCGCGCTGCCCGACCCGCGCATTCTGGTTTGTGGGCTTAACCCGCATGCGGGCGAGAGCGGCCACCTTGGTACCGAGGAGCAGACCGTCATCGGCCCCTGCATAGAACAATTGCGTGCCGAGGGTGTGCGGCTGATTGGCCCGGTGCCAGCCGATACCGCATTTACTCCGAAGCAGTTGGGCCAATGCGATGTGGTACTCGCCATGTTCCACGACCAGGGCTTGCCGGTGATCAAGCACGCCAGCTTTGGGGCTGTGGTCAATATTACTCTTGGGCTGCCGATTATTCGTACATCGGTTGATCATGGCACGGCGCTGGATATTGCCGGCACAGGCAAGGCCGACGCGAGCAGTATGCTGACTGCGCTGCAGTGTGCCGCGACGATGGCGGCCAGTCAGTGCGCACGTTAATGTTGTTGTGACAAGGCTGCGCGCGCGCAAGCGCTTTGGACAGAATTTTCTGACCGATACGCTGTTTGCCGACAAGATCATCGCGGCGTTGCGCATCACAGCATGCGATCATATTGTCGAAGTCGGCCCCGGTCATGGCGCGCTGACCGAATTGTTGCTCGATAGTGGCGCCACGCTGGACGCAGTCGAAATCGACCGCGATCTCGCCGTCTTGCTAGTCGAAAAGTTTGCCACCCGAGAAAACTTCACGCTGCATGTAGAAGATGCCCTGCAGTTCGAGTTGGCGAGTATCACCACCGGTCACCCGCTGCGCATCATTGGCAACCTGCCGTACAATATTTCAACGCCGCTGCTGTTTCACTTTTTGCAGCAGCGAAAAACCATTCACGATATGCATTTTATGCTGCAGAGCGAGGTGGTCGATCGAATTGTAGCGCCACCCGGCAGCAAAACTTACGGCCGTCTCAGTGTGATGCTGCAGTATTATTGTACCGCGCAGCGCTTGTTTAAAGTGCCCGCCGACGCCTTTCGGCCGCGGCCGAAAGTCATATCCGCAGTGGTGAAATTGATGCCGCGTACTCGACCGGAGAATGAAGCGGTCGACTACCGCAGCCTGGAACGATTGCTTAGGACGGCATTCCAGCAGCGCCGCAAAACCATAAAAAACAACTTGCGGGATTTTTTCAGTGCCGATGATCTGCAGCGGATCGATATCGACCCGCAACAGCGAGCTGAAAACCTGGATATGGCGCAGTTCATCCTTCTTGCGCGGGCGTTGCAAGCCAGGGCCGGTTAACACGCCCTCAAAAGAGACGAATGGCACTTATACTCGAGCGTCAAGGCCGGGCAAAAACTGAACGAACATTCCCAGAACACTAGCATCCCTGCCTGGGAAGGTCTCGAAAATTCTCCCTCACTTTAACCGTAAGCGGTTATAATCGGGCTTAAAGTCAGTGCCATTCAAATAGAAATAAGAGTTATGAAAAACGAAAATGGACCAATCGATATTCGCGTGGTGACTCAGTATGTTCCCGAGCAGTCTAATCCCGAAGCGGCTGAATATGTGTTTGCCTACACCATCACCATTACCAATCGCGGCGAGAAAGCGGCGCAGCTGCTCAGGCGTTACTGGCGTATTACCGATGGCAACAACGAAGAACAGGAAGTGCGTGGTGAGGGAGTCGTCGGTGAACAGCCGCACCTGGCCAGTGGTGAAAGCTATCGTTACACCAGTGGCGCCGTCATCAAAACTCCGGTGGGCGTTATGGAAGGCAGCTACCAAATGTTGAGTACCGACGGTGACACGTTTGACGCGCCCATTGCAGCGTTCTCGCTGGTCTATCCCAACGCCTTGCACTGACTAACTTGATGACTTCTGATAGGTACACTTTATTCGTTACAGCACACTAGCGCCCGTCAACAGGCCCTGACAACGCAATGAGAACCTTTGCGGTGGGTGATATTCAGGGCTGTCACGATTCGCTGCGCTGTTTGCTTGACAGTGTCGCCTTCGACGCCAGCCTTGATCGGCTGTGGGTGGTCGGTGACCTGGTCAATCGTGGCCCGCAATCGCTGGCGACGCTGCGGTATTTAAAAGACCTGGGTGGGCAGTGCAAAATTGTGCTGGGAAATCACGACTTGCATTTGCTGGCCATTGGCAGTGGGGCGCAGCGGCTGCGCAAAAGTGACACCCTCGCTGATGTGCTGGAAGCGCCTGATTGTGGGGCGTTGCTGGCCTGGTTGCGCGGCCAGCCCCTTATGTATCGCGATCCCCAGCTTGGCTTCACCATGGTGCACGCCGGCATTCCGCCTTGCTGGACACTGGAACGCGCGCTGCAGCTCGCGGCCGAAGTGGAGCAGAGCTTGCAGGGTGAGGATGCGCAGGCTTTTTTCGCGCACATGTACGGCGCTGGGCCGAGACAGTGGAATGATGATCTAACTGGCTACAAGCGCTTGCGCTGCATCGTTAATTACCTGACGCGCATGCGGTTTTGCACGGCCGGCGGCAAGCTTGACCTGAAGGACAAAGGCAGTACGGTATCGAAGAGGTCTGGTTACCTGCCCTGGTTCCAACATAAGAAGCGCCGCACGCGGCACGAAAAAATCATCTTCGGTCATTGGGCCGCGCTGCAAGGCAAAGCCGCCCCGGCAAATGTCTATGCGCTGGACACGGGTTGCGCATGGGGCGGCAGGCTAACGTTGCTGCAGCTCGACAACGAAAAATTATTTTCCTGTGATTGTTCGTTGATTTAAAAACACCCAAGAATAAATTCTTATATAGAAAACACGTTCTAATTTCTTATGGTTGTTAGAAAAGCGAGTATCGTTCAATTACTGAGCTAAACTTCGCTGCCTCGCAAAATATTGTCAGTGGATTACTTTTTTTAGGGTGATTTTCGCCGGCTTGTTCGGCGCCAGATAAAATCTACGCCCGTCATTTCCTGGTTGTCTAATTTATAAAAGCTATGCTTATTTGTAGAGAGTTCGATTGCGCTGTGCGAGACACAGGGATAAACTCGGTCACGTGCAAGGTAATTTAGCAAACTGTAATTTTACCGAGGAATGTTGACACCATGAGTATATTTGAGCGGTATCAAGGGCGTTACGAAGCAACTCAAGAGGAAGAGTGTTCTTTACAAGAATATCTCGCACTGTGTAAACAAGACCCCCGCGTTTATGCCAGCCCGGCGGAGCGTTTACTGGCGGCCATCGGTGAACCCGAGCTGGTTGACACTTCAAGCACTGCCAGGTTGAGCCGCATTTTTTCTAACAAAATCATCAAGCGGTACAGCGAGTTCGCCGACTTCTACGGCATGGAAGAGTGCGTAGAGCAAATAGTTTCGTATTTCCGCCATGCCGCCCAGGGCCTGGAAGAAAAGAAACAAATTCTGTATTTACTCGGGCCGGTTGGCGGTGGTAAGTCCTCTCTCGCTGAAAAACTGAAAGAGTTGATGCAGAAAGAGCCCATTTATGCGCTGAAGGGGTCGCCGGTATTTGAGTCGCCGCTGGGCTTGTTCGATCCGCGCGAAGACGCGGTTATTTTTGAAGAAGATTACGGCATAGCGCCGCGTTACCTGAGGAGCGTTATGTCACCGTGGGCGGTAAAGCGCCTGCACGAATTCAACGGCGATATAAGCCAGTTCAAAGTTGTCAAACTGTACCCGTCGATACTCGATCAAATCTGCATTACCAAAACCGAACCCGGCGACGAAAACAACCAGGACATTTCTTCGCTGGTGGGCAAGGTCGATATTCGTATGCTGGAAGATTTCCCGCAGAACGACCCTGACGCTTACAGCTTTTCCGGCGGCCTGTGCCGCGCCAACCAGGGCTTGATGGAATTCGTAGAAATGTTCAAGGCGCCGATCAAGGTCTTGCACCCGTTGCTAACGGCGACCCAGGAGGGCAACTATAATAGCACCGAGGGTCTCAGCGCAATTCCGTTTGACGGCATAATCCTCGCCCACTCCAACGAGTCGGAGTGGCAGTCGTTTAAAAATAATAGAAACAATGAGGCGTTTATCGACCGCGTTTATATTGTCAAGGTGCCGTACTGCCTGCGCGTTTCGGAAGAGGTGAAAATCTACGAGAAGTTGTTGCAGAATAGCTCCTTGTACGAAGCACCGTGCGCACCCGATACATTGCGCATGATGGCGCAATTTACGGCGCTGTCGCGCATTGTCGAGCCCGAGAACTCGAATGTTTACTCCAAGCTGCGCGTGTACGATGGCCAAAACCTGAAAGACACCGACCCGAAAGCCAAGTCGCTGCAGGAATACCGCGATGCCGCTGGTGTTAATGAAGGCATGAGTGGGCTGTCGACCCGTTTTGCGTTCAAAATTTTGTCTAAGGTGTTTAATTTCGACCCCGGCGAAGTGGCGGCTAATCCCGTGCATTTGATGTATGTGATTGAGCAGCAAATCGAGCAGGAGCAGTTTCCGTCCGACACGCGGGAAAAATACCTGCGCTTCCTGAAAGAGTTTATTGCGCCGCGGTATGTTGAGTTTATTGGCAAGGAAATTCAAACAGCGTATCTGGAATCCTATTCGGAATACGGGCAGAATATTTTTGACCGCTATGTCACCTATGCGGATTTCTGGATTCAGGATCAGGAATACCGCGACCCTGAAACCGGTGCGATTCTCGATCGTGGCGCCTTGAACGAAGAGCTGGAAAAAATAGAGAAACCCACCGGTATCAGTAATCCGAAAGATTTCCGTAACGAGGTGGTGAACTTCGTGCTGCGCGCGCGCGCCAGCAACGCCGGTCACAATCCCGCCTGGACCAGTTACGAAAAACTGCGCACCGTGATCGAGAAAAAAATGTTCTCCAACACCGAAGACTTGTTGCCAGTTATTTCGTTTAGCACCAAATCCAGCACCAATGAAAAAACCAAACACAGCGAGTTCGTCGAACGTATGGTGGAGCGGGGCTACACCGAGAAGCAAGTGCGCCTGCTGTCGGAATGGTATGTGCGGGTGCGGAAATCACAATAGCAAGCACAACAACGGTATTGGATGGAGTTTAGTGCGTGAGCTATATTATTGATCGTCGGCCGAACAGTAAAAATAAAAGTACGGTCAATCGGCAACGCTTTCTGCGCCGTTACCGTAAACATATCAAGCGCGCGGTAGAAGAGTCTATTTCCGGGCGCTCTATTACTGACATCGATCGCGGCGAAAAAATCAGTATTCCCGCCGGCGATGTATCCGAGCCGATATTCGGCCACGGTGCTGGCGGCGAGCGCCGCGTCATTCATCCGGGCAACAAAGAGTTTGTCAAGGGCGACCGTATTCCACGCCCCAAAGGACGGGCCGGTGGTGGCGGTAGCAACGCCAGCGACAGCGGCGAGGGCATGGACGAGTTTCAGTTTCAAATCTCGCACGAAGAGTTTCTCGAAGTGATGTTTGAAGGTCTGGAGCTGCCTAACCTGGTAAAACGCCAGCTCGCCGGTTCCGACGTGTTTAAATCCGTGCGCGCGGGTTATAGCAATGTCGGTAATCCAAACCAGATCAATATTGTGCGCTCCATGCGCGGCGCGCTGGCGCGACGCATAGCGCTGGTGGGCAGGCCGCGCCGTGAGCTGCGCGCGTTGCTGGCGGAATATGAAGCATTGCAGGCCGAGGACGCGGCACTGGAAGACAACAGCCATCGTTTACTGGTGTTGGAAGAGCAGATCAAGAAACTGCGGATTCGGGTTGGCCGCATACCTTTTCTCGACACCTTCGACCTGAAGTACAATCTGAATACCAAAGTGCCTCTGCCGCGTTCCAAGGCGGTGATGTTTTGCTTGATGGATGTGTCGGGCTCGATGAATCAAGCCACCAAAGATATCGCCAAACGCTTTTTTATTTTGCTGTATTTGTTTTTGCAGCGTAACTATGATCGCACCGAGGTCGTGTTTATACGCCATCACACCAGCGCCAAAGAGGTTGACGAAGAGGAGTTTTTTTACTCGCGCGAAACCGGTGGCACGATTGTTTCCAGCGCCCTGCAGATGATGAAAAAAATCATGCACGACCGTTACCCGGCGGAGGAATGGAACATTTATGGTGCGCAGGCATCCGATGGTGATAACTGGAACGACGATTCGCAAACCTGTTTCGATCTGTTAGTCAACGATATCATGCCGCACGTGCAACATTATTCCTATGTGGAAATCACCCCGCGCGAGCACCAGGCGTTGTGGGAGTCCTATTCTCTGGTTAAGGAGCAGTTCAAAGGCTACTTTGCTCTGCAACAGATCGTTGATACGCGCGATATCTACTCGGTGTTCAGGCAGCTGTTTCAAAGGAAGGCGGCATGAAGCCTGAATCGATACCTGCAACAGCCGGCGGCAGGCGACGTCAGCCTATATCAACCGAGTCTGAATGGAGCTTCGAGCTGATTGAGGAGTACGAAGCCGAAATCGCACGGGTCGCCAAGTCGTTCAAGCTTGATACTTACAAAAATCAGATTGAAGTGATCAGCTCCGAACAAATGATGGATGCTTACGCGTCGTCGGGCATGCCGCTGGGCTATCACCACTGGTCTTACGGCAAGCATTTTTTAAGCACCGAGAATAGTTACAAGCGCGGTCAAATGGGTCTGGCGTATGAAATCGTCATCAATTCCGACCCGTGCATCGCCTACCTGATGGAAGAGAACACCATGATGATGCAGGCGCTGGTGATTGCGCATGCAAGCTATGGGCACAATTCTTTTTTCAAAGGTAATTATCTGTTTCGCACCTGGACTGATGCCGAATCAATCATCGACTACCTGCTGTTTGCGCGCAACTATATTGCCGAATGCGAACAGCGCCACGGCGTTGACGAAGTAGAGGCGGTGCTGGACTCGTGTCACGTGCTGATGAATCACGGCGTCGATCGTTACAAGCGGCCGTATCCTATTTCAGCGGCCAAGGAAAAACAGCGGCAGCACGAGCGCGAAGAACATTTGCAGCGCCAGATCAACCGCCTGTGGCGGACTATTCCGCGGCGAGATACCAGCGGCAACGCGCAGGAAGAGGAATGCTTTCCGTCAGAGCCGCAGGAAAACATACTGTATTTTTTCGAGAAGAATGCGCCCCTGCTGGAACCCTGGCAGCGTGAAGTGCTACGTATTGTGCGCAAAATTGGTCAATATTTTTATCCGCAGCGCCAGACCCAGGTGATGAACGAGGGCTGGGCGACATTTTGGCACTATACGATTTTGCATCGCCTGTACGATGAAGGGCTGGTGACCGACGGCTTTATGGTTGAGTTCTTGCAGGCACACACCAACGTGCTGTTTCAGCCCGATTTCGACAGTCCGTATTACAGCGGCATCAACCCCTACACGCTAGGGTTTGCCATGATGTCGGATATTCGCCGCATATGCGAAAATCCGACTGAGGAAGACAAGCACTGGTTTCCCGATATCGCCGGTAGCGACTGGCTGGAAACGCTGCACTTTGCCATGCGCAATTTTAAAGACGAGAGTTTTATCCAACAGTATCTGTCGCCCAAGGTCATTCGCGACCTGAAATTGTTTTGCGTGCTTGACGACGACAACCTCGATGAAATAGAAATCAGCGCGATCCATGACCAGCCTGGCTATCAGTACATTCGTGAAACGCTGGCCGGGCAGTACAATCTCGGTGACCGCGAACCGAATATACAGGTCTATAATGTCGACCGGCGCGGCAACCGGGCGTTGTACCTGCGCCATTTCCAGTACAAGCGCAAGCCGTTGGGCGACAGCGCCGACGAAGTACTGAAGCATCTGCACCGCCTCTGGGGTTTCGACGTGCACCTGGACTCGGTGCACAACGACGAAATCGTTGCCAGTTTCCACTGCCCGCCGGCCAAAAAAGGCGGCTGAAGAGCGCGCTCACACCGTTCGTTGCCGGTGATTGTTATAATCACCGCTCCTGTCGTACCGGCATCCTACTGAGATAGCTATGCAAACCTACCTGGTTGGTGGTGCAGTGCGCGATGCGCTGCTTGAGTTGCCCGTGACCGAGCGCGACTGGGTCGTCGTTGGCGCTACACCAGACGCTATGCTGGCTGACGGATACAAGCAAGTGGGCAAGGATTTCCCGGTGTTTCTACACCCCGAAACCCACGAAGAATACGCATTGGCGCGGGTTGAGCGCAAAACCGGCCGTGGCTATACCGGCTTCGCTTGCGATAGTTCACCGGCGGTCACGTTGGAACAGGATCTGCTGCGCCGCGATCTGACGATTAACGCTATCGCGCAAGATGCGGATGGCACTTTGATCGATCCTTACAACGGCCGGCAGGACCTCGCCGCCAGGCAGTTGCGCCATGTGTCTCCCGCGTTTGAGGAAGATCCACTACGGGTGTTACGCGTGGCGCGCTTCGCGGCCCGTTTCGCCCACCTCGGCTTTAGCGTCGCGCCAGAAACGCTGGGCGTAATGCGGGCCATGGCAAGCAGCGGCGAATTAAATGACCTGGTAGCCGAGAGGGTGTGGCAGGAATGCGTGAAGGGACTGGCGACGCCAAGCCCGCAGCAGTTTATTCGTGTGCTGCGCGATTGCGATGCGTTGCAGATAATTTTCCCTGAGGTAGATCGGCTATTTGGTGTGCCGCAGCCGCCAGAACACCACCCGGAAATCGACACCGGCGAGCATATTTTGCTCGCTCTTGAACAGGCCGCGGAATTGCAAGGTTCTACCGCGGTGCGCTTTGCGGTATTGCTGCACGACCTGGGCAAGGGTGTCACACCGGCGCCGGCGTTGCCGAGCCATCATGGCCACGAGAAACTTGGCTGTCCTTTGGTGGAACAGGTATGCGCCCGTTTGCGCGTGCCAAAAGAGTACCGCCGCCTGGCGCTGAAGGTGTGCGAGTGGCATTTGCATTGTCATCGCGCACTGGCGCTGAAACCGGCCACCGTCTTGAAACTGTTTCAAGCGCTCGATGTCTGGCGCCGGCCGCAATTATTTACCAATTTTCTGCTCGCCAGCGAGGCGGATGCGCGCGGTCGTGCCGGTCTGGACAAGCAGCCCTATCGGCAGGCCGATTATCTGCGCGCGGCGCTGGACTCCTGCGAAGCCGTGAATATCAGGAGCCTGGTCGAGCGAGGGTTGAGGGGCGCCAAACTGGCGCAGCAGATTCGCACGCAGCGTGTGGCTGCGTTGGCGGCTTTTCAGGGTAGCTACAAAGGCGACTACGCCTGACCCGTGGCTAACCACGCGCCTCGCGTTTAATCACTACTCCCACGGCTTGGGCGTTAGATATTGCGCCCGGCTTACTCACGCGCAGCTGCAACCAACTTACCGCAAAATCGTTTAACACAAGCTCGGCCACGCGTTCGGCCAGGGTTTCCAGCAACTGGCATTTGCTGCTCGCCACCAAAGTGGTGACCCGTTCGGCTACCGCCTGGTAGTCCAAAGCATCGCGCACGTTGTCGGAACTGGCCGCTGTGTCGACGTCGGCCGCCATTTCCAAATCCAGTGATAGCGTTTGCCGCACCTCGCGTTCCCAGCCATGAACACCGATGACGGTGGCAATTTGCAGATCGTGTATAAAAACAATGTCCACTGATGATCCTGGGATGACCCCTTAAATTGCGGGCAGTGTATCCAGCGGCCAGCGCGGTCGTGCGGCGAAACTAAGGTCTGCGCACTCGCCGGCCAGCAGGCGTTGGCAACCTGCATAGGCAATCATCGCGCCGTTGTCGGTGCAAAACTCCTGCTTTGGGTAGTACACTGTGAAATCTTCGTTCTGCGCCGCGCGGCTTAAGTCGGCGCGCAAGCGTAGATTGGCGCTGACGCCGCCGGCAATCACCAAATGTTTTAAGCGGGTTTGCTTAAGCGCGCGCCGGCACTTGATGATGAGGGTGTCGACCACGGCGGCTTCGAAGGCCAGTGCAATATCGGCGCGGTCTTGCGGTTGCAGTTGCCCGTGGGCGTCTTGTTGTTCGTTAACGGTGTTCAAGGTAAAAGTCTTTAAGCCACTGAAACTGAAATCCAGTCCTGGCCGGTTCACCATGGGGCGCGGAAACTCGAAGCGCCCGGCCACACCCTGGGTGGCCAGTTTGCCAATTTGTGGGCCGCCAGGGTAGCTCAGCCCCAACATCTTGGCGGCCTTGTCGAACGCTTCTCCAGCTGCGTCGTCGCGGGATTCGCCCAGAATTTCATAGGCGCCGATGCGCGCGACCCGCACCAACATCGTATGACCGCCGGAAACCAGCAGTGCAATAAAGGGGAAGGGCGGTGCTTGTTCTTCCAGCATGGGCGCCAGCAAATGGCCTTCCATATGATGCACGCCGATTGCCGGTCGATCCCAGGCGTAGGCCAGCGACCGGGCGAATGCGGCGCCCACCAGCAGAGCGCCTACCAGACCTGGCCCGGCCGTGTAGGCAATGCCGTTGATAGTACCCGCCTTCGTATCGGCGGCGGTCATTACCTGGCGCAGCAGCGGCAGCAATTTGCGCACATGATCACGCGAGGCTAATTCTGGCACCACGCCGCCGTAGTCCAGATGCAAATCAACCTGGCTATGCAGCGCATGGCCAAGCAGGCCGGCGCTGCTGTCGTAAATGGCGACGGCCGTTTCATCGCAGGAGGTTTCTATGCCGAGTACGCGCATACCGTTCTAATAACCCGTCAGTCTCCTAGTGTGAGGGTGGTCTATAGTAATCAAAGCGCCCTGGCGGCGACAGCGCTTTTGCAATTTAGCAGTCAGCGAGCTAAACTTTGCGCCCCTTAAGATTTGGACAATGTGGAACCAATGAATGCCTGCCATTAAGCTGAAAGACAACGAACCCTTTGATATCGCACTGCGCCGCTTCAAGCGCTCTTGTGAGAAGGCCGGCGTGCTGGCCGAAGTGCGGCGCCGCGAGTTTTACGAGAAACCTACATCGGTGCGCAAGCGTAAGGCCGCGGCGGCCGTGAAGCGCCACGCCAAGAAAATATCGCGCGAAAACCGCAAACAAAAACGTTTGTATTAGGGTTTGTTAACCGGCTCTGGCGTGCCGCTGCAATCATCTATATAAATAAGTAGTGCTACCGCATGGCTGACATACCTCTGAAAGAACAACTCACCGCGGCAATGAAAGACGCCATGCGCGCCAGAGACAAGCCGCGCCTGGGCGCTATCCGCCTGATTCAAGCCGAAATAAAACGTATAGAAATCGACGAGCGTATCGACGTTGACGATACACGCGTGCTGGCGGTGCTGGATAAAATGAGAAAACAGCGCAAAGACTCGATTGAACAATTTACCGCCGGTGGCCGTCCGGAACTGGCTGATATAGAAGCGGCTGAGATCACCGTAATTGAAGAATTTATGCCTGCCGCGCTGAGTGCGGATGAAATTAATCAATTAGTCGCGGCAGCACTCGAACAAACCGGCGCCGGTTCGATGAAGGATATGGGCAAGGTCATGGCCATGCTCAAACCACAATTGCAGGGCCGCGCCGATATGAGCCAGGTTAGCCGGCAGATCAAAGCCGCGCTGACGGGTTAGCCAGGCACGCTGCAAGCACGCTGTAAATCGGCTGGGCGGCCGATTGATAGGCTGCGTTCATGTGGCTATATCAGCGCTATATTCAATACACTACACTAGACCTTCCGTTTAACCTGGTTTAACCCTGTTGCAGCATACTTTTCTATGCCCGGTCGCATTCCGCAAGAGTTTATTGATCAGCTACTCGAACGCGTCGATATAGTCGACGTGATCGACTCACGTGTCAGTCTGCGCAAGTCGGGTCGTAATTTTATGGCTTGTTGCCCGTTCCATGACGAAAAAACGCCATCCTTCAGCGTGCAGCCGGAGAAACAGTTCTACCATTGTTTTGGCTGCGGAGTGGGTGGCAATGCCATCGGTTTCTTGATGGAATACGAGCGACTGGAGTTCCCTGTCGCTGTTGAGCAACTGGCCGCCAAGTGCGGACTGGAAGTGCCGCGCGAAACGGCCACTGAACACGCGCAGACCGCAAAAAAACATAATCTGTACGACACGCTGACGCAAGCCGACCGTTTCTATCGGCGCCAATTGCGCGAGCACAAACAGGCTGCCGTCGCCCAAGCGTATCTAAAAGAACGCGGCTTGACTGGCGCTATCGCCGCGCAATTTGGCGTCGGCTACGCGCCGCCCGGCTGGGAAAACCTGCTAAGCCAGGTTCGGGCTGACAACGACAAAGTTGAGCTATTACTGCAAAGTGGCATGCTGGTCAGTCGTGACGAGAACCGTCTTTACGACCGCTTTCGCGATCGCATCATGTTCCCCATTCGCGACTCCCGCGGCCGCACAATCGCTTTCGGCGGTCGTGTGCTCGGCGATGAAAAGCCAAAATACCTGAATTCGCCAGAGTCACCCGTTTTTCACAAAAGCCGAGAGCTGTACGGTTTGTTTGAAGCGCGCCAGGCCAATAAACACCTGAGTAAAGTGCTGGTCGTGGAAGGCTATATGGATGTTATCGCGCTGGCCCAGCAGGGTATCACTTGCGCAGTCGCGACCCTGGGCACGGCCACCAGCGCGGTTCACTTGCAACTCCTGTTTCGCCATTGTCCCGAAATCGTGTTCTGTTTTGACGGCGACGCGGCCGGCTTGAGTGCCGCCCGGCGTGCGCTCGATACCGTGCTGCCATTGATGGAAGACGGCCGTCAGGTGCGGTTCCTGCTGTTGCCTGCCGGTGAAGATCCAGACACACTGGTGCGCAGCGAAGGCGCCGCCCAGTTTGAGCAACGGCTGGCGACCGCCACGCCGTTGTCTGAATATATATTCGACGCAGTCGCGGAAAACGTAGACACAAACACGGCGGATGGCAAAGCGCGGCTCAGCCAACTGGCGTTGGAATTTGTGCAGAAATTGCCCGACGGCGCCTTTCGCGCGCTAATGCTGGCTGAGCTGGGTCAGCGCACCGGCCTGGCGGTTGATACGGTGACCCGCCTGGCCAAGCAGCGTGCCGAGCCGACGGTTGACCGATCAGCCGTCAACGCGGAGCCTATCCAGCGCCCGGCCCGGCGCAGCAGCAGTGCCCCGGAAACTTTCAGTTTGGCGGAATCGGCTATCAGCGTGCTGCTCTACAGGCCGCAATTAGCCAGCCAGGTAGCCAGTCTATCGGTGCTGGAACAACTACCTGACGCCGACATTCAGCTATTAACCGAGCTGTTAAAGCTGCTGCACCGGCGGCCGGAATCTTCCACCGGTGTGCTGCTTGGCTATTGGTACGGCAAGCCGGAAGGTGAAAAATTGAGCGGTCTGTGCGGTCGCGGCATTGAACTTTTGCGTGAAGGCGTTGACATACTGCGGCGAGACGGCGGTGACACGGTGGAATTTGAGGCGGGCATTGAACGACAGTTTATTGATACGGTCAAAAAAATTGAAAAGCTGCAACCAGAGGCTCGCGTACGCCAATTACTGACAGTTGCACGTGAGTCCAGTTTGGATGAGCAGCAGCGCGCCGAACTTGCACAATTGTTGAGCGGAGGCAAGAAATGAGAGCAAACCAGCATGCAAAACGTCCAGTGCTACCGGCGGTCATATTTACATCAGCCTAAACTTAGTAGTTGATAGCTTTATCGGCTATAATGGCCGGCTAACTTTGCCAATACTCTCGGATAGACGCCTACATGAATGAACCCAAAACCTCGCAAAAGTCGCGGTTACGCGTACTTATTGCTCGCGGAAAAGAACAAGGCTATTTGACCTACGCCGAGGTCAATGACCACCTGCCCGAAAACATCGCCGATCCGGATCAGATTGAAGACATTATTCAAATGATCAACGACCTGGGTATTCAGGTCTTTGAAGAGGCGCCTGATGCCGACACCCTGCTGCTAAACGAAGACGACTCGGCTGACGAAATCGCCGCCGCCGAGGCCGCCGCGGCGCTCGCCGCCGTCGAGACCGAAGTGGGCCGCACGACTGACCCGGTGCGTATGTATATGCGAGAGATGGGCACTGTAGAGTTGCTGACCCGCGAGGGCGAGATAGTCATCGCCAAGCGTATCGAGGAGGGTATCCGTGAATCCATGTCGGCAATCTCTTTATTCCCTGGCTCGGTTGAGCATCTTTTGTCGGAATACGAATTGGTCAAGAAAGAAGAACGTCGGCTGGCGGATATTCTTACCGGCTACCTGAACCCGATGGAGCACGTACCGTCGGCCAGCCAGGTGGCCGCTGCTGCCGAATCTGCCGCAGAAAATAAAAATAAAGCCGATAAAGCCGATAAAACCGATAAAACCGATAAAACCGATAAAACAGATAAAAAAGATAAGGACGACGAAAAAGACAATGGGCCAGACCCGGTTGAGGCGAAAAAACGCTTCGACAGCTTGCGCAAACAGTACGACAAATCGGTGCGGGCGATTGAGAAATATGGGCGCTACAGTGAGCAGGCGCAAAAGCACCTCGCTGCACGCGCCGAGGTATTCAAATTCTTCAAGCTGACGCCGCGCCAGTTAGACCCACTGGCAAGACGTGTGCGCGATGTGATCTCCGAAGTTCGCCGTCAGGAGCGCCTGATCCTGAAGATTTGTGTGCGCGAGGCCGGCATGAAGCGCAAAAAGTTTCTGCAGGAATTTCAGAGCTACGAGGCCGAGAGCAACTGGATCGACACTCAAATCAAGAAGCACAAAGACCTGGCGGAAAAATTGCTGATTGCCAGACCCGAAATTGTGCGCGCGCAGAAGAAGTTGACGGCGGTAGCCGCGTCGACCGGATTGCACATTTCTGACATCAAGGAAATCAGCCGCCGCATGTCGCTGGGCGATGCCCGCATGCGTCGCGCCAAGAAAGAAATGGTAGAGGCCAACCTGCGCCTGGTGATTTCCATCGCCAAAAAATACACCAATCGCGGTTTGCAGTTTCTCGATTTGATTCAGGAAGGCAACATTGGTTTGATGAAAGCGGTTGACAAGTTTGAATATCGCCGTGGTTACAAATTTTCAACCTACGCCACCTGGTGGATCCGCCAAGCAATCACACGCTCAATCGCCGATCAGGCGCGCACCATTCGTATTCCGGTTCACATGATCGAAACGATCAACAAGCTGAACCGCATTTCGCGGCAAATGCTGCAAGAGATGGGCCGCGAGCCAACGCCGGAAGAACTCGGCGAGCGCATGGAAATGCCGGAAGAAAAGGTGCGCAAAGTGTTGAAAATTGCCAAAGAACCGATCTCCATGGAAACCCCGATCGGTGACGACGAAGATTCGCATCTGGGTGATTTTATCGAAGACGGCACCATCGTATCGCCGGTAGAGTCGGCAACGAGTACCGGGCTGGAAGAGTCAACCAAAGATGTGCTGGCCGGCCTGACCGCACGCGAGGCTAAAGTGCTGCGAATGCGCTTCGGCATCGACATGAATACCGACCACACACTGGAGGAAGTGGGCAAACAGTTCGACGTAACGCGCGAGCGCATTCGTCAAATCGAAGCCAAAGCCTTGCGTAAATTACGCCACCCCAGCCGCTCGGACCATCTGCGCAGCTTCCTCGACGGGTAGTAATTGGCGTACAATACTGGCGCTGCTGGTTCAGGATTTACCAGCAGCGCTGGCGTCGGACTTTTGCTTGCTGGCCACGTGAAATGAGAAGCAGTTTAGCGAGGGTTCGTGGTTTAGTTAGTTAGAGCGTTCGACGCATCATCCGAGGATCTCAGTACAATTCCTAGTATAATGGCGAAAGCCATTCTAAGAGGGCCTTTAGCTCAGTTGGTTAGAGCAATCGACTCATAATCGATTGGTCGCTGGTTCGAGTCCAGCAAGGCCCACCATTCCCCCAATTCAAGCGCTAACAATCCGTGCTATTCTGCGTGTCGCGCAAGCGAAACGGGAACAATAATCCTAGAAACCGCAGTTGGATCACGAAAGTATGCACAAGCTCTTAATG
>CAZJDL010000037.1:0-30998 GCA_964544755.1 uncultured Pseudomonadales bacterium | reverse complement strand
TTAACCTGAACGAAACACTCCGTTCAGACTCATTCTAGGATTGGAATAGACTGCCTCTGCCTCGGAGTGTGATGGGTAAAATGATGCTAGAAACCGCAGTTGAGCGCGAAAATGATGTGCACCTCTTGATTCGTATGAACGGAGCCAGACGTAATGTTGGACGTGCAACCGTACGCTGTGCGGACTGCGCCACAGGATCCTCGGAATTCGGCGTTTGAGCTCGAACGGCGCGCCATCCTCACCATGGCCGGACCGTATCGAGCCAGCTTCGGTTTGGCAGTGGCGCCGCAGAACCAGGAGGTGGCGAAAGCAGTGTTTGGGCGAGTCCTTAGGCCGTCAGTCCGCCAGACATTTATTGTAAGCGGCGATGGTATTGGTCAAACCCATGCGAATGCAGTCTACCGTGAATGCATGGCCTATAGAGACTTCGAGCAAGCCAGGCAATTGCGCAAACAGTGGCAGGTTATGCAGGTTCAAATCATGCCCGGCGTTCACGCCCAAGCCGCAATCAAGAGCAACCTTGGCCGCGTCGCAAAAGGCTTGAAAAACCTTGTCGACCTCGGCGTTCTCCCTAAACGCCAGCGCGTATGGCCCGGTATACAGTTCGATGCGGTCGGCGCCAGTTTCTTTTACCCGCCTGATTTGCGTCGGATCGGCGTCCATAAATAAGCTCACCCGGCTGCCCGCCGCATGGCAGGCTTCGATTACCGGTTTTAGCGCTTCACATTGTGCGCTTAGATCAAAACCATGGTCCGACGTGAGCTGTGCGCTGGAGTCGGGCACCAGCGTGCATTGCGCGGGTTTAGCCCGCTCAATCAACGCCATAAAGCCCGGGTAATCGTTGACCTCCGCACGCTCGCTGCACCGCGCACCGGCAAATGGGTTGCCCTCAATATTAAATTCAACGCTTAGCATCGCCGCCAGTTCGTCGACATCGCGGGCGCGAATATGGCGCTGGTCAGGGCGCGGATGTACGGTGATGCCCGCCGCGCCAGCGTCAACACACATGCGCGCATGCTCGATCAAACAGGGGTAATCGCCATCGCGCGAGTTACGCAACAGGGCGATCTTGTTGAGGTTAATGCTGAGTTGTACGGTCATGGGTTTGTGAGTCGCCGCACTGACTCGATCACAATCGCTTGCTTGGGAACGTCTTGCTGGCCGGCGAGCATGCGCGTTGCCTGAATGGCGATATCGTCTACCGCGTCCATACCCTCAATGACCTTGCCGAACACGGTATAACCGGCTTCTCCCATGCGGTAGTCCAGGGGGATATTCATGCGCACATTAATAAAAAATTGCGCGGTGGCGCTGTCGGGATCGCTGGTGCGCGCCATTGCGATCGTACCGCGTTCGTTATGCAGACGGTTTTTCGATTCGTTCACAATCGGCTCGTCGGTGGGTTTCTCCTCCATGGCATCCGTAAAGCCGCCGCCCTGAATCATAAAATTGGAAATCACGCGGTGGAAAATAGTGTTGTCGTAGAACTTTTTATCAACATAGGAAAGAAAATTTGCCACGCTGATGGGTGACTCTTTCTCGAATAGTTCGAGCACAATGTTGCCGTGCGACGTCTGCATCACGACCCGGGGGTTTTCGGCCATGCCGACAGAAGCGGCGCATAGCGCCAGGGATCCGACCAGCCACTGGCACAGTCTTGATTTTCTCGCGAGCATCAATTTATCCTTTAAAGAACATTAAAAATAATCTGTAAGTGTTTTAGGGTAATACTTTTTTAAAGGGTTTCACCACCACAGATTGATACACGCCGGCGGCCACATACGGGTCGGCGTCGGCCCAGTCTTGTGCTGCCTCGAGGTTGTCGAATGCGGCAACCACGAGGCTGCCGGTGAAGCCGGCATCGCCGGGTGTGTCGCAATCAATGGCGGGGTGCGGGCCGGCGAGCAACAAACGGCCCTCGGTTTTAAGTTGTTGCACGCGTGTGAGGTGATCGGGCCGCGCTTGCTGACGCAGCGCGAGGCTATCGGGTACATCCTGGCTGATGATGGCATATAACATTTTTTGCTGGCTCGTGGTTACTGATCTTGCGGCAGGTTCTTGATCTTGTCTTCTTTCAAATGCGGTGCGAGGATAATCACAGTAACGATCGAAAGCAAGATGGTAAAACCAATGGAGCTGTAAAGCTTGTAGCTGACCCAGAAAGCTTGTGTAAAGCCGCCGAACGCCACGTATAGATTGAGCGCGCCAACAATAACAAAGTACACAATCCAGATGATGTTTAGCTGTGCCCAAGCGGTTTTCGGTACGGTGATTTGGCCACCCATAGCGCGTTCCATCAGGCTTTTGTCGCTGATCAGCGGCGCAATCAAAAATGCCACTGCCAGGCCCCAGTTGAAAACGGTTGGCTTCCATTTGATAAACACATCGTTGTGGAAAGCCAGCGTCAATGAACCCGCGACCAGCACTACCGCAAACAGCAACCACAGGCGCTTTTCTACAACGCCGGTGATCAGTTTTGTCAGCACGACTTGCACGAAGGTAGCGATAATCAATATCAGAGTTGCTGAGTAAATACCGTCAAACGTGTAGTGAAAACCGCCAAGGTTGATTTCATAGCCACTCATTTTGTAGGCAATGAAAAACAGTGCGATGGGAAGTAATTCGGCCAGTTGTCTCATCGAATTCGCTATATAATGCCGCGCTTGTTGAAAAGTCTAGTTTAACCTAGAAACTTTAGTCGAAGTGAGCCAACTGATGGTGTTTTTCCTGTGACGTTCGATTTGCATACACACAGCACGGCGTCGGATGGCAGTCTCGCGCCGGCCGATCTGCTGCAACTGGCACAGGCTAGAGGGGTGTCGGTGTTGGCGATCACCGACCATGATACGCTAGCCGGTTACTTCGCGGCGCGCCGGTGGTTGGCCTCTAACGAAGGGCAGAATACGACGCTAACGCTGATCCCGGGTGTGGAAATCTCGACCCAGTGGGGCCGTCAGGGCATCCATGTTTTGGGGTTGAATGTTGATCCTGAGAATACCTGCCTGGCCGAACTGTTAAGCGCGCAACAGCAACGCCGCGCGCGGCGCGTCACCAAAATTGCGCACAAGCTGGTAAAGCTGGGTATGCCCGGTGTGGAACACTATTTGGACGAACACATCGATCACGCTACCCAAATTGGCCGCCCGCACATTGCCAACAGTCTGGTTGCGCTGGGCTTCTTTGAAAATGCGGAACAGGCCTTCAAAAAATGCCTCGGTAACGGCAAGCCGGCCGCCGTGCAGATTGATTGGGCCGCGCTGGCCGATGTTATCGCAGCGATTAACGCCGCTGGTGGTATCGCCGTGCTGGCACACCCGGCCAAATATAAGATGACGGCAACCCGACAGCGCGCGCTGCTGGCGGATTTTGTCAGCGCCGGTGGTCGCGGTATAGAATTGGTGTCGGGCGCACAAATGGGTGCGACCACGAAGGCGCTGGGACGCTTGGCGCAGCAATTTGATTTGCTGGTTAGCTGTGGCAGTGACTTTCATAACCCCGAGTCGCGCTGGCAGCCATTGGGCAACTTGCCTGTCATGCCAGAGTCTTGCAATGTGGTTTGGGAAGAATGGGGCGTAAGCGTTTGAATCCATGAGCCAGTTTTATCATATTCACCCCGAAAATCCGCAGCATCGCTTACTTGCGCACGCTGCAGATATCATCCGCGGCGGCGGTGTGATTGCCTATCCAACCGATTCGGCTTACGCGTTGGGCTGCCATATCGGCGACAAGGCCGCGCTGCAGCGCATTCGGCGTATCCGCAAGCTGGATAACAAGCATAATTTTACGTTGATGTGCCGTGATCTGTCGGAGTTGGCCAACTACGCGAAAGTGGGTAATTCGGTATTTCGCACCTTGAAGCAGCTGACGCCGGGGCCCTATACCTTTGTTTTGCCGGCGACCCGGGAAGTGCCGCGGCGTCTGTCGCATGCCAAGCGCAAAACGATTGGATTGCGCGTGCCGGACAATTGTGTCGCGCAAGGCCTGCTGCATGAATTGAACGAACCGCTGATGAGCGTCAGCTTGATTATGCCGGGCGATGAGTACCCGCTAACGGATCCTTACGATATGCGCGAGCGGCTGGAACATGAGGTCGATCTGGTGATTGACGGCGAGTTTTGCGGGCTGGAGCCGACCACGGTGGTTGAATTTGTCGATGAAATACCGAATGTTCTGCGCGCCGGCAAGGGCGCCGTGGATGTTTTTGACTAGCGCACCCGGCGGCATCTACCAATTATTTCTCGGCGACTTGGGCAGGTTTTCATATCCAGCCTTTAGCTTACTCGATATAATGCGCTGCTAATGTCGTTATTGCTCGCGCGGAACTCTGAATACAGTACTATCAGCGGGAAGAAGCACTAGAGTGACAGAAGCGCAAATCATTCCTATTAATAAAGCCTCGCGGACTGAACCAACCGCCGCGCAAGCCCCGACCCCGACCGACCCTGCTCCGATCGCGATTGTGCGTGGCGAAACGTTAACCGAGATTCCGCACGATTTATACATTCCGCCCGCCGCACTGGCGATTATTCTGGAAACGTTCGAAGGGCCGCTGGATTTACTGCTGTATCTGATCAAACGGCAAAATCTCGATATTCTGGAAATTAACGTCGCCGAGATCACCGCGCAATACATGCAATACGTAGAGCTCATGGATGCGCTGCAGTTTGAACTGGCGGCCGAATACCTGGTGATGGCGGCCATGCTGGCCGAAATAAAATCGCGCATGTTATTGCCGCGCGTCAAAGACGAAGACGGTGAAGAGGAAGACCCGCGGGCGCAGCTGATTCGGCGCTTGCAGGAATACGAGCGCTTCAAGGAAGCCGCCGAAAATATTGACCAACTACCGCGCGACGGCCGCGATTTTCATGTGGTGCGCGCCGAGGCGCCTGAATTCAAAACCGAACGTCCACTCCCCGACGTTGATCTGCGCGACATCATGCTGGCGCTGTCGGAAGTCATGCGTCGTGCGAAAATGTTCGAGCATCACCATGTGCAGCTCGAGCCTCTTTCTACGCGCGAGAAAATGTCGTACGTGCTGGAGAAGATCAGTGCGGAAAAATTTGCGCCCTTCAATGCGCTGTTTACAGTCGAAGAGGGTCGCCGTGGCGTTGTTGTTACGTTTCTGGCGATTATGGAATTACTCAAAGAGGGCCTGATAGATATCGTGCAAACAGCTGCCTTCGAACCGATTCACGTGCAAGCAAAAGTGGCCGAATGATCCTGCTGAGGAGCCAAGGATAATGGATTCGCAACAAATCAAACTTATTGTTGAAGGCGCGTTGTTGGCGGCGGGCAGGGCGTTATCGCTGCAAGAACTGGGTAGTCTGTTTGACCCGAACGGCCGCCCAAGTCACACACAGTTTCGCGAAGTGCTGGCGCAGATAGACGAAGACTGTAAAGATCGCGCTTTTGAGCTGCGCCAGGTCGGTAGCGGATTTCGTTTTCAGGTGCGACAGCAATTGGGTACGTGGGTAAGCCGCCTGTGGGAAGAAAAGCCAGCGCGTTACTCGCGCGCGCTGCTCGAAACATTGGCTCTCGTAGCGTACCGTCAGCCAATCACCCGCGCCGAAATAGAAGACGTGCGCGGCGTCGCCGTGAGCACCAAAATTATTAAAACCCTGCTGGAGCGTCAGTGGGTGAAAGTGGTTGGCCATCGCGATACGCCGGGCAGGCCCGCCATGTATGCCACCACCCGCGACTTTCTCGATTATTTCAGTCTTAAATCGCTCGGTGAACTGCCCAGTCTTGCCGACATCAAGGAAATTACCAGCTTGAATCGGGAACTCGAACTGGAAGCTTCGATGACAATCGGGCTTGATGCCAGCGCGGAACAACCGGTAGCCGCATTGACGGAAGCGGATGCAGAAGCGGCGAACGAGTCCGACAGCGAACGGCTTACAGCGGGCGAAACCGACGCGGCTGCCGTCGATGGCGACGCCGCAATTGTTGACCCCGACGAAGACACGGCTGAACTCGAACTGCCCGCCTATTCGCAGTCGCATAGTTGATAGCTCAGCAGCGCGATCACACGCCGATGGATGAAAAACTACAAAAAGTGCTTGCCCGCGCAGGCCTGGGTTCGCGCCGTGCCATGGAGCAATGGATAGCGGGCGGCCGGGTCAAGGTCAACGGCAGCCGTGCCACGCTCGGCGACCGGGTCACGGCGCGCGATAAAATAGCTGTCGACGATAGACCGCTGGCGCGAGGGGCTGGCGCGCGGTTGGCCAAAGTGCTGCTTTACAACAAGCCCGCCGGCGAAATCTGTACGCGCCATGATCCAGAGGGTCGCCCCAGTGTTTTCGACAAGTTGCCGAAGCTACGTAACGAGCGTTGGATTGCGGTCGGTCGGCTCGACATCAATAGCAGCGGCTTGCTGTTGTTTACCACCGACGGTGAACTGGCTAACGCCTTGATGCATCCGTCGACGGGTATTGATCGCGAGTATGCGGTGCGTATACAGGGCGAAGTTGACGAACCAATGCTCGATCGCTTGCGCGCCGGGGTGGAGTTAGACGACGGCCTCGCTCGCTTTACCGATATTCAAGTCGGCCGTGGCCGCGGGACTAACCACTGGTATTACGTGGTGGTTATGGATGGGCGTAACCGGGAAGTGCGGCGCTTGTGGGAGTCGCAGGATGTGCAGGTAAATCGCTTGAAACGCGTGCGTTTCGGTGACGTATTTATTCCGTCAAAAACCAGGGCGGGGCAGTGCCATGAACTCGGTATGGCGGAAATTAGAAAGCTGTATCAGCGTGCGGGTTTGCAAGTACCGCGTCCGCCACGCGGCCAATCAGCTGCGCGGCCGCGCAGGGGGAAAAAGAAAAACTAGCCAGCGCACTCCACCCGGTTACGGCCGTTGTTTTTGGCGCGGTACAGGGCCTGATCGGCGCGATCAAAAAAAGCGTTCAAATTGTCTTCTTCCGTGAGTTGGGTGGCGCCGACACTGATCGTAACGCGCAGCTCCTGTTCCTTATAGGTGACCACGTTGTGCTCCACCAGCTGGCGCAGGCGATCCGCGATAACGTACGCGCCCTCAAGATTAGTCTTGCTCAGAACCACGACAAACTCTTCGCCGCCATAGCGAAAACTCATATCGGTCTGGCGCACGGTTTCCATAATTGTCTCCGCCACCTGGCGCAGAATTTGGTCGCCGGCGATATGGCCGTAAGTGTCGTTCACCTGTTTGAATTTATCGATATCGATCACCAGCAAGGAAAGAAAGTCGTTGTGGCGTTTAGCCAGCGCGATTTCGCGTTTTAAGCTATTGACCATGGCAACCCGGTTGCGCATACCCGTCAGCGGGTCGCGTTCGGCCATGCGCAGGGCTTTGTGATACAGCAAGGCGTTGCGCAGCGGGTAGAGCAGGTGGGTCATAAAATATTCGAGTAGCGCCAGCTCTTTTTCGTGAAAGCGCGTGGCGCGTGAAAATACGACGGTGCCCAAATCTTCTTGCTCCAGTTTTAGTTGGTATTGGCAGGAATGTACCGCTCGTTTGGCAATGGCAATATCCAGACCAGCGTCGTGATTAACGAAATGAATTCCGGCGACATTCAGCAGGTCTTTCATTTCACGGTGAAACAGCGCCAACAGTTTGGCCGTATCCAGGCTGATGCCCAGATTGTGCGTGAGTTGTAGCCGCCTGTCTTTGTATTCAGTATCCAGCGGCGCATCGCTTGCAGCCAAGGGTTGCTGTAACAAAGCGCGGCCTGCGTTGGCAGTCGGTCGCGTATTTCCATTACTCATACTGCGTTTCACTCTATTGACGGCAGTGATGCCGCTGTTCGTTGCATGGTTTACAGCGTTATATGTCATAGCTGACTATCAGTGCATAGCCAGTTCTATGCCAGTTTTTGGCTGTCGCGTTAATGTGTATAAAAAACAGACGGTTAACGGCGGATACGTAGGAGAACCCCCTGGCTCTATTTCAAACTTAGTCAAAGGAGTGAATATTTGCCACTATAAAAGTCAAAAAAGTGACGGTTTCACTCGGCAGGCTGGCCAGTTCGTGCGTCCCAGCGCTTGCCCGTTTGGCCTATGCTGGCATCACCCATCAGGTAAAGGTAGATGGGTAAAATTGCGTCCGGCGCCGGGTTGGCGCCGGGATCTTCGGCCGGGTAGGCGGCGCGGCGCATGGCGGTATTGGTAGCGCCTGGGTTAAGGCTATTGGCCCGCACGTTGGAGGTATTCTCCAGTTCGTCGGCCAGCACCTCCATCATTCCTTCGGTGGCGAATTTGGATACCGCGTAAGCACCCCAGTAGGCGCGGCCCTTGCGCCCGACCGAGGAGGAGGTAAATACAATAGAAGCGTGCGTTGCCTGGCGCAGCAGTGGCATCAGGGCGCGCGTTAACAGAAACGGCGCGTTGACATTGACATGCATTAACTGTTGCCAGCTAGACGGGTTCGTTTGTTCCAGCAGGCAACGCTCGCCCAGCAGGCTGGCGTTGTGCAGCAGGCCGTCCAGGTGGTTGAATTCCTGCCCAAGGCTGGCGCCGAGTTGCTCGTAGTCTTGCGGCTGTGCGCTTTCCAAATCGAGGGTATAGATTGCCGGTTGGGGCAAGCCCTGGTTTTCGATTTCGTCGTACACTCGTTCCAGCTTACCGATGTTCCTGCCTAACAATATAACGGTAGCGCCATGTTGTGCGTAGCTGATGGCGGCGGCTTTGCCAATGCCGTCGCTGGCGCCGGTCACCAGTACTACGCGTTGCTCGAGTAAGTTTGTTGGGGCTGAATATTTAAACATAGCTTAGCCTGTTGATAGTTGTTGCAAAATGTCGATCATTTGTTGCGGCTGCTCGATACTAAAGTCGGCGCCCCAATGCTGAGCGGGGTCGGCCGGGTCAATATACCCGTACAAAGCGGCAACTGTGCGCATGCCCGCCGCGGTGCCGGCTTCAATATCGCGCCTGTGATCGCCCACATAAAAGCAGCGCGTCGCTGCGCAGCCGAGATGTGTGGCGGCTTTTAACAAGGGTTCGGGGTGTGGTTTGGCATGGGTCACGTGGTCTGGACATACCAGCACACCGGCTGGCGGATCGAAGCCCATCGTGTTCAGCAACGGTTCGGCATAGGCGGAGGGCTTATTGGTGACAACGCCCCAGTCAATAGCGTTTGCCTGCAAATAGTCTAACACGCTGTCTATGCCGGGGAATGCGGTGGTGTGCACGGCGAGATGTTCGCTATAAAATTGCAGCAGCCGGTCGCGCAGCGGTTCGAACTCTGGCTCATTCTCGGTCACCCCGAACGCCAGCGTCACCATGGCGCGCGCGCCGTGTGAAACGGCGTGTTTTATCGCAGCGTCGTCGGGGCAGCTGCATTTATTCTCCGCGCACAACTTTTGCAGCACTACGATAAAATCGGGAGCCGTGTCGAGCAAGGTGCCGTCCAGATCAAATAATACGGCGTCAATATTGCGCATCAGGGCGCAACTGCATAAGCAAGGTAGTTGACGCCGACATCGCGACCCAGCGAATAGTGCTTGGTCAATGGGTTGTATAACATGCCGGTTACATCTTTGAGATCGAGCCTGGCGCCGCGTACCCAGCTTGCCAGTTCCGAGGGTTTGATAAATTTTGTGTATTCGTGTGTGCCCTTGGGCAGCAATTGCAAAATATACTCGGCACCGAGCACGGCGAACAGATACGATTTCAGGTTGCGATTGATGGTGGAAAAAAATAAATGCCCATCGGGCTTTACCAGTCGGGCGCAGGCTTGTATTACCGATTCGGGGTCGGGCACGTGTTCTAACATTTCCAAACAGGTGACAATATCGAATGACTGTGGGTGTTTGTCGGCAAACTGCTCGGCCGTGCATTGTTGGTAGTCGATATCCAGTTTCGATTCCAGCAGGTGCAGGCGGGCTACGTTCAAGGAAGCGGCGGCCATATCGATAGCCGTCACCTTGGCGCCGCGATGGGCGAGCCCCTCGGCCAATATGCCGCCGCCGCAGCCAATATCCACCACGCTTTTGCCTGCCACCGGCACGCGGCTGTCGATATAGCCAAGGCGTAAGGGGTTGATGTCGTGTAGCGGCTTGAACTCGCTGTTAGTATCCCACCAGCGGCTCGCCAGCGCGGAAAATTTTGCCAGTTCTTCGGGGTCGACATTGGCCGCTGTCGGTGCGTGTTCGTCACTGGTATTCAAGGGTTATCCCATTCGTTGGCGCCAATCGTTGGCTTTGTCGATTAGAGCGGGCAGACTCATCTGGGTCAGCGCGCGGTTGTTGAGCAGCAGTTTGCCGGCAATCCAAACATCGCTCACCCGGTGGCTGGATTGCGTATAAACCAATTGCGACATGGGGTGATACATGGGTTGTGCTTCGAGTTCGCCGGCAACACCTTTCGCGAGCAAGGCCGCGGTGTGCATTTCAGCGAACAGGCTAACGTCATTATTGCTGCCCGCGCCGTCGGTGCCGAGCGCAACGGCAACCGTGATGTCGGGGAAGAAGTACATGTCAGTAAAGCAAGTGGTGCCGCTGCGCAGTATTTCGGCGCTGGCGATTTCCCCGCCAGCGCGGGGAAATAATCAATTCGGCGTTTTGCTGCCGGGCTGCATCGGTCAATGTGGCAATCTACCGTGTTGTCGGGATGGTGCGAAAGTATACCAGTGAACTGTGACACGCGTGTGAGCGCAAGCGTAACCGGCTTGCTCCATCCCGGCGTGCGTGGTCGAAGGCGCCGCTCGATTGACGCAGCTTGTTTCTACCAGAGACCGGCCAGCATATGCTATGATTCGTCGTTTTATTCGTCGCGGTTACCGCTGGTGCAAGATATGGCTGGGTGGCATCGTTGCGGAATTGTAACAAGAATTTTTTAACCGCGTTTTAACGCGGTTTTGTTTGGGGAACAGAAACGTTCATGGGTCAACTAGCCAAAGAAATCGTACCCGTCAATATCGAAGACGAGCTGAAGCAATCGTATCTCGATTATGCGATGAGCGTTATTGTCGGCCGCGCCTTGCCGGATGTGCGCGACGGCTTAAAGCCTGTGCACCGCCGCGTGCTGTTCGCCATGGAAGTCCTCGGTAATGACTGGAACAAACCCTACAAGAAATCGGCGCGTATTGTCGGTGACGTGATCGGTAAGTACCACCCGCATGGCGACACGGCGGTATACGACACGATCGTGCGCATGGCGCAGCCGTTTTCGTTACGTTACATGTTGATCGATGGGCAGGGCAACTTTGGCTCGGTCGATGGCGATTCGGCCGCGGCGATGCGTTATACCGAAATTCGCATGCGCAAAATTGCGCACGACCTGCTTGCCGACCTCGACAAAGACACGGTCGACTTCGTGCCCAACTATGACGGCTCCGAACAAATGCCCGACGTCTTGCCGGCGCGTGTGCCGAACCTGCTGATTAATGGTTCGTCCGGTATTGCCGTGGGCATGGCGACTAATATCCCACCGCACAATTTGACCGAAGTGGTTAACGCCTGCCTGGCGCTGATCGATAACCCCGAGCTTGGCATTGACGAGTTGATGCAAATTCTGCCCGGCCCTGATTTTCCAACCGGCGCGATCATCAATGGGCGTGGCGGTATTGTGCAAGCCTATCGTACTGGTAAAGGCCGCATTTATGTGCGCGCCAAAGCCGACATTGAAGTCAACGAAAAAACCAGTAGGGAAACGATCATCGTGACCGAGCTGCCTTATCAGCTCAACAAGGCGCGCCTGATCGAAAAAATTGCCGAACTGGTCAAGGATAAAAAAATCGAAGGCATTTCTGAGCTGCGCGACGAATCCGACAAAGACGGAATGCGCGTGGTGATTGAGTTACGCCGCGGCGAGTCGGGCGAGGTGATGCTGAATAATCTTTATTCGCAAACCCAGTTGCAAGCGGTGTTTGGCATTAATGTTGTGGCGCTGGTCGATGGTCAGCCGAAGCTGCTGAACCTGAAGCAACTGCTCGAAGCTTTTATCCGTCATCGCCGCGAGGTGGTCACACGGCGCACCTTGTTCCTGTTGCGCAAGGCGCGCGAGCGCGGCCACATTCTCGAAGGACTTGCGGTAGCGTTGGCCAACATCGATCCGATCATCGCGCTGATAAAAGCCTCGCCGTCGTCGGCCGCGGCGCGAAACAAGTTGGTGGCCGAGGCCTGGCCGCCGGGCGTTGCGGTGCTGAGTATGCTCGAACGGGCGGGCGCCAGCGCCTCGCGGCCGCAAGATCTGGACGCGGTTTACGGTATTGTCGACGGCAACTATCGCCTGTCGCCGCAGCAGGCGCAGGCCATTCTGGAGTTGCGTCTGCATCGCTTGACCAGCATGGAGAGCGATAAACTGTTGCAGGAATATCAGGAAAAAATCGATGAAATCGCCGAATATTTAACGATCCTCGGTGACGCCGACCGTCTGCTTGAAGTGATTCGTGAAGAGCTCAAGCAAGTTATCGACGACTACGGCGATGAGCGCCGTACTGTCATTACCGAGTCGGCGCATGATTTGACGTTGGAAGACCTGATTACCGAAGAAGACCGCGTGGTTACAATCTCGCACGCCGGCTACGCTAAAACGCAATCTATCGATGTGTATCAGGCGCAACGTCGTGGCGGCAAAGGCAAGACCGCCACGTCGGTAAGAGACGAAGACTTCGTTGAAGATTTATTGATTGCCAGCACACACGATATTATTTTGTGCTTTAGCGACAAGGGTCAAGTCTACTGGCTGAAAGTGTTTCATATTCCGCTTGGAGGACGTACCTCGCGTGGCCGGCCGATGGTCAACTTGCTGCCGCTTGACGCAGACGAGCGCGTGACTTCCATTTTGCCGTTGCGCGAATACGCCGAAGACCGCTATGTGTTTATGGCGACGGCCAAAGGAACGGTTAAGAAAACGCCGTTGACCAATTTCTCGCGCCAGCGCAGTGTTGGCTTGCGCGCGATCGAGCTCGATGACGACGATTACCTGGTTGGCACGGCCATCACCGATGGCAAATCCGACATCATGTTAGCTAGCACGTCCGGCAAGGTAATCCGTTTTTCCGAGGAGGATGTACGGCCAATGGGCCGTACCGCGCACGGCGTGCGCGGCATGAAGTTGAAAGGTGAGCACAAAATCATCTCGCTGATGGTGCCGCAGCCTGGCGCGCTGATTTTGAGCGTCAGTCAGAACGGCTACGGCAAACGCACCACGGTGGATGAGTTTTCCACTATTGGTCGCGGTGGCCAGGGCGTGATTGCGATTCAAGCCAGCAAGCGTAACGGCGCAATCGTCGGTGCGATTCAGGTATTGGAGGGTAACGAGTTGATGCTGATCAGCGACCAGGGCATGCTGGTGCGCACCCGTGCCGATGAAGTGTCGGTGCAAGGCCGCAACACGCAGGGCGTGCGCTTGATCAAATTGAAAAAGGGTGAGCACCTGGTCGGTGTCGAGCGCGTCGAGGAAAGCGAAGCCAGCGATGTCGGTGAAGAAGAGGAGAGCTAAACAGCGTAAATTTATGAGGATTTCACACTAATGGCAAGAAGCTATAACTTTTGCGCCGGCCCCGCCGCGCTGCCGGAAGAGGTGCTAAAGCAAGCACAACAAGACCTGTGCGATTGGCAAGGCAAAGGCCTGTCGGTGATGGAAATGAGCCATCGCGGTGCACAGTTTGTCGGCATTGCCGAGCAGGCAGAGGCTGACTTTCGCGAACTGCTGGCCGTTCCGGACGACTACGCGTGCTTGTTTATGCAAGGAGGGGCGAGCGCGCAGTTCTCCGCGGTACCGCTAAATTTGTTAGGGCAGCGCGGCAGGGCCGACTACGTCAATAGTGGGCAATGGTCGAAGAAAGCGATCGCCGAAGCGAAGCGTTACTGCGACGTGAATGTAGCGGCGAGTTCAGCGGCGAGCAATTTCACCACCATACCTGCGTTCGAGACCTGGCAGCTCAGCAGCGACGCCGCGTATTTACATTACACGCCGAATGAAACCATCGGTGGGCTCGAGTTTCTCTGGGTTCCGGAAGTCGAAGTACCCCTCGTAGTGGATATGTCGTCGACCATTTTGTCGCGCCCGTTTGATGTGTCGCGGTTTGGCGTTATTTATGCCGGCGCGCAAAAAAATATAGGCCCGGCCGGGCTAACCATTGTGCTTGTGCGCAAAGATCTGTTGGGCGCCGCGCATGCGCTGACACCGGCCATGTTGAATTACCAAACCCAGTTTGATAGTGGTTCCATGTACAATACGCCACCGACTTTCGCCTGGTACCTCGCGGGCCTGGTGTTTCAGTGGTTAAAACGGCGCGGCGGCCTGAGCGCGATGGCGGAAATCAATCAGCGCAAGGCGCAAACCTTGTATGCGGCCATCGACGACAGCGACTTTTATAACAATCCGGTTGAGTTGCAGAGCCGTTCGTGGATGAACATTCCTTTTACCCTGGCGAATAGCGACCTGGATAAACTATTTCTAAGCAAGGCTGAGCAAAATGGGCTGTTGAATCTGAAAGGCCATCGCTCGGTGGGGGGTATGCGCGCTAGCATTTACAATGCTGTTAGCGAGCAAGCCGTTGCCGCGCTGATCGGCTTTATGCAGGACTTCGAACAACACAACGCCTGATTGGCCGAACCGCGTATGCCGAGTGACGATGAATTAGAAAAACTGCGCAAAGCCATCGATCATATTGATGTGCAACTGCAAGACTTGATCAGCCAGCGCGCGCAATGCGCGCAGCAAGTTGCTCAAGTTAAGTTGCGGGAACGGGTGCATGCGTCGAGTGATGGGGGCGACGCCAACGTCACTTTTTATCGGCCGGAGCGCGAAGCCCAGGTGTTGGGTCGCGTGATTGAGCGCAACAAGGGGCCACTGGCGGATAATCGCGTTGCGCATATTTTCCGTGAAATCATGTCCGCCTGCCTGGCGCTTGAGAAGCCGACGTTGGTCGCTTTTTTCGGGCCAAAGGGTACTTATACTCACGAAGCGGCACTAAAACAGTTTGGCCACTCGGCCATCGCGCAGCCGTATGCCAGCATTGCCGAAGTGTTTGCGCAGGTGGAGAGCGAGCAGACGCATTACGGCGTCGTGCCGGTCGAAAATTCTACCGAGGGCATGGTCAGCCATACGCTCGACAACTTCATTAATTCGCCATTAAAAATTTGCGGTGAAGTTGAACTGCGTATTCGTTTGCAATTGCTATTTAACGCGAAAGCGGCGGCCGCGGACATCCGCCAAATTTGTGGCCACCAGCAGGCGCTCGCACAAAGCCGGGGCTGGCTGGCCGAGCATTGGCCCAACGTCGAGCAGAAGGCGGTGAGTAGCAACGGCGAAGCGGCACGGTTGGCGTCGGGTGATGTGCATATTGCCGCCATCGCCAGTGTCATGGCGGCAGACTTGTATGAACTGCAATGTGCTGCCGCAAATATACAGGATCGGGCTGACAACACCACGCGTTTTCTGGTTGTCGGTGATCAGATCGTGCAAGCCAGCGGTAATGACAAAACGTCGATCATTGTCGCGACGCGCAATAAACCGGGCGCTTTATTTAAACTATTGGAACCTTTCCATCGCGACGGCGTGATGTTAACGCGCATTGACACGCGCCCATCGCCAACGGAAACCTGGGCCTACCTGTTTTTTATCGAGTTCGAGGGGCACCAGGACGAGCCCATGATTCGAGCCATACTGACTGAGCTGGAAGAGCATTCGGTCATGATCAAGGTATTGGGTTCGTATCCCAAAGCGATTTTTTAACGGTTGGCAGAGCATGGCTAAAGACCCGTCGTCAAGCACATTGCTGGTTACCGGCTTGGGCTTGCTCGGCGGCTCGGTGCTGTGCGCTGCACGCAAGGCGAATTTGTACGCGCGTTATCTCGGCTACGATGCCCAATCAGAAATTCTTGAGCAGGCGCATCAGTTCGGCATCACCGACAACACCGCTGGCGAATTTAGCGACCTGGCGCAACAGGCGGATCTGATTGTCATAGCCGTTCCCGTGTTAGCCTTTAGCGAGGTATTCCTGAAATTGCGGCAAGCCAATGCGCTGGACCGCTATATCACCGACGTAGCCAGCGTTAAGGCGCCGATAGTACAAGCGGCTGAGAAGGTGGCAGCCGAACCTCCAGCATGGTTTGTTCCGGCTCATCCCATCACGGGGTCGGAGCAATCGGGCCTGCAGGCGGCACGCGCCGACCTCTTTCAGGCACACAAAGTCATCGTGACGCCGCACAAAAACAATGACAGCGGTGCGCTGTCATACATTGGCGACTTCTGGGCGGCGCTGGGCGCCGAGGTCGTATCGATGGACGCAACCGTGCACGATACTATTCTCGCAAGCACCAGTCACTTGCCGCACGTGCTTGCCTATGTGCTGGTCAACACGCTGTTGGCGCAACCCAATGTTGACAGCTTGTTCGAATTCGCTGCTGGCGGCTTCCGTGATTTCTCGCGGATCGCTTCCAGCGATCCCACCATGTGGCACGATATTTTGCTTGCCAATAAAGCCGCCGTGCTTGATGCGATTGACCAGTTTGAAAATAATTTGCAGATCACGCGACGCGTGATCGAACGAGACGACGGCAGTGCGCTGTTTAAGCTGCTCAGTGACGCCAAGACCGCACGCGACACACGCGTCGTCTTGACAGGAGAGAAGAGTTAGTGGATTTTAACGTTAGACCCGGTGGCGCATTGCAAGGTGAAATACGCGTGCCCGGCGACAAGTCAATTTCCCATCGTTCGATAATGTTGGGTGCCCTGGCTAGCGGTATCACCAAGGTTGACGGTTTCCTGGAAGGCGAAGACAGCCTCGCGACCTTGAACGCGTTTCGCGCCATGGGGGTGCGTATCGACGGTCCTGCCGATGGGGAGCTTCGGGTGCATGGTGTGGGGTTGCATGGGCTGAGTGCACCAAATGCGGCGTTGGATCTTGGTAACTCGGGCACATCCATGCGGTTAATGGCGGGCATTATGGCGGCGCAGGCGTTTGACTCTGAACTCGCCGGCGACCGCTCGTTGGCGTGTCGGCCCATGGCGCGCGTGACGGTGCCGCTGCAGCAAATGGGCGCACAGATCAGCACGCGTGAAAGGGGGTTGCCGCCGCTGTTGATCGAAGGTGGGCGCCGGCTGCATGCAATCGATTACACGCTACCGGTGGCGAGCGCGCAAATAAAATCCTGCCTGCTGTTGGCAGGCTTGTATGCCGAAGGTACGACTCGTATCATCGAGCCAGCGCCAACCCGCGACCATACTGAGCGTATGCTGCAAGCGTTTTCGTACCCTTTGATACGTAACGGCGATACCATCGGCGTTAAAGGTGGTGCTGCATTACAGGCGACCGAATTGCGTATTCCGGCCGACATTTCTTCCGCGGCTTTCTTTATCGTCGCAGCGAGTATCGCGCCCGGTTCTGATGTTACTCTTACCGATGTAGGCATTAACCCGACCCGAACCGGCATACTGCACATACTTGAGTTAATGGGCGCTAACATTCAAATTTTAAACGAACACCAGTTTGGCGCTGAGCCGGTCGCCGATTTGCGCGTGCGGTATGCGCCGCTGCGCGGCATTGATATTCCGCGTGCGTACGTGCCGCTGGCGATCGATGAATTCCCGGCTATTTTTATTGCAGCCGCGGTCGCCGATGGCCGCACGTTGCTGCGCGGTGCGGAAGAGTTGCGGGTAAAAGAGAGTGACCGGATTGCCGCGATGGCGGCTGGCCTGCAGGAGCTGGGCATAGACGCGACCCCGCGCGCCGACGGTATTGAGATTCAGGGCGGCGCGATTGGCGGGGGTCGTATCGTCAGTCATGGTGATCATCGCGTCGCCATGGCGTTTGCCATCGCTGGCTTGGTGGCGCAAGAACCGCTAACGATTGCTGATTGCGCGAACGTGACAACGTCTTTCCCCGGTTTTGTCGGGCAGGCGCGGCGCGCCGGTTTGCAAATTGATGTCACACAAACATAAAGATAGAGAACTTACCTATGAATGCCGATGCGCAAAATGACGCGCCCGTTATTACCATCGATGGCCCCAGCGGCAGCGGTAAAGGCACCATTAGCCAGCTTGTCGCGCAAAGATTGAGCTGGCACCTGCTGGACAGCGGCGCTTTGTATCGGACCCTGGCGTTGGCGGCGCGGCAGCGGCAGTCAGATTTGGGTGATGAGGCGGCGTTGAGCGCGCTGGCGGCCCAGTTGGACGTGCGCTTTCTGGCCTCCAACCCCGGTGATGCATCGACCGTCATATTGGATGGCGAAGCAGTGACTGGGTGTATACGCGATGAAAAAATAGGCGACGCTGCCTCCCTGGTCGCGGCCTATCCGGCAGTGCGTCGTGCCTTGCTGGCCCGGCAGCGCGCTTTTCAGCAACAGCCAGGCCTGGTCGCCGATGGGCGCGATATGGGTGCTACTGTTTTTCCGGCGGCGCAGTTGAAAATCTTTCTCACGGCCAGCGCCGAAGTTCGTGCCGAAAGGCGGTATAAGCAGTTGATAACTAAGGGGCAAGGTGTTAATCTCCGCGCTCTTCTAGAGGACATCATGGCTCGAGACGAGCGTGATCGTACCCGCTCAGCTTCACCGTTGCGACCGGCTGAAGACGCGATCATCGTCGACAGCTCGGCGATGGATATAGAGCGGGTTCTTGCTCTGGTGTTGGAAGAAGTAGAAAGAATGACGCTGTGCTGATCATGTTAGCCAGTGCAAAAATGCAAAGATATTAATTAGAGAGCAACAATCATCGCGACCCAGTTTGGCGATTGTGCTCTTATCGATCAACTACGCCGTTGTGCGCTGGGTGCATAACGAGACAAATCTTGCAGGAACACGCCATGAGCGAAAGCTTTGCTGAACTATTTGAAGAAAGCCTGAAAACTATTGATATGAAGCCCGGGTCTATTGTGACCGGGGTGGTAGTCGACGTTGACTCAGACTGGATCACAGTGCATGCCGGTTTAAAATCTGAAGGCGTGATACCGCGCTCGCAGTTTCTTGACGAAAACGGCGGCTGTGATTTGAGCATCGGCGACGAAGTGCACGTCGCTCTGGAAACGGTTGAAGACGGGTTTGGTGAAACACGCTTGTCGCGCGAAAAGGCGCGCCGTGCGGAAGCCTGGATCGAACTCGAAAAAGCGCAGGAAAGCGAACATGTAGTCAAAGGCGTGATCAACGGCAAGGTCAAGGGTGGTTTTACGGTCGACGTGGGTGGAGTGCGTGCCTTTCTGCCTGGTTCGCTGGTTGACGTTCGCCCGGTGCGCGACACGTCGCATCTGGAAGGCAAGGAACTAGAATTCCGTGTCATCAAACTCGACCAAAAACGTAACAACGTGGTGATTTCCCGGCGCGCTGTGATGGAAGAAGCCAATAGCGCCGAACGCGAGGCTTTACTGGCGAACCTGCAAGAAGGAGCGACGCTCAAAGGCGTCGTCAAAAACCTGACCGATTATGGTGCTTTCGTGGATCTCGGCGGGGTCGATGGTTTGCTGCACATCACCGACATGGCCTGGAAGCGCATCAAGCACCCCTCCGAAGTTGTTAATGTGGGTGATGATATCGACGTCAAAATCCTTAAATTTGACCGTGAGCGTAACCGCGTCTCGTTGGGTATGAAGCAGCTTGGCGAAGACCCGTGGGTTGCAATTAAACCTCGCTACCCGGAAAACACTCGTGTAAAAGCGCGTGTTACCAATCTGACCGACTACGGCTGTTTTGCCGAGTTGGAAGAGGGTGTAGAGGGTTTGGTGCATGTTTCGGAAATGGACTGGACCAACAAAAACGTACACCCGTCGAAGGTCGTTCAGGTGGGTGAAGAAGTGGAGGTCATGATACTCGACATCGACGAAGAACGGCGCCGCATTTCCCTGGGTATCAAGCAGTGTCAGCAAAACCCTTGGGATGCTTTTGGCTCGCAGTACAGTAAAGGAGACAAAATCAAAGGCAATATCAAATCGATTACCGACTTTGGTATGTTCCTTGGCTTGGAAGGCAATATTGATGGCTTAGTGCATTTGTCGGATATCTCCTGGCACGAGGCTGGCGAGGAAGCGGTGCGCAAATACTCCAAGGGCGATGAAATCGAGACGGTTATTTTGTCGATCGATCCGGAACGCGAGCGCATTTCGCTAGGCGTCAAACAGCTGGAAAATGACCCATTTTCCAGCTATGTTGCTGCAAATGACAAAAACTCCATTGTTAATGGTGTGGTGAAAGAAGTCGACGCCAAGGCCGCCGTCATTACCCTGGCTGAAGACGTCGAAGGTGTTTTGAAGGCGTCCGAAATTAGCCGCGACAAAGTTGAAGACGCGCGCAATGCACTCAATGTGGGTGATGATGTCGAAGTCAAAGTCATCAATGTCGACCGCAAGAATCGCACGCTAAACTTATCCATCAAGGCCAAAGAGTTCGCCGATGAAAAGGAAGCGGTGAAGCAGCATAAGGTGCAGCAACAAACCGATGCGCCGGCACCGACAACGCTCGGTGATTTGATCAAGGCGAAAATGGAAAGTAAATAACAGTAGGCGCCGCGCTGCGCATTAGCCATCTAACTCTCTGGACGCAAAAAAAGAAAGTGAATTATCGCAAATCTGATTTTTCAGACTTTGGCTTGGAACACTCAATGACCAAGTCTGAACTCATAGAGAGAATTGCGGCACAGCAAACGCAGTTGTCGCCGAAGGACGTAGAACTTGCAGTGAAAACCATAATTGAGCAAATGTGTCAAACGCTTGCGGCTGGTGAACGCATTGAGATTCGCGGCTTCGGCAGCTTCTCACTGCATTATCGCGAACCACGTGTTGGGCGCAATCCGAAAACTGGCGAGAAGGTGGATTTATCCGGCAAGAGCGTGCCGCACTTTAAGCCCGGCAAGGAAATGCGTGAGCGCGTGAACCAGAGCATGTTTAAGAACTAGCGTCGCGATTCATATGACGTTGCACGCAAACGGTACGGCCCCTGATCCTGCCGTTTTGCTATTTATGGCGACCACAAAATGACACGACAGCGGCGTGAGGAATCAGTTAAATGCGAGGGTTGATATCGTTATTGGTTGTCATCGTGGTACTGGCGGTTGGCGTAGCTTTTGCGCTGCAAAACACCGAGCAGGTTGCGATGAACCTTTTTTCACTGCAACTGGCGCCACGCTCGCTTGGTATCTGGATTCTGGCGGCATTTCTGTTTGGCAGTTTGTTTGGGTTGGCGTGCAGCGCTGGTTTGTTTTTACGGGTTAAAAAATCCGAGTACAGCGTGAAACGCAAACTGGCCCAATCGGAAAAAGAGCTGGATACTTTGCGTTCCCCAACAAAAGCCAGTTAGGGACGTCGCGCGCGTGGACGATGTGTGGTTGTTTCTCCTTGTTTTGACCGCTATCGTGGTCGGTTGGCTGCTCGGCTACTACCGGCGCGACGTACATCAGCCTGAATCGCAGCGTGTCAGCAGCCAGCACTACTATAAAGGCTTCAATTATCTGCTTAATGATGAAGCCGACGGTGCGATCGATGCGTTCTTAAATGCGCTTGAGGTCAATAGCGAGACGATTGAAACGCATTTGGCGCTGGGTGGATTATTGCGTCGCCGCGGAGAGACTGATCGAGCTATTCGTATCCACCAAAACCTGATGGCGCGTTCGTTACTGTCAAAAGAGCAGCGCCAGCAAGTGCAGTATGAATTGGCGCAGGACTATGTGAAGTGTGGATGGCTTGATCGCGCAGAGCGCCTGCTGCTTGATCTGAACCGCGACTCCCCGGTGGAGCCGGGGAAAATACTCAGTTCACTGATTGCGATATATCAACAAGAGCAAGAGTGGCAAGAAGCGCTTGCCGCCGTCAAAGAATTTGCGCTTACTAAAAATGGTAAGGGGTGCCCGGCAACGCTCTCCGCCGGCGCTCACTTTTGCTGCGAACTCGCCCAGGCTTTCCTCCAAACTAACGATTACCGTAGCGCGCGTAAGAGTTTAAGAGAAGCGTTGCAGCTGGATAAGAATTGCGTGCGGGCATCCTTGCTAAGCGGTCAGCTTGAGCTGGCAACTGGCCATCCCAAAATTGCGCTAAAGGCATTGAAACGTATTGCCCGGCAGGATATGGAGCGCGTGCCGGATTCTGTGCCGCAGCTTACGCAAGCTTTTGCCGCGATGGGTGAGCCGCAAGCTATTGTTGACCACCTGCAAAACTGTTGCGCACAACAACAGAGTTCGGCGCTGGTCTGCTGCTTGTACGAGCAGCTTAAAGAACACCGCGGTGTTGAGCACGCCGCCTCTTACCTGCGGGATGCCGTGTTGAAGCAGCCCAGTCTGGCCAGTATCACCCGCTACATCGAAGTCGAGCGCGAAACCTCAAATGGCCGGGCGCAGACTAGTCTGGCTAACATTGAGGACTTGCTGCGCCAGGTAGTGGAGCGTGAGCCCGGTTATCAATGCACGCAGTGTGGTTTTCAAGGCCGGCAACTGCATTGGTTGTGCCCAGGCTGCAAGTCCTGGGGCAGTGTGAAAATGACCGCGGCGCTGCTTGCGCACTAGCCTTGCGGATGAGTACACTTATTGTTGTCGCATTTGATTTCGCCAGCGCAGACGATGCTTTGCAGCTGGCCGATGAGTTAGACCCATCGCTATGCCGCGCCAAGGTTGGCAAGGAGTTGTTCACGCGCTGTGGGCCGTCTATCGTCAAGCAACTGCAGGATCGGGGTTTCGACGTATTCCTGGATCTAAAATTTCACGATATACCCAACACCGTAGCCGCGGCAGTCAAAGTGGCGGCCGACATGGGCGTGTGGATGCTTACCGTGCATGCAGCCGGCGGTCGGCGTATGTTGGAACAATCGCATGAGGTTTTGCAGCCATACGGTGGACAGCGACCGTTGTTGGTCGCTGTTACGCTATTAACCAGCCTGGACGACGCCGACTTGCGCGAGCTTGGTGTTGGCGTTTCGGCCTACGACTACGTGCAACGCATGGTCAACTTGAGCCGCGGCTGTGGCCTCGACGGCGTGGTTTGTTCGGCGCACGAGGCGGCGCGGCTACGCGCATTGACGGGGCCGGAATTCCTGTTGGTTACGCCCGGCATTCGCCAGCCTGGCGCACAGCAAAGTGATCAAAAACGCACGCTGTCGGCCCGCGAAGCCTTTGTTGCCGGCAGTAGCTATCTTGTGGTGGGCCGACCAATTACGCAAAGCGCACAGCCAATGCGGACATTGCGGGCGTTGATTGCAGATATGTCTCACAGCACGATTTGATCATTGTGTTACTTTGGTTCCGTGCATTAACGCACAGCAAGGACATTAAACGGAGCAACACAATGAACACAGCAAAATGGATTAAACGGATTTCTTTGGCTTTTGCCGTGGCGTTATTGCCTGCGACTTTCAGTTACGCGAATCCTCTCGATTCATCGCCTGCGGCAGCCGTAGTGCAGTTTGAGAAAATCAATGTCAACAGTGCCGACGCGCAAATGCTAACCGCGCTGAACGGCGTCGGCAGCGTGAAAGCGCAATCAATTGTTGAGTATCGTACTCAAAACGGTCGCTTCAAAACAACGGAAGACTTGCTTGCCGTAGAAGGTATTGGCGAGGCCACCGTCGCCAAGAACAAAGATCGAATTGTTCTTGATTAATCGCACCACACCCCTTCAGCCTCTTTACAGGCGCACGATTGTGCGCCTTTTTTGTTTGCCCTGCTAAGCCTGCAAGCGACGTCTTGCACTGACTAATTTGATGGCTTCTGATATGTACACTGTATTCGTTACAGGACACTAGACGATGGCAAATTATCTGATTACTGGCAGCAGCGGCTTTGTTGGCCGCCATCTTTGCACACAATTGCAAGGACGGGATATTAATCTCAAGACTATCAGTCGCTGTGCCACTGGTTTGCCTGGGATTGAACACCACTGGCAGGGCGATCTCCGTCTGGAAAAGCCACCGCTCGAACTGCTGCGTAGCGCAGACGTCATTATCCACTTGGCAGGCCTGGCTCATCAATCCATTACCCATAAAAATGATCGCCAACCTTATTTCGATCTTAACCGCGACGCCACGCTGGCGCTTGCCAAGGCGGCGGACCTCGTAGGCGTAAAGAAATTTTTATTTGTCAGCAGCGTAAAAGCCGCACTTTATGATCGCGAACAAGAACCTAACGATGAAGCTGTTACAGCGCTACCTGACGCTGCCTACGGATTGTCGAAACGACAGGCGGAGGACGGTTTGCTCGCTCTGGAAACCACACGCATGCAAGCCATCATTGTGCGCCCCAGCCTGGTGTACGGAGCCGGCGTGAAAGGCAATTTACACAGCATGATGCTGGCCATACGCAACGGCTGGTTTCCCTCGATTAATGGCGGCGGTGCGCGTTCCATGATATCTGTATACGACTTGTGCGCCGTGCTGATACGCTTGGCCGCGACCGATGGCGCGCCAATCGGACCGTATATTGCGACCGACGGTCAGCGCTACACCATCGAGCGCATTGGCAGCGCGATACGCGCGGCGATGGGAAAACAGGGGCGGGGGCTGCGCCTTCGCTGTCATGATTTGCGCCGCGTCGCCGAGCTGAACGATGCAATCAGGCGCCGCGTCGGCATAGCGCTGCCGCTTAACAAGGGCCTGGTCGATAAGCTGTGCGGCAGTGAATTGTATAGCGCTGCACGCTTGCAACAAGCGATAGATTGGCGACCCAGCCAAACGCTTGAAGATCAGCTGCCTGCCATGTTGCAATATGTTGAACTACACGATGAGTAGCGGCTCACTGCTCGCCGGTATGCTTGCCACAGCTCCGCTCGCCATAGCACTGGCTTACGCGGCGTTGGCCGTTGTTACCGCGCTGTTGGTGGCCGTGTACCGCTGGCTGGCGACGCGAATAGGGGTAATAGATCAGCCTACCGACCGCAGCTCGCACCAGCGCGCTACTGTCAGTGGTGCAGGTATCGTGCTGGCAGGTGTTTTCGCAGCGACACTCGTCTTTTTTGTATGCAGCAATACTATCACCTGGAACACGGCTTGGGTGTTTGCTGTTGCCAGTAGCGTTGCAATTTTTGGCTGGCTGGACGACCGCTATCAGTTGAGTATCCGCCTGCGTTTTGCCGTCTATGCACTGTTCGCGACCGTTAGTGTGGTATTGATGGGCGTACAACCAGCGTTGGTCGCGATTGCCGCGGTCTTATTCGTACTCGCCCATGTCAATCTATTTAACTTTATGGACGGTATTGACGGTCTGGCGATCTGCCAGACCGTTTTCTGTTGTGTGGCCGCAGCCTGGTTGATGCATTTCAACGCAGCAAGTGACTTAATTCCGCTCAGCATCAGCCTCGCTGCTATTGGTCTGGGTGCGCTGGTTTGGAACTGGTCGCCGGCGAAAGTGTTTTTGGGCGACGCGGGTAGCATATTTTTCGGTTTATGCCTGGCTGTTTTGGCGGTTTATAGCGCGTACGAAGGATCCTTGCATTTTGTAACCTGGTTGATTCTGTTTGCGGCTTTTATAAGCGATAGCGTCACCACGCTCATTGCGCGCGCGCTGGCCGGTGATAAGGTTTATCGAGCGCACCGAACGCATTTTTATCAGCTCTTGGCCCGCCGTCTTAACAGTCATGCGATCGTGACGGCGGTGTACGTGCTGACCAATTTGGGTTTTCTGCTGCCGCTCGCTATTTTGGCTGAGCATAATGAGTTGTGGCGTTATTATTACCTGTCAATTGCCTATGTGCCGCTGGCAATAATTGTTTATAGTTCGCGAAGGCGTTTATTGTCTTTTTACAGTAACAATTTATAATCGCACAAATTCAATAATTTGCAGGCTACTATTGCAATATTGTCTCAGCTTGTTGGGTGCCAATTGGCGTGTCATTAACGCCTTGTTTTCATGCTGGCGGCATAATAAGGAATGTAAAGACCAAAACATGGTGAATCCAAAAGAACTCGTTAACCGTGGCCTGAATTACATATCTCCGTTTGACAAATTGATCGAGCTGCCGCGTAACGTCAAGCAAGCCCTGATGCTGGGTATCGACCTGTTTTTTATTCCACTGGCACTGTGGTTGTCGATCTTCCTGCGCTATGGACACACCGAATTCAACATAAGCCCGTACGCGTATGTTGCCTGTATGCTAACCATGGTAATCAGTGCCGCGATTTTTTTGCGGCTCGGCTTGTATCGGGCCGTGATCCGTTTCATGGGTCATCAAGCCATACTTGCCATTATCAAGGCGGTCACCATATCGGCATTACTACTGGGGTTGTTTATGTTTGTTGGCAGCGTACCGCTGCCGCGCTCGACACCTTTTTTGTATTGGTGCTTTGCACTGTTGTTGATCGGCGGCTCGCGCCTGGTGGTCAGGGCCTATTACCAACACAAATTAAAACAGCAAAGCGATAATGTCGTTATTTACGGTGCCGGCGCATCGGGTCGCCAGTTGCTAACAGCATTACTGCATGGGTTGGACCACTACCCGGTGTTCTTCGTCGACGATGACGAGTCCTTGTATGGCAGCGTTATTAACGGCGTACCGGTCGAAAGCCCGGATGCGTTGCCAAGGCTGATTAAACAATTCGACATTAGCCAGGTGTTGCTGGCGATGCCATCGGTTGCACGCGAGCGGCGTCGCGAAGTGATCAACAGACTGGTCGGTCTGCCTGTGTATGTAAAAACCATACCGGCCTTCGCTGACTTGATACAAGGCACCGCTTCGATCACCGAAATTCAGGACATTGAAATTGAAGACTTGTTGGGCCGTAACCCGGTGCCGCCGCATCCAGAATTGATCGACCGCTGTGTGGCTGGCAAGGTGGTGCTGGTAACTGGTGCGGGCGGATCCATTGGCTCAGAGCTGTGCCGGCAAATCGTAGCTCATGAGCCTGCAGAATTGATTCTACTGGATTCGTCGGAATACGCGCTGTACGTCATTGAGCGTGATTTGCGCGAGGGTTTGGCCGGCAAAGCTGATTTTAACATCGTGCCCTTGTTAGGTTCCGTGCAAGACAAAGCCCATATCAGCCAGGTGTTATGCTCCTTCGCGGTGCAAACCGTGTATCACGCGGCGGCTTATAAGCATGTGCCGCTGGTTGAATTCAACGTGGTTGAAGGCGTGCGCAATAACGTGTTTGGCACGGTTAACACGGCTGTGGCAGCCATTGAAGCAGGCGTCGAGAAGTTCGTGCTTGTCTCAACCGACAAGGCTGTGCGGCCGACCAATGTTATGGGTGCCAGCAAGCGCCTGGCCGAGATAGCGTTGCAAGGGCTTGCTGAGCGGTTCGACGGTACCGACTTCTGCATGGTGCGCTTCGGGAATGTGTTGGGTTCATCCGGCTCGGTGGTACCATTGTTTCGTGAACAAATTGAGGCCGGCGGCCCGGTAACGGTTACGCACCCTGACATCATTCGTTATTTCATGACTATCCCCGAGGCGGCACAACTGGTATTGCAGTCCGGGGCGCTGGCCAAGGGGGGCGATGTTTTTGTGCTTGAAATGGGGGAGCCGGTGCGTATCCTTGACCTTGCCAAACGTATGATTCGCCTCATGGGCAGGGAAGTGAAAGAGGAGAGCCAACCATACGGAGATGTAGAGATAAAAGTGACGGGTTTGCGCCCGGGTGAAAAACTCTATGAGGAACTGCTGTTTGGCGATAATGTCACCGGTACCGGGCATCCGATGATTATGCGTGCCGAAGAAGAATATCCGCCGTATGCGGTAGTCGAAGACTTTTTACAGGAGCTGGAAGTGGCCTGCCTATGCTTCGATTGTGTGCGTATTCGTTCCATATTGCTCGAGCTGGTCAATGGCTTTCAATCCAACGGCGATGTGGCGGATTACTTGTGGCAAAAAAGTAATGCCAGGAAAAAATCGGAAAGCAGAAAGCTCGCTACCAACGTTGCACCGCTCTTTCCTAATCGACCGGTAGAACTCTAAAAATACAATCTTCCAGGCGTAGCAAAGCTAGTGTAGTGTATTGGTCATCCTTGGAGGCGTGCAGTGCAATATTTTGATGTGTTTAATGGCGACGCCGACGGCATTTGCGCCCTGATTCAACTACGTAACGCGCGGCCTTTGGAAAGCAAGCTCGTCACCGGTGTTAAGCGCGATATTTCCCTGTTGCAGCAGATCGTAACGGAAGTGAATTCGGGCGACGAAGTGACAGTGCTTGATGTCTCAATGGACAAAAACCAGGATGCTCTGCACGAGGTGTTAGCAGCGGGCGCTGCGGTATTTTACTGCGATCACCACTTTGCCGGGGATATTCCCGGCGCTGAAAATCTGCACGCGTTGATCGATACCGCGGCCGACACTTGCACCAGCTTGCTGATTAACGACTATCTACATGGTCAGTATCAAGAGTGGGCAATAACCGCGGCATTTGGTGATAACCTGCGTAAAAGCGCACTACGTTTGGCCGTCAATACCAGTCTTGACGAACAGCACTTGCATCAACTTGAGAATCTCGGCACTTACATCAACTACAATGGCTACGGAGCCTCGCTCGACGATTTGCACTTCGCGCCGGCAGACTTGTATCGCCAGCTGGTTCCGTATGCGAGTCCACTAACGTTCATTCAGGAGGCGCGAGAAACGTTCACCCGGCTGGAAAACGGTTATCATGAGGACATGCGCAGCGCACAGGCGATTAAAGCCGATTTTATCGATGCTCACGCCGCCGTGTTTACGCTGCCCAATGCGCCGTGGGCGCGCCGCGTGAGCGGTGTGTACAGCAACGAGCTGGCGAATGTGCACCCCGATCGGGCTCATGGTGTGTTGACCGAGAAAGCCAACGGCTGCTATCTTGTGAGCGTTAGGGCGCCGTTAAACAACAAAACTGGCGCCGATGAACTGTGCATGCAATTTCCAACCGGCGGCGGTCGTAAAGCGGCGGCCGGTATCAACGACTTGCCGGCCGAACTGTTAGGTGATTTTATCCAGGCCTTGCGTGCGCGTTATTTGCCGGAGTGAGAAGTCATGTATTGTCCTACCGAAGTACCCGCCTGGCAGCAGCTTGAGCAATTGGCGAGCGCGAGTAAAAAGCAGCGCATAAGCGATTACTTTTCCGCAGAGTCCGAGCGTGCGCAAACGCTGCGCATAGAGGCAGGTGGCATATTAGCGGATTTTTCCAAGACAAAAATAAATGCCGCGGTACGCAGCCAGTTGCTGGCGCTGGCCGAACAATCACCGTTGCAAGAAAAACGTGCGGCCATGTTTGCTGGCGAGGAAATTAATAACACGGAACACCGTGCCGTGCTGCATATCGCGCTGCGTGACTTAAAGCAGGAATTTGCTCATCTTTATGGTGCGGACAAGGCTCAGCTGGTGGCTGCGGAGCAGACTAAAATCGCGCGTGTCAGTGCGCGCATTCGGCAGCGGGAGTGGCTTGGATTTGGCGGCACACCGATTCGCCACGTGGTCAATATTGGCATTGGTGGTTCGGATCTTGGACCCAAAATGGTCTGCGAAGCCTTGCGCAGCGGGTCGGATGACAACGTGAATCTACACTTTGTCTCCAACGTGGATGAGACGCATTTGCCGCACACGCTGCGACACTTAAGCCCCGAGGAAACGCTTTTTATCGTCTCCAGCAAGACGTTCACAACGCAGGAAACGCTGCTTAACGGCCACGCCGCAAAACGCTGGGTAGTGCAGCACTTTGCCGATGAAGCCGCGGTCGGCGCGCATTTCATTGCCGTTACCGCTAACCCGCAGGCGGCCTCTGCTTTTGGTATTCAGCTCGACAATATGCTGACTTTTTGGGACTGGGTTGGCGGTCGTTATTCCTTGTGGTCAAGTATCGGTTTGCCCATTGCCATCGCCTTGGGTTATGAGGCCTTTAGCGATTTGCTGGCTGGCGCACATGCGATGGATCAGCATTTTTTGAGCGCTGCTTGCGGTGAAAACCTGCCCGTTATGCTGGCGCTGGCTGGCATTTGGCATGTCAATTTTCAACAGATGCAGAGTCTGGCGGTTATTCCCTACAACGACGCGCTGAGCCTTTTGCCGATGTATTTGCAACAACTGGATATGGAAAGTAATGGCAAATCGGTTGATATCCACGGCCGCGATATTGGCTATCCCACTGGCCCCGTGCTGTGGGGGCAAAACGGCTCAAACGGTCAACACGCATTTTTTCAGTTATTGCATCAAGGCAGGGTGGAAGTGCCGTTAGAGCTTATCGCCGCGTTGAGTCCGAAGGCTGAGGATCTAGCGCAGCACCGGGCGCTACTAACCAATATGTTAGCGCAAAGCAGCGCCTTTATGACCGGCGCAGCGGCGCCAGAAGGCCAACCTTATTTGCACTATCCCGGTGATCGCCCCAGTGTCACCTTGCTGCTGGAGGAATTAACCGCGCATAATCTGGGGGCTTTGCTGGCGCTGTATGAGCACAAAATATTTGTCCAGGGCGTCATCTGGAATGTTAATTCCTTTGACCAGTGGGGCGTGCAGTTGGGTAAACAGTTGGCTGGTGAGCTTGGCACCGATTTCGCCAACCCGCCTAACCAGTTTGACCCATCGACGCGCTCTCTGATGCGGTGGATACACGCGCGCTTAAAACGATAGCTTTCCCAACTTCCTGTACCGCCGCAGTGCCGGCAACATAACCGAACACCATCACTGGGCCCAGCGATGCTGTCTGAGGCAGGATAAGTCACCCTCGTGACCGATACGCTGCAGTTGCCGATAGCATGCGAACCCGGAATCGTTTCGCCGTTTTTATTTTGCACGCGGGTCTGCGTATCGCTTGTACATCCATTACAACTCATGTACAAAAAAAAGGGTTACATTGCTGTAACCCTTCTCTGTTTGGCTCCGCCTGCTGGGCTCGAACCAGCGACCCAATGATTAACAGTCATTTGCTCTACCAACTGAGCTAAGGCGGAATAACTTTTGAATTGTGCTAGCCATCCATGGCGCTACTTCAACAGCGTGTCGAAACACCAGCCCAGGCATCCCTGCCTGGTCGTTCGGCTCACGCGAAGCAAGCTTCGCATAACACGTTCGCCTCACCCAACTGAGCTAAGGCGGAATAAATCGTTTATTAGGAATCAAGGCTGCGTATGGTAATAACGGCGGTGTACTAGGTCAATACCTATTGTTATTGTATGCGGCTCAATCCTTGTGAAACTAAATCCGGATCGCACCTTTCTAT
>CAZJDL010000036.1:0-31232 GCA_964544755.1 uncultured Pseudomonadales bacterium | reverse complement strand
GTAACGGCAGATTTTTCCAATTAACGAGCGTTTGTAATCTCAGCGGGAGGAGCTGTCACGGTACCACCGTCCTTGATCTTTTGCAGGATGGTGTTAGTGGTGGTCAGGTTCAGGATCAGCTCTTCGACCATTTCACGGTAACGGCTAACGCTGACGGCTTCGTCGCTGGGGCCAAATTGCACGCTTTCCTTGGTATGCAGTTCGTCCTGCAGGTCTAGCGTGACCTGGTCTTCGCCTTGATCCTGCTCGCGGAATTTCATCAAGGGCAGAAGCTTTTCCGCCAGTGTATCCAGCGTGTCATCCGTGCAACATGTCCAGTAAGTGGTGGTTTGTGCGGAACGGATCAGATCTTCCTGGCGCTTGACCATTGGCACGTTCAGCGGCAGTTCGCTGATCTGTTCGATCAACGCTTCCCGCAGGACATCGAAGCGTTGCTTGTCTTCGGCATCGTCTGCTTCCTTGCCGAGCAGAGCCAGCGAGGTTTCCAGTGCATTCTTGCTGAAACGCATGGCCTTGAAATCAACTTGTGACAGGGTACGAAACAGCGGTTTGATGTCGCTGCGCAGGTGGTCGATTTTCGACGGCGTAAGAGTTTGCCAGTAGTCGTCATCCTGCACGGGTTTGAGCACAGCTGCTGCTTCCTTGATGACAACGGAGTTCTCCGGCAGCTGCTGAATCTGTTGGCGCAGCTTTTCGGCTTCCTTGGCCGAGATATCGTTTCTGTTCAGTTCGATGGCCTTTTCAATTTTGTCGATGCGCAGACCGACCAGCTTCACCGGCAACGGTAGCTGGGCTTTCAGCTCTTTGCCCTTGGGCTGGAGCTTGAAGTATTCGAAGTTGTCCCAGCAGTCGAGAACCAGGAACACATTTTTTTCGGTGCACCAGGGCTTGATCTTGGCCGGCTCCAGCAATCGGGTACCACGACCGATCATCTGCCAAAACTTGGTGTAGGAATAGACCGGCTTGGCGAACACCAGATTGACGATCTCGCGCACGTCGATGCCGGTATCGAGCATGTCCACGCTGATAGCGATGCGCGGCATGTCGTTATGAGTGAATTGGTCGAGCAAGCCGCCCTTGCCATAGACGCGGGGATCATCCGATACCAGCACCTTGGCAAGTTCACCGGCATATTGCGGATAGAGCTTGTTAAAGATTTCCTCCATGCGCCGGGCATGGGCTTTGGAGGAGCAGAAGAAGATGGTCTTGCCTGGCAGCACGCCGTTAGCATCCTTGATACATTCCTCCATGAATTCCTTGACGATCAAGGTGTTGGTGCCCTTGTTGATCACCTGCTTTTCGAGCTGGGTGCCTTCGAAGTTGATTTCCTCGATGTCCTTGCCTTCGAACATCAGCTTTTTCTGGTCTTCGAGGCTGATGGTGCGCTTGCTGATGCCTTCCTTCTGAAATTTGGTCTGGATTTTCATCACCTGAAAATCACACAGATAAGGCGGCTGATTGTTGACGGCTTCCTCGTAGGTGTAGGCGAAGGTGGGTAGGCCATCTTCGCAGTGAAACAGCTTGAAGGTGTTGTGGTCGATCACGTCGGTGGGCGTGGCGGTCAGGCCCAGATTGAGGGTGTTGAAGTAATTCAGTACTTCTCCATAAGTGTTGTAGATCGAGCGATGGCTCTCGTCGATAACAATGAGATCGAAGAAATGCGGCGACAGCGGGTTGCTCTCATCCCGAATGATGTTGAGCATGGTCGGATAGGTGGCCACGTAGATGCGCCGGTCCTTGGCGACCAGCTTTTCACCCACCTTGGGCCAACGTGGTTCATGGGGCAAATGCTCCTTAAAGGCTTCCAGCGCCTGTTCGCGCAGCGCGATGCGATCGACGAGAAACAGGATGTGCTCGGCGTGGCCCGCCCGCATCAGGGCATCGGTCAGGGCAATGCAGGTGCGGGTTTTGCCCGTTCCCGTCGCCATCACGAGCAGGAAGTCACGCTTTTTCTGCTCGATGCCTTCCAGTACGGCGCGAATCGCCCGGATCTGGTAGCCGCGCCCGGCTATGTCGGTGTTGATCAGCTCCCGACTCAGCGGTTTGCGATTGCGGCGGATGTAGCTCAGGCGTTCGAGATCGTCGCGAGTTGGATAGCCGACGACCTTACGCGGGGCGCTGTTTTCCAGATCCCAGAAATACGTTTCAAGCCCGTTGGTGTAGAAGCAGAATGGCAACTCGCCACCGCGCTCTTTCTGAATGTTGTAGCAGTATTGCTTGGCTTGTTCGCGACCCAGTTCGGCGCCCTTGCTGGTTTTCTTCGCTTCCACAACGGCAAGTGGTTTGCCATCTTTCCCCAACAGGACATAATCGCTGTATTGATGCCCATGATACGGAGAAGCAGATTCTTTTGTACCTTCCGGCTGATCAATCTTGATATCCAGCTCCTCAACCACCTGGGTTGCGTCACGGGTATCCCATCTGGCGGCCTGTAGCTGCTTGTCGATTATCAGTTGTCTGGTTTGAGTTTCTGTTTGGGTCATGCTGAAGTCATCATCCTTGGTGAACTATCGATCTGACGCCAGATTCGATAAAGGCAGGGAGGTTAGCCCGAGCCTGATGGATCATTATTGAATAATGACCCCGCAAGATATTCTCGACTTGGGTCGTTTCTTCTCTGGGTCTGGGGACTGCTACCCCAAACAAGAGTCTAAAATTTTGCAGCAGAAAAAACAAAATAATCATCCACATTCTAGCATTCCGGGCACAAGCCTCAGCAACTATTTTCTTGTCGGGAGAGGGATGGTAAGGAACTGAAAATATCAAATCGTGAGAAGCGTGTCGGATGCAGAGAACATCATCATTTCAGAGATTGGAAGACGGGTACGCATGTATACCCATACTGGGTCTGAAAATCCTGTTACACCTGGCGCGCCGCTTTGGCGAGCAGGTGACTGGCCAGATTCGGAATCCGAAACCAGGGCAGAATAAGAAATCGACGATTGCTTGAAACCAGCTCGCGTCGCTGATCATGCTACTGCCGATCCCAACCGACCCGTCGATCCCGCGCCTTCGGGGTCAACGCGGCAACAGCAAAGCCGATTGCACCGACAAGCCTCATATCAGCGGTGATCAGGTAGCGAATCTGCGCGCCGGAAAGCGCCACATGCCGCAAGTAATGGTGGCCGTCAACAATGCCGTCCCAGAGCAGGGAATCGGCTTTGTGCTGCAGTTTTTGCAGATCGATTGCATCGAACTGGGCAAAAGAACAACATAATTCCGATTCTGGAGGCGCTGCAATGGGCGCATGGGCGAGACGCACAGCCCATCTCCTTGAGCTTTCCACGGCTATTCGTCAATTCAGGGCAATACAGACACGTCGGGCAATCTCCGTGCGTTGAATTGCCACAGATTGACTCGCATGGATGATCTTTTGTACTGTGGGTATAAAGAAGCACTAAAGGCCTTTGTTTGAAGCTGTAGCTACAAGCACGCATTTATTTGAGCTTCTGTCTGTCCACACTGCCGTTTGTCGCGAAAGATCGATGCAACGGCGGCCTGATTGGGAGTGTTGATGGCGTTTTTATTGATTATAGATCGCTAGCCCTGCTGGCGCTTCGGCGGCGGCGCACCAATATGCGACTCGCCACGCCGCGCTGCCAGTTGCATCTGTTTCTGCCGTTCGGCGAAACGCGACTTTTGTTCGGCCGTGAGTCGGTCAAAACATTGCGGGCACGACACGCCTTGCCGGTAATGCGGCGAGCGTTTGTCGGCCTCGGTAATCGGGCGCCGGCAGCCGTGGCATTGATCGTACTGACCTTTGTTGAGCGCATGGTCGACGGCAACGCGGTTGTCGAACACGAAGCACTCCCCGCGCCATTGGCTGTGCTCGGCGGGTACCGTTTCCAAATACTTCAAAATACCGCCTTTTAAGTGGTAAACCTCTTCAAAACCCTGTCTTAGCATGTAGGCCGAGGCTTTCTCGCAGCGGATGCCGCCGGTGCAAAACATGGCAACTTTTTTCTGCTTGGCGGGGTCGTGCTGTCGTTGCACGTAATCCGGAAACTGTCGGAAGGTGGTTGTGCCGGGATTAACGGCGCCTTCGAATGTGCCGATACCGACCTCGTAGTCGTTACGGGTATCCAGCACCAGCACGTCGGGGTCTTGCAGCAGGTCATTCCAATCCTGCGGTTCAACGTACACGCCAACCTGCTCGTTCGGGTCGATGTCATCGACGCCCATGCTGACGATTTCTTTTTTCAGCTTCACTTTCATGCGGTAAAACGGCACGCCGCTGTCGAACGCTTCCTTATGTTCCAGATCGGCCAGACGCGGGTCGGACTTGAGATAGCCTAACAATGCATCTATACCGCGTCGCGTACCGGCCAGCGTGCCGTTGATACCCTCTGCTGCTAAAAGAATGGTGCCTTTGAGGCCTTCCTGCTGGCATTTTTGCAGCAGCCGTTGCTGCATGGCCGCGCAGTCATCCAGCGGCGCAAATTTATAAAGAGCGCAAACAACGACGTGGGCCATGGTTTACCCTCGCTTCGAACCACCCAGGCAGGGCGGCGACATGGGTGCATTACCGTGCCGCGTCTGCCACTCGACAGGCGTATATGTATGCAGCGCAAGTGCATGAATTTTATTGGAAAGCTCTTCTGACAAAGTCGCGTATATTTGTTGGTGGCGCGCCACTTCGCGCAGCGACACAAATTCATCGCTGACCAATACCACCTTGAAATGCGACTCCGACCCCGGCGGCACATTGTGCTGGTGGCTTTCGTTAATCACTTCCAAATGCTGTAACGGTATGGCGGCCGTCAGTTTGGCTTCGATTTCAGCTTGTACAGTCATAGCAGCGGTCGATCTCCAGGATTCTATAAAAACAATTCGGCTTATCCCAGCCACGCAGTCGGCGGCGTAAAATGCTCGCCGCAGGTATTGACGCACCGGTATACGTCGCCAAAACGATGCGCATAATATACTCGATATTACCCGCTGACGTCGCCGATTATACCCTCTTGCAGCATTCGCCCAGCGAGTCAGCCGACATTTAGCCTATAAAAATAACGTAACCGCCTGCGCAAAATGGCACGTCGGCGATGTAAAATGCGGTCGAACGCACATTCGCCAAACTTAACATGAGAAATATTCATGAGTGACACTAAAGCCGATTCTATTCGCGCAGCCGTTCGTAGCGCTTATTCACAAGTTGCGGAGGCCAGTAACAATAGCGCCAGCGCTGGTGAAGCCGGTTCCTGTTGTGGCGTGTCGGAAGACAGCCAGATCAATTCGTTGATATCGACCCGGCTTGGTTATAGCCAACAAGACCGCGACAATGTACCGGACGGCGCAGACATGGGCCTTGGCTGCGGCAATCCGCAGGCTATTGCCAGCCTGCAAGCCGGCGAGGTGGTGCTGGACCTCGGTAGTGGCGGCGGCTTTGATGCATTTCTTGCGGCACGCGAGGTCGGCGAACGCGGGCACGTGATCGGCGTTGATATGACACCCGACATGGTCAGCAAAGCACGCGTGAATGCCGAACAAGGGCGCTTCAATAACGTTGAATTTCGGCTAGGTGAAATCGAGCATCTGCCAGTAGCCGACAGCAGCGTAGACGTTATCATTTCCAACTGCGTCATCAACCTGTCACCGGACAAAGCCCAGGTGTTTAGCGACGCTTACCGCGTTCTAAAGCCGGGCGGCAGGTTGGCAATCTCCGATGTCGTCGCCAGCACCAAGCTGCCGGAATCGATGCGCGCTGACACCGTTCTGCATTCCGCCTGCGTAGCGGGTGCTTCCACCGTGAACAAGCTTGAGAGCATGCTTACCGCGGCGGGATTTACCGCCATTAAAGTTGAACCCAAAGACGCTTCGAAAGACTTTATCAAAGACTGGGTGCCCGGCAGCGGCGTGGAGGACTATGTGCTGGCGGCAACTATTGAGGCGGTTAAGTAACAGTAGCATGGCGGCCCGGCTAGCGCTTTTCGCGGGCGCCAAGCTGCGATTGTTATTGGCGAACCGCAGCCGATATGCAATACTCTAACCTGGGTTTGTGGATGTTCATTACTATAATATGACTTATTGCGTCGCCATCCAGCTCAATACAGGTTTGCTATTTTGCTCTGATTCGCGTACTAACGCTGGCCCCGACAAGGTCAACACGTATAGCAAGTTACACCGTTTTTCGGTGCTCGGTGACCGGCAGCTCATTATGCTTTGCGCGGGAAATCTCGCCACCACGCAGGCAGTGGTCGCCGCTATCGGGCGTGATATTCGGCAAGACAGTAAATTCACTGTCGGCACCGCCGAGTATATTGCCGAGATTGCCGATTATATCGGCGAGCTAAGCGTAAAAACCCAGCAGAAATATGCGCCGAGCGGACCAAGCGCCGGCTTTAATGCGGAAGCCACGTTTATCGTCGGTGGTCAAATAAAGGGTAGCGAGCCGGAACTGTACCTAGTGTATCCAGAAGGGAATCATATCACTACGTCAGAGAAGCACCCTTTTTTCCAGATTGGTGAGACCAAATATGGCAAACCTATTCTGGACAGGATTATCCGCAGCGAAACGAACCACGAAACGGCGATGCGCTGCGCGCTTGTGTCAATGGACTCGACGATGCGTAGCAATGCAACGGTCGGCCCGCCGATTGAGTTGTTGTATTACCCAAAAAACAGCCTCGATCAGCCGGCCCAATACAACATCTTCGGAGACAACGATGCTTATCTGGTTAGCTTGCGCAGGAGTTGGGACGAGAATATCTTGCAGGCGTTTAATGCCTTGCCGACACTAAACGATCTGCTTGCAAATGACTGACAGCTGTTGGTTTTGCCGGTACATCCCTATGCCATTAGTAGCCTGTCAAAAAACTTCCTTTTTTAACAGGTTGCCAATCACCGTGTCGACAAGTTTCAGTTTTTCTTCAACGAAACGGTTAACGACAAACGGGTAGGCATCACCCAGCCCAACGCTTCGATTCAATTCGTTCAACACAATACTTAAGTCTCTCCAGACGCTGATGCGCTGACTGATATCCATTGTACCGCCGGGTGTTGGAATGACGTTGTATGCCTCTGCGGTCTCCATGGCATCGAAAATATGCAGGTAATGCCCCCAACTCTCAGCCCAGTCTTCAGCGGGGTGTGCGCTGGCGTAAGGGCTGATATAAAACCGCTGCCAATCGGCCGCAGGGCCGTTGGCGTAATAGAATTCAAGCGCCTTTGCGTAATCTCTGCTGCCATCGCCGAACAGCTCGGAAAACCCTTTCAGAATTGATTCATCATGTTCAACGAGCGACCAGAAGTAGTGGCCTGATTCGTGTCGCATGTGCCCCAACACCGTGCGATACGATTCGTTCATTGCTATTCTTGCCGCTTCGCGCGCAACATCATCGGCTTCGAGTACATTGATAGTGATAATGCCGGCGCCATGACCAGTATGGAGGAACGTTTCGGGGTAACTGGCTGGATTACTGCGATAGTCCTCAACAAAATCGAACAGCAAGCCGTGGCTTGTATCCTGAAATCTGTTGACCAGCGGCAATCCCAGCTTCAGCAAGGTATAGAGCAGGCGCTTTTTCCCGGCTTCAAGCTTATGCCAGCGTTGAATATTCTCAGGATTGTCAAGATCAGGTATGGTGCGGGTGAATTGGCAGCCCCAGCACAGCGGGTGGGTGGATTCCGCTGGTTTTAGCCAGTTGCAAACGCCGTATTGCGCACCGTTGCGACAAAGTCGAAACTGCCTATTGTGCTGATCAAGGAATACACCCTCGCCGCTGTCACGCAGCGCAAGAATTTCAAATTCTTCCGGGTTGAAACCCAATACGGCATTACAGTATAGACAACGATTGCTTTCGAAAAATACCGGCTGACCACATTGGCAGTGGAATTGTTTCATTTTCTTTGCGGTGCAAACCAGGTATCGACAATCGCATGGTCGAGACCGATCAATTTCTCCTGGAAACGATCAATAAAAAGGTGTAGATCAGCAAGGCTGTTCTTCTCCGCATCAAACATGGCGACCATTTTAACAACAATACCCAAGCGCTTGGCAACAGCCTCCCGGTGTTTCAGGTATTTTGTCACCTGCTCTATGCCCAGCATGCAAAACAACATTGACCGCGGAAAAAACTGGTTGTTAAACAGAAAGTCGACGACTTCATTGCCATCGACCAACGGCCCAACTTCCCTGCGGTATGCACTGTTTGCCGGCACCGCGTTGAGAATACTGGTCCACACCAGGATCACGTCCGGCACTTCTTCACTATTGTGGTCAACGATTGCCGCGGTCGCCGCATCCACGGTGCGGCTGGTCATATCCGCTCTCTCCATGAGCCGTCCCATCATCAGAAAGCGGTAAGCATGGTCGCGAGTAACGGCCGATTCAAGCAGACCATTTATCTGCTGACTTCTTGCCACCACTTGTTCGAGAAATTCAAATCGATGACGGCGACCTACTGACTTCTCCGCCGCTTCATTCACGTACAGATAAAATTCATTGATCAACTCCCACAGTTGTTGCGGCAGCACATCGCGCGTCGTTCGTACATTCTCCCGCGCAGCACTGATAGAAGACCGAACAGAGCCTATGTTGTCCATGTCGGCAATCATGAACTTCATAATGTTGCGCTCGGTATTATTCTGGTAGCGGTTACTGAATGCCTGCTGGCCGTCGATCACCTTGATCAAGGTATCCCATTCCAATACAGAGCCTTGCGGAATATCCAGGATCAGATGCGAATAGGCGCCACAAAGCCTTGCCGTTCCCTCGGCCCGCTCCAGGTACCGAGCCATCCAATAAAGACGGCTAGCCACACTGGAAAGCATATTCATTTTTTGCCCTCAACTATCCAGGTGTCCTTGCTACCCCCGCCTTGCGATGAATTGACCACCAGAGAACCTTTACGCAGCGCTACCCGCGTTAAACCACCGGGGGTTACCCAGCTTTCTTTGCCTTGCAGAATAAATGGCCTTAGGTCGAGATGACGGGGTGCAACGGTGCCATCGCACAACGTAGGGGCCGTTGACAGCGACAGCGTCGGCTGGGCAATATAATTACGCGGGCTGTTTTCGATTAGCGCGGCAAATTCACGGTGCTTTTCCTTACTGGAATGCGGCCCCACCATAATTCCGTAGCCGCCGGATTCGTTCACCGGCTTGACCACCAGCTGGTCGATGTGGTCCAACACATAGTCACGGTCTTTAGCGTACATACAGAGATACGTTTTTACGCTGTTCAACAGCGGCTCTTTTTTCAGGTAGTACCGTATCATGGCCGGCACATAGGCATAGACCGCCTTGTCGTCGGCGACGCCGCTACCGGGCGCATTCGCGATCGCGACTTTGCCAGCCTTCCAGGACCGTATGATGCCGGGTACTCCCAGAGCAGAGTCTTTCCTGAAGGTCTCCGGATCGAGAAAACCATCGTCTATCCGACGATAGACGACATCGACCTTTTGCGGACCATCGACAGTTCGCATGTAGACATATTCGTCTTCGCCAACAAACAGGTCGCTCCCTTCAACCAGTTCAGCACCCATACCCTGCGCCAAAAAAGCATGCTCAAAATAGGCCGAGTTATAAATTCCCGGCGTTAGCACAACGATGCATGGCCGCTTTTTCTCGCGTGGGGAAATTGACGCCAAGGTGCTATACAACCTTGAGGGATAGTCATCTACCGGGAAAATACTGTAGTTTTCAAACAGATCCGGCAGCACTCTCTTGGTGATTTCACGGTTTTCCAGCATATAGGAAACACCGGAAGGTACTCTGAGATTATCTTCGAGCACTAAAAATTTGCCGCTATGATCGCGCACCAAATCAGAGCCGCATATGTGCGCCCACGCACCAAATCGAGGCGTTACCCCCTCGCACTGTGGTTTGTAGCTGCCGGAATCCAGCACAATCTCCGCGGGTATAACGCCGTCGGCGAGGCATTTCTGCTGATTATAAATATCATTGATAAAACAGTTCAACGCCTTGCCACGCTGCCGCAACCCGGCGCTGACTTTCTTCCAATCGCTAGCACGGATGATCCGGGGAATAATATCGAACGGCCAGGCACGGTCGATATTGCCGCTTTCCGAATAAACGGTAAAAGATATGCCCATCTCCTTGATGACTAACTCGGCCGCCGCGCGCTGGCTTGCCAGTTCCTCTTTGGATAAGCCTTGCAAGTGTTTAATCAATCGACTCGCTACCCTGCGCGGCCTGCCATTTTCAGTGATTAGCTCATCGAAGAACGGTGCCGAGGAATAGGACTTCCAAATGTCATTCATTTTGTCGGTCAACTGTTTATTGTCGTCAGAAATAATACGCGCAGCCCAGATGATACAACTATCGTGCCATTACATGAAATATCACGTAATGAGACCGGTGCGAGTTTGGTGCGCGACTGCTAGCGGGCATCCGGCATCCCATGCTCGATGATAAAATTGATGACAGGCCTTAAACCCGTGCCTTCTTTTAGATTGGTGGAGGTAAAAGGCCGACCCTTGCGCATCCGCCGCGTATCCTCCCCCATCACCGCAAGCGACGCGCCTACCAACGGCGTCAGGAATTCTGCGTCCTCACGGGTATAAATATCGTTGGTCACCACCGCGATATTGTATTTATCACGCATTCCAGGCACAGCGCGCGCAGCAATGCCGTTTTGCCGGAACCGACCGGGCCTTGCTTAGAGTCTGCTCAGCGCCCTAAGCCCCAGAGAGAAACTTCTAAAACGCGACGCCTCACATGGCCAACCAGTAAATACGCCCGGCTTAATGCCAATGAGACTCGTCACAACCTTGAGGACAATCACGGTTGCAAGATATCCAATTGCTACTCACAACAGGCCACCAATCACACAGTGTTTATTTGGGTGCTTCGCCTGAATATGGCAAACATGATTTCAAGAAAAAGTTTGTCGCGGAGGCCCGTCGTATGACGGAGCTATATCCTGATGCTCAGCGTTCAGGTATTGCCGATGGAGCACCAATGAACCGGGTCATACTGGACCCACTCGTCCAACATACACTCCTGGATTTTTGTCATGTGACAGAATATTTAGCTGAAGCAGCTTACGGTCATTGGTATTAACGCCTGACAGATGACGACAATTTTGGGAAAAAGTGAATCAAATATGGTGTGGGCGCGTTAGCTTGGAGACATCATATACCGCCAGCACTCTCAACATCTGCGGCTAAACCCTTTGTTTTGTTGGTAAATCCGAACCCAATTTACGAGGTGCTTAAATATTGATCGCATGCTAGACTGGGGCCGATAAGCGATAAGATAGTATGCCTGCTCCACGCGGCGCGCAAATAAACGACCAGGCTAACCCTATTGTATTAGTACTTAAGTAGAATTTACTTATCCTGCTATTTTCTGAACAATAACTAGCCAAGACTGAGTAGCTGTAAGTCGAGTTTTTGCGGTCACTCCTCGCCGCCAACCTGCTGCTGTCACTAGCGGTTCGCACAACAGCAACGAAAGGAATAAAACCATGCGACGGCTTCATATTCATGCCAGCTTCTTGTCTCTCGCCCTCGCCATCACCATCGTGCTGCTGCCCGCTACGTCGCGGGCTGAATCTGCGCTAGCCGCTTCGTTCGGCACTACTGGTTTAGGGGTGGAATGGATCACGCCGCTTAACGACCGCCTGCGTGCACGCGTCATGCTCACTTATATCGCCATCAATGCTGATTTGGAAGAAGAGGATATCGACTACGAAGTTGAGTTTGACAGCGCCAATTTCGGCGCCGTGCTGGAATGGCGTCCTTTTGGCACCAACTTCCGCCTGTCGGGCGGCTTGGTGGGCACCAGCTTCGGTTTCGATTTGCAGTCGGACAACGCGCAGCAGAGTTATGACATCGGCAACGATACCTACAGCGGCAACCTGCAACTGGAAGGCGACGTTGAGTTCGCCGATGTTGCGCCCTATGTCAGTATCGGCTGGAGCAGCGACCTGGACGACTACGGCGTGTATCTGGGTGTTGAACTTGGCCTGCTCTATGTTGGCAATCCGAGCCTGTCTTTGGACGCCAGCGGCGACATCGTCAGTGACGACATCAATAACGGCCGACCCATTCAAGTGCGAAACAACGCCGAATTCCAGGCCGACCTGGAGCTTGAACGGCAAAAACTGGAAGACGACCTTGAGGACTACGCACTCTACCCCATTCTGACATTTAGCGTGGGTTATCGCTTTTAAATCTGGCTATCGCTGAGCATAAGATCACGGATACCGTTGCCATGAAAATTTTAACCAAAGAAAAACCCCTGTTAGCCAAACTGGCAGGCACGATTGCGGCGCTTGGCTTGCCGCTACTCGTATTGCTTGCAGCAGGCACACACGCCCAAGAACAGGAACAGGACTTTGAGCTGAACGCCGCCTGCACCGATGTAAACGACACCAGCACGTGCAGCTTCGATGACGACGCGGCGGTATCGGAAGGGCTGGTGAACCTGGCAGAAGACTTATTTGACGCTATTGACGAACAGGAAAGCAGCAATGGCCTGTGCAACCGGGAAGGCGACATAGCAACCTGCACTATCAACGACCTGGACTTACTTTGCGTCATTGAAGATGACGCGGAAGGCCAGCCGAAAACGGCATCGTGCCGCATCAATGGTGGCGGTTTGCCGCCAACCGCGTTTTCAGTTGACTGCGCGCAAAACCCCGACAATAGCGGTGCGTGTAACTTGAAGTCCAGCGCGGAAGCGATCAGGCAAGCACTTGGTTTTGTCCAGAATCCACAGCTAAAAAGCGTTGCCGAGAACCTGCTGGTGGGCTGTGCTCGGCGCGGCGGCACCCGGGCTTTTCAACAAGATTGCGACACCGTTCTGGCCGCAGTGTCAGACGGCAATCAGGTCGGTGTCCTGGCAACACTGGATGCCATTACGCCATTGAACGGCGACAACGTTGTCGACAGCAGCCGCTTCGCATTGAATTCACAACTGGGTCATGCAAGCCAGCGCCTGTCGCGACTACGTGCCGGCGCGGAAGGGGTTGACCTTGGCAGCCTGCAATTCTTTGACGGCCAACAATGGCTGCGAGCCGGTGACTTGCTCGCAGCCAACAACACAACCATGAACGATGCTGCCGATTCCGGCTGGATTAGTAACGAATTCGGACGGCTGGGATTTTTCATCGACGGCACGCTTATTACGTCCGAGCAAGACTCGACGCTGGATGAAAATGGCGCCGAAGCCGATGCGCAAGTATTAACGCTGGGCACGGATTACCATTTCGGCGAACACTTCATTGGTGGCCTGGCCTTCAGTGCCGGGTTTGCGGCAACGGACTATGGACGTAACCGCGGCGAGCTCGACACCACAAGCTTTCTGTTAATGGCTTACGGCTCCTATTACCGCGGCCAATGGTATGTGGATGCCACACTGGCGCTCGGCGGCGACAGCTACGAGCAACAACGGCGGCTGAGCTGCGATAGCAGTTGTGTACAAGCCTTTAGCCAAACAGCCAAGGCGGACTTCAACGGTAATCAAATTGCTTTTACATTGGGTACCGGCTATGAGTGGGCGATTGGCGGGCTCAGCGTAACGCCCTACGTGCAACTGGCAAGCGCAACGTTGGACGTAGACGGCTACCGCGAATCCATGTCCGACCCCGGCGGCCCTGGCGCCGGCTTTGCTCTGGATATTGGCGCTCAGGAAAAAGACCTGTTGACGCTGAGCGTCGGCTCGCAGTTTCGTTACGTGTTCAGCCAGGATTGGGGCTTGATCATTCCGCATCTGGGGCTGGAGTATTTGACCGAGCTGGATGATGACGACAGCGTGGTGAACGGCAGCTTCGTTGGCAATATCGCCAGCGACGATGAGTTCACGCTGACCACCAACGCGTTGGACGACAGTTATTTCACCGTTAGCGCCGGGCTGTCATTCCAGTTTAGATATAGCGCGGCGTTTATTGATATCAAATCCTGGCAGGGTAACGACGAGGTTGACCTGCTGCAGTTCACCGTCGGCTGGCGCTGGGAGTTATAAGCCGCCGGAAGAACATTACTAAACGGCGAGCTAATTTAAATTTGAGCTTCGCAAGCGGATGCAAATAAAGGATTTACGGCTCGGCTCTGGAGAGATTTATGTTAACAAGCAAGCAATTTTCTGCATTTACCACGTTGGCTTACTGTGCGCTGCGTTGCTGTCTCAGCACATTGCGCCGCCCCCATTTTGCACTGCTGCTCACCGCACCGGTACTGGCAATTTTGGCAGCCTGCAGTAGCGGCGGCAGTGACGACGACGGTCAACCTATCGCGCAGGAGTCGCTAGTCCCGTTTCAGTTCAAGTCTATCGAAATCAGCCCACCTGCCGGCACTGCGGCGGTCGGCACCAAGCTGCAATTCATCGTAATGGGGATTAAGGAAGACTCCAGCAAGGAGAACCTGACCACGCGCGTGAGCTGGAGTTCTTCTAACGAAGCCAGCGCGGAAATCGATGCCAGCGGCGTGGCCACCGCAATCGCTCCCGGCACTGCCATCATTTCTGCGACATACTCCAGCGACGGCCGCTCACTGACCCGTTCCGCGGGGGTCACCGTGAGCGACGCGGGCCTGGAGTCTATCAGCATCACGCCGGCCGAACCCACAATCGCCGCAGGCACCCGCGTTGCGTTGACCGCGACCGGCAACTACAGCGACGGCAGCACGCAAAATATTTCCGGCTCGGTAAGCTGGCAGTCCGCCGACGAAGGCATCGTCTCTACAACCAATGCCAACAGCAATGCGGTTCAGGCAACCGGCATCAGCGCCGGTACAACCGCAGTCACCGCAACGCTGAACGATATTAGCGATACTGTGACGGTAACGGTGACTGACGCAAACCTGGAGTCGATTGCCGTCACGCCATCGGTCGCAACGATCGCTACCGGTACGCAACAGCAGTTTATCGCAATGGGAAGTTTTACCGATGGTAGCACGCAGGAGCTCAATGCCAATGTTGATTGGGCATCATCGAATACCACGGTCGCGACGGTGGGCAATGACGCTGCCGAAGGAGGCCTGGCCAAGGCTGCAGAAGCGGGCACAACGACAATCTCTGCGACGCAGGATGGTATCAGGGGCGAGGCGAGTCTGACGGTTACCACCGCCGAGCTGGTGTCCATTGCGGTCACCCCTGCTGCGCCAAGTATTGCGACGGGCACCCAACAGCAGTTTACCGCGACAGGCACCTATGCCGACGACACGACCCAAGACCTGACCGACAACGCAGTCTGGTCTTCGTCCAACGAAGATGTGGCCAGCATCGCCAATGCCGATGGCCAGCAAGGCCTGGCAAGTTCAAACCAGCAGGGTACGACCACGATCACCGCCACCCTGAGCGGCATCAGCGGGTCGACCGAACTTACAGTCGGCGCACAATCGCTGGTCTCCATCGAGGTTACGCCGACGAACCCAACCATCACGGCCGGCACGACGCAACAGTTCACCGCGACCGGCAGTTATTCCGATAGCAGCACTCAGGACCTGACCGACGCCGTCAGCTGGCAGTCAAGCAATACCGCGGTCGCAACCATCAATAGTACGGGAGACAATAAGGGCCTGGCTACGACCGGCACGGCGGGTTCCGCGGAAATTTCCGCGAGTATCGACGGTGTCAGCGGCAACACCACGTTAACCGTTAACGCGCCCGATCTAAGGTCGCTGGAAATCAGCCCAGACAACCCAAGTATTACCCTCGGCGGCGAACGCCAACTGACCGCAACCGGTACTTTCAGCGATGGCAGCACGCAAGATTTGACCGCTGCCGTGACCTGGGGTCCATCGAGCTCAGAGATTGCCACCATCAGCAATGCCACCGGCAGCGAAGGATTGGCCACGGCACTTGGCCTGGGTACCATTACCGTGACCGCAACCAGCGGGTCGGTCAGCGATACTACCGAACTGACCGTCATCGACAGGGAATTGGTGTCGCTGACCATTGAACCCGCTGATGTCAACCTTCCGATCGGCGGCGAACAACAATATTCAGCCACGGGTAATTACAACTTCGGCGACCCGGAAGACCTGACCGACGCAGTGGACTGGTCTTCCACCGACACTGGCGTCGCCACCATCGATAACGCGGCCGAAAGAAAAGGTCTGGCTGCCGCGGCTGGCGAAGGCAACACCGACATTGAAGCCCGCATGGATGGCGTCGTTGGCAGCACCGGCTTGACAGTCACCACGGCAATACTGCAGTCATTGCGCGTCGAACCTTCTGCAGTGACGGTTGCTAACGGCGACACTCAGCAATTCACGGCGACCGGCAGCTACTCCGACGGCGACCGGGATATTACCGCCGAGGTGAGCTGGGAATCATCCAGCACCAATGTCGCCAGCGTCAGCAATGCGACCGGTAGTCATGGCCTGGCTACCAGCACAGCGCTGGGCGAAACCAACATCATCGCCACTAGCGGTGAGATACAGGGCAGCGCTACGCTGACAGTAGCTGCGCCACGGCTCACGGGTATTGCTGTCACGCCACAGAATGCATCGATCAACGTTGACGGTGAGCAGCAATATACAGCCACCGGCACCTACTCGGACAGCAGCACTGAAAACCTGACGGACTCCGTCACCTGGAGCTCTGCCAACGAAAACATCGCCAGCATTAGTGATGATCCGGCTGCTTCGCGCGGGCTGGCACGCGGCAACAGCGCCGGCAATGTAACGATTACAGCAACGTTTGAAGATTTTGAGGGAGAGGCCAACCTCGAAGTGAAAGAACCCGAGGTCGTCGAACCGACGCTTGAGCGGATTGAAATCACACCGCAGGACGAATCCATCGATGTGGACGATACGCTGCAATATACCGCCACTGCTTTCTACTCGGACGACTCCAGCGCCGATCGCACCAGCTCCGCCACCTGGAGCTCTTCAAACGACGACATCGCCAGTATTAGTGATGATCCGGCTGCTTCACGCGGGCTGGCGCGCGGTAACAGCGGCGGCAGTGTAACGATTGTGGCAACATTTGAAGGCTTCGAAGCTGAGTCCAGCCTCGAAGTGAAACCGGAGGTCATCGAACGGGAGCTTACCGGCATCACAATTACGCCGCGAGACGCTTCGATTAACGTTGGTGATGATCAGCAATACACCGCAACGGGCTCCTACTCGGACGGTTCTACCGCAAACATCCCAGGCGCCTCCGTCACCTGGAGCTCTTCAAACCCCGATATCGCCCAATTTAATAATGCAGAAGGACTCGTATCCGCCAACACCGCTGGCAGCGTAACGATTAGAGCAACGTTTGAAGGTTTTGACGATGAAACCAACCTCGAAGTGAAAGAACCAGAGGTCGTCGAACCGGAGCTTACCGGCATTACAATCACGCCACGAGAAGCGTCGATTAACATTGGCGATGATCAGCAATACACCGCAACGGGCTCCTACTCGGACGATTCTACCGCAAACATCCCAGGCGCCTCCGTCACCTGGAGCTCTTCAAACCCCGATATCGCCCAATTTAATAATGCAGAAGGACTCGTATCCGCCAACACCGCTGGCACAGTAACAATCAGAGCAACGTTTGAGGACTTTGAGGATAAAACTACCCTTGAGGTAAAAGAACGGAACCCAGATCTGGTCGTCACCTTGCTCGAGACCGTAGGCTCTGCCGTTGTCAATCAAGAAGGTAATGTCGAGCTACCTATTCGCGTTGTAGTGCGAAATCAGGGTAACACCGAGGCGGCTGTTTTTAAAATCTCTACCGAATATACGAATCCGCAAGGTAGCACTTTCGTTGTTGCTTTTACTGTGGACGGGCAAAACAGCACGTTTTACCCTTTCACCAGCGATTCATTAGCTGCAGGAGCCGAAGTCAGTTTCAGTGGTACGGTAACGTTCCATTCTTCGGTACGCGAACTCACAGTGTCGTTGCGTGCAATTGCCGATAGCTGTAGCGGAGAAGAGTTTACGGAGGCTTACTGCCGCGTTGACGAAAGTGACGAGGGAAACAATCGATCGAGCGCGCTCTCAGTGACCTTGCCGTAACATGTGTGCACTGTCGCCAGCTAATGATCTTCGTTTCCTGCTCGACCGCGGCAATATCCGCGCTAATAATTCCATCTGTTGCTTCGCAACGCGCTCGGTGATCCACGGATAAGTCTTGCGGTTTTCCAGCGAGCTGCGGCTGCAGGCTCGGGATTGTGCATCAAGATCTGCGTCCGGCATATCGTGCAGCACCTGAGTGCATGGTATAGCGCGATTTCCGCACAATTGGTGTCGCTATCATCTACGAGGCGCGTACACAGGCTGCGCATACCTGCGCAGCGGGAATGTCCCATCATGTGCCAGGCAATCTCGGCCACACCAATGACGCTGACACCTGCAAACCTGCAATAGTCAGGCCCTCATTGCACAACAGATTCCACAGCTCGAAAGGTGTTTCCCCCTGCTGATCCGGAAGCTTATCGAAACTTAAACACGACCACGGTTTCGCCATTCGCCAGTAGAGGACGACCAAAGGGATTCCTATGGATGAGATGTTTACACTCAAAAATAGCATCAGGATATCGGGTATATGGCTCAGGTCTCCTCCCGGTATACGGGGCATGAATGAAAGAACCGCTTATCACCGTTAGACAGGATATCTTGCAGCTTATCGCCGAAATCGATGAGTTCAACGGCCGATGGCAGGCATTGAAATCACTCTCACCAGAGCACCAGCAACAATTGCGCAAGGTGGCAACGATTGAAAGTGTCGGTTCGTCCACACGGATCGAAGGAGCAAAGCTCAGTGATGTACAAATAGAAACCCTACTTTCAAGTCTCGGCTCGACATCTTTTAAAACCCGCGATGAGCAGGAAGTGGCCGGATATGCCGAATCGCTGAATTTAGTGTTTCAGGCTTATGAAGACCTTCATCCGACTGAAAACCATACACCAGACCTTGCTGCGCCATAGCACAAAAGACAACCGGCATCGTGGCTCTTACAAAATGCTCTCCAATCATGTTGTTGCCACAGACGCAGATGGGCGTGAAATCCGTGTGGTCTTTGAAACGGTCATCGCCTTTTGATACCCCCAGAAAAATGGAAGAGCTGGTGCGATGGGCATCCAAAGCCTTTGACGAATCGGCGATGCACCCGCTTTTGATCATTGCGGTTTTCAATGTGGTGTTTTTAGCAACTCACCCTTTTCAGGATGGTAATGGCAGGCTGTCGCGCATTCTCACCACATTACTGCTATTGCGTGCTGGCTATGAATATGTGTCTTACGCTTCTCTGGAAAGCATTGTTGAACAGAATAAAGACCTTTACTACAAGGCGCTCCGGCGTACCCAAAAAACGCTCAATAGCAATGATTCCGATTGGAAACCTTGGCTAGGATTTTTTCTGCACTGCCTGAAAAAACAAAAAGCCAACCTTGCCGTTAAGGTCGAACAGGAAAAGGCTGTCAGCGACACCTCGTTACCGCTACGCTCCGTTCAGGTTCTTAAACTCTTGGAAGAACATGAGAGTTTAACGATTGCTCAGACAGCGGAGCTTACAGATGCAAACAAAAATACGCTGAAAGCCAGGTTACGCGAGCGGGTCAACGAGGGGCGCATCCAGCGGCACGGGAAAGCGAGGGCAACATGGTGCTCGTTATTTTGATTACAAATATATAGGGCAGAAGGATATACCCAGATCATGCGAACACTCAAAACAGAGCAACAGGACACGCTCCAATCGAACAATGTGGAACGCATGATCGATTGGGACAAGCTCCTTTATGTAAATGATGTTCCCACGGAACAAGCCACAAACGCGAGGGCCATAGAAAATAAGGCGCAGGATATTCTCGATAGCTGGATAGTGGTGGAAGCATTATCGCCGGAAGGGTACAAAAGGCCAGAAAAATTAGCATCAGGGCAATATGGCGCGTTGATGCCTTTCAAAGCTGGACGGGAGCCCTGGCTAAATGATCAGCCAGCAGGCAAAAACAAAGAGCTTTATTATCTGGTCTATCTTGGAGCTGTGCGGCTCGACCTTGCATCGCAAACACTCGTTGATATTTATCGGGATGTTCGCACCGAACGGAAAAAAAACGACGGCTTTGCGGCATTGGGGCTTGTTGTTTTGAATGAGCAAGGCGTACCTGTCTCTGAAACGGGCTTGTCATTATCCAGTTTTGGTTGGGCCTATGGCAGAGCCCTGAAAACACAATTAGATGATTTGAAGCACTGGCCTGTTGCAGAGGAACGCCTGCGCGAAGGGCTTGAAAACATTCTCTACCCACAAGATAACAACGGAACTGTTTTAAAACTGACGTTAGACACCCTACAGCAAGCCTATATATGGTTGACTCGGAATTGCGGCTTGCCAACATCACATCTCGTGGCGCCACAATTTGCGATTCGTATTGAACGCAAAAGAGGAAAAGGCGCGCCAGACTCCTCTATTCTCAACAGTTTCTTTTTGGAAGACCTGCAATTAGTTAAGGAAGCATTGGCAAACGATAATGTAGGTGATGCCTTAAAACGGTATCTAGGCATTACACCGCGCAAACAATCGGTGGATTTACTGCGTGGTTCTGATGCTGACAAATTAATTGAAAAATATCTTATGCCGCAAGCGGCACCGCCGGGGCGGTGGCCGGGCAATGGAAGGCATCCACTGGTGTTGCTTCAACAAACAGCAGTTAATCTCGCTTTTAGGGAGCTAAAAGATACCGGCGTATTTTCGGTCAATGGACCACCGGGGACAGGTAAGACAACACTATTTCGCGATATTGTAGCCGGTATTCTGATCAAACGTGCGCAGGCCATGAGCGCCTTCGATGATCCTGCTCGCGCATTGACCTCTGTTGATAAGATGAAAACCGGCCAAGGCTTTACCCATTTTTACAAGCTGGATGACAGCTTAATGGGGCATGAAATTATTGTAGCGTCATCAAACAACAACGCCGTTGAAAACATCACCAAAGAGTTGCCGCTTAAAAAAGAGATTGCCGAAGACCTGCCCGATTTTCGGTATTTCAAAGTCCTCAGCGATGCACTATCAGGAGAAAGCGATGGTACTTGGGGTACGATTGCCGCCGTATTGGGTAACTCAACCAACCGCAAAGAATTTTGTAGTAAAGCATGGTGGGATGGCAATGTCGATTTACAGAGCTATTTTAAATCAATACTTAATCCACCGACCAAAGAAGCGTTAGAAGATAACGTTGATATCCCCGATATTGTTGCTCTTGAAGATCCACCGGAGGATCTTGATGACGCCAAGCAACGTTGGAAAGAGGCAAGAAAAGACTTCGAGCTGGCTTTAACGCGCTCTCAAAAAATGGCGGCAGTAGTTCAATGGGCTTATGAGGCACAAAAGCGTATTGATACGTTGTTGCCAACCCTTAATCAAGCAAAACAACGAGAAGAAGATAAAAAATTGGCTTTTCAAAAAGCCGACGTTGATTGCAAGCAGGCAAAAACACACCTTGAAGAGATTGACGATTTATCGTACCGGGAACAAGAGCGCGAGCGAATATCCAACCAGTTAAAACCGGGATTTTTTAGGCGCTTGTTTAACTGGACGAAATGGAAAAGCTGGAAAGCTAACCATAGAAGAATTTTAAAAGACCATTTAGATATTCAGCAATCCTACAAAATAGCGTATACCGATTTAAAAACAAAAGATGTGCACAAACAAAACGCCGAGCAAGCTTTTATAAAAGCGCAAAGAGAAACTGGCAATATTAAGAGTAAACTCAAAACTGACCGGACAAAAATCAATAAAGCCAAACCTTTTTGTGGCGAGCAACTGCTCTCGCAAGAGTTTTGGCAACGGCCCTATGAACAACGCCATAAATTTGCTCCCAACTTTACTGCTGAAGCACACCGTTTACGTGACAATGTTTTTGTTGCAGCGATAAATTTGCATAAAGCTTTTATTGATGCCTCGTGCAAAAAGTTACGGCATAACCTGCGTCTCTTTTTCGGTGAAATATCAGGAAGCAAAATACCATTAGAGAAACGCCAGCATTTGCAGTGCATTTGGTCTAGCGTATTTTTAATTACACCGGTGATTTCAACCACGTTTGCATCCGTTGGCCGTATGCTCAAAGATTTACCATGCGAAAGCATCGGGTGGCTATTGGTGGACGAATCGGGACAGGCCAGACCGCAGCAAGCCGTTGGCGCAGTATACCGTGCAAAACGCGTGATGCCGGTGGGAGATCCTTTGCAAGTTGAGCCGATTGAACCGTTGCCCTTACCGTTGGTCGAAAGCGTTGCGCGGTATTTGGGGGTTGATCCCGATCACTGGATGGCTCCTTATGCATCCGTCCAAACAGTCGCCGATAACGCCAACCACTTCGGGGCAACTATCGAGCGTGATGACGGCGAAGTTCGCATAGGTGCGCCCCTGCTTGTTCATCGTCGTTGCGATAACCCTATGTTTTCTATATCCAATAGATTGGCCTACGCGGGCATGATGGTGCATGCTACCATCTCAAAACCGTCTCCGATATCCGATGTTTTAGGACATTCGCAATGGTTTGATGTTCGTGGCCGATCGGAAGACAAGTGGTGCCGAGAAGAAGGATGCCACGCCGAGAGCATGATCTTTAGTGCTTTGGATCAATTATCGGAATTGCCTGATATTTACGTGATATCTCCGTTTAGAATTGTGGCAGATAACATGCGTCGCCAGCTTAATGATAAAAAATATCAGCTCAAATCCAAAGGCATTAACAATCCTTATAAATGGCTCGAAGAACGTGTTGGCACCGTTCATAACTTTCAGGGTAAAGAGGCTGACGCTGTAATCCTGCTACTTGGTGCGCCGGCCAAAGAACAAAACGGCGCGCGGAATTGGGCAACATTACAAGTAAACCTATTGAATGTGGCGGTGTCACGTGCCAAAAGAAATTTATATGTTGTTGGCAATAAAGAGCTATGGGGAAATTCAGGGTATATGAAGATAGTGCGTGAACATATAGATAAAGCAACCCGAGATAGCAAAAACTCTTTACATGAAACGCTTGGTGTATAAGGTGGAACATGTGCTCAGAAGTCTTTGAATACATCGGTTGACACTACTACCGCAACACTTTCAGGGCCTTGCAGATCTGCGGCTGTCTGTTCGAGCAATTGCATAAACTCGATCGGCTGCGGGCGGCACAATACGCTCGCCATGTGACTCGGGTTTCGTCTTTCCGGAAACTGGCTTTACAACAGCAACACTAACGACGCCACGAAAAAGCGGGCTCAAAACCCAAGATGCGTTTTGCCTTCTCGCCGCTGAACAAGGAATCGAACGCGTCGGTCGAAACATCGCAGGGTACGGTTGGGAACACTTCTGCGCAGTGCAGCGCCGTTGCTCTGTTGAGCGTCGAATCGGCGGCGGTCGCGTTGATGATTGTGGTTTCCATTGGCGGTGCCTCGACGGCGAGGCGCAGCAAACGCGTTAAATCACGGATATCGATGTAGCTCCAGTAATGCCACCGTCTTTGCGTGGGGTCGCTCGCCTCCGCACGTAGTCGCTCGTGGTCATCCGGGTAGACCACGAGCATGGGGCGAACGCCAATAAACGATGACGGCCCGCGGCAGCCAAAGTAGGCCGCGGTCGATTCACTGACGGACTTGGACAGCGCGTAAGATGTTGCAAGCCGCGCTGGCTGGTCTTCGGTGATGGGAATTCGCTCCGGTGCCGCGCACTCCGCCTCCACCCCTGCTACCGCAGCGGAAGACAACCATACCACGCGGGGAATGGCCAACAGTGACGCAGCCGAAAATACGTTGTAGTTCATACTGACGTTGTCAGAAAAAGTACGGTGGTCAGGGTATAAGCCTGGATAGGCGATATTGGCCAAATGCACAACAACGTCGCAGCCACTAAGAGTATCCACGGCCTGGCCAAAATCAGTCAGATCAGCACGCCTGTGCAGGAAATCACCATCACTGTTGAATTGGATGTCTGCCGCGACATCAACGCCGGTGCAATGAAAGCCGGCACTCATCAGTTCCCGCATCACTTGGCGGCCAACACGTCCACTCGAACCGGTAATGACTACTCGAATTTTTTTCTTGTCGGCGTTGTTCATAAGCGATTTGCCCGGCATTTTCTGTCAGGCAATCTTAACGCAAAACCGGTTCTATCGCCGAGTTGATACTGCCGGTCAACGTGTGGCCAGCGGACTTACCGTTTCTTTATTGGGTTGTCTGCGGCACGCTAAGTCGCAAGCGGGAAAAAGCTAGATTAATTGAGGTTCCAACAAGGCCTGGCCCTACTCGCTCTCCAGAGCATCGCTAAAAATCCCGTAATGATAAGCCCCTTCAATCACACCGCTCGCATAATATCCTGAGAAACCCCTGAAATTCCCTTTTGCGAAATATACCTCCAGGGCAGGATTCTCATTCATCGCATGCTTTACCTTTTCTACCAACTGATCGTCGGCATTCTTCACAAGAACACCGCGAAACCCCGCGGTCAGAGGGAAAATATCGTTGCCGCTGTCCCCGCAAAAAACAACATCCTCTTGCGCAGCACCAAACTCCTCGGCCACGTACTCCAAAGCGGTCTGCTTTGTTGCACTCGCCGGTAAAAAATCTAACAGCCCCTTGCCGTTCTGCGAGTCGAAGCTGTATATAATGACTTCATCAAACTTGCCTTTCACCAGTTCATCAACCTGTTTTAGCACTGCATCTTTTTTATGATGTTCGACATAATAACTCTGCTTGAACGGGTTCAAATGCTCGCTTTCCTGTTCGCACATGCCATCAACCTTGGCAACGGCATCGCCTATTGCCGCGGCATCCCACCTTGGACTCGCGCGCTTGACATGCGCAATCCATCCAGCGTGCAACTGCCATTCGCCGTTCTCATACGTCCTTATCGAAGTACCAACATCACTACACAGAACATTGGGATATCTGACCCCAAATTCCTTTATCGCATTTTCAGTGAGCGTTAAATTTCGTCCCGTCACATAAACGACAAGAACATCGTGTTTTTCAGTCAGCTCATTGAATAAATTGATGGCTTCGCTATCACCTTCCCAACTGCCATTCGGCAGCAGCGTTCTGTCCAAATCGGTCGCTAATATTTTCATCGTCATTCTCCACGAAAAGTCGATCTCGATCAGGTGCGCGGGCTGGCGATACGACTTCGGTATTCATAGCTTCCCTTCGTTATTGGCATGCTCCCTCACGACTCTCAATCACTTTCAAGTGCATCACTACGCACGCGACAGCCACAAAATCTCGTAGGCTTCTAATTGGATGTCCTCGCTGGTGGCGAGCTCTCTTCCGGTAATCGCATCTTCGAAGAAGCGGCCCAGGCCAACCGTTCGTAGCCGGTTTCCATCCACCGCCTGCGGTCGCTCGGAAAAATTCGCCAGCACGATCAGGCGATGACTGTCGTACATCCGAGCGAAACTCAGCAGGTGCGGGTTGCCGGTTTGCACCAGCTCCATCTCCTGGCCCGCCAGTGCATGTAGTGATTTGCGTACGGCAATCAGCTTCTGCAAGGAGCGGAAAATCCTACGTCGTATCGAACCGCTACCCGACTCGATGCTGTCGTCCAGTTCCTGCAAAAACTCCCACTTCATCTTCGGGCGGTGTATCCAGCGCGTGTCGCCGGCCTTGGCGGGGTCTTTGACGAAGTCGTAATCGTTCAACATCCCCCATTCTTCGCCCAGGTACAATAGCGGGATGCCGCCGATACTGAGCACGATGCCTTGCAGCAGCAGCATGCGCCGAATCGACATCTCCTTTTCCGATTCGCTGCCGATCTCGATGGCATACTCGAGCCCGGCGAGCGACGCCAGCGTGCCGGCGATACGCATGTCGCCGGTCTCAGCGTTTTCCTGAAACGGCACCCCGCGAGCAAACGAGCCTTCGAATTGGCCGGTGTAAAAACGATTCAGAAATTGGCGATGTTCGTAGGCGTTGATTCCCAGCGCTGCCGCATCCGCATCGTCGAAGGTCCAGCCGATGTCATCGTGACAGCGCAGATAGTTGGCCCACGCCGTGTTCGGTGGCAATTGATGGCGATGGCTGAGCGAATGCATCAGCAAACGCACCGAGCGTGTCGCCAGCGATTCCCACAACAACGCCATCAAGGTCGGGTTGTAGGAAATTTGGCATTCCCGCTCACTGATGTATTTCACCACATCATCGGGGTGAACGATTGCTTCCGACTTGAACAACAAGCCCGGCGTGGCAATCCGCGCCAGCTGGTTGAAGGCCTGAATCACCTTGTGAGTTTCGGGCAGGTTCTCACAACTCGTTCCCATCCTTTTCCACAGGAACGCGACAGCATCAAGGCGCAGGATATCAACCCCGGTGTCGGCAATGAAAAACATCTCTTCCAGCATCGCGCGGAACACGGCCGGGTTGGTGTAATTCAGGTCCCACTGAAAACTGTTAAAACTCGTCCAAACCCATTGCTGCATGCCGTCGTGCCAGGTGAAGTTGCCGCGGCGGACAGTCGGAAAGATCTCACGCAAGGTGCGTTCGTACTGGTCGGGCAATTCGCGATCGGGGAAGATGTAATAGAAATTTTGATATTCCGGGTCGCCCGATTGAGCGAGTTGGGCCCATTCGTGATCGTCCGAGGTATGATTGAATACAAAGTCCAGCACCAGCACGATGCCAGCCTCGCGCAACTGGCTGGCAAGCATTTGCAAGTCTTCGATCGTTCCCAGCCGCGGATCGACGCTGCGATAGTTGCTGATGGCGTAACCGCCGTCATTGTTACCGGGGCGCACCGCGAACAACGGCATCAAGTGCAGATAGGTCAGCCCCAGCTCCTTGAAGTAGCCAATCGAATCGCAAAGCTTGCCGAGGTTCTCGCTAAACAGATCGACATACAAGGCGCCGCCGACGGTTTTTTGCGACGCAAACCAATCGGGCTCGTTGATTCTATGCCGGTCCAGCTCGCGCATCTCCTTCGGTCTGTTGGCCCAGGCGGACGCCGCGGTCAGCAGGATTTGCTCGAGGTGATAAAAGAAGTCGTAGAGTGAACCGTATAAATCGAATAGCAATCCGAACAGGTCGCGCCAGTATTCTTCCAGCCGCACCTCGAATTCGTGTCGCAGTTCCTCATCGACCGACTCCCGTTCCCAGAACGCTTGCAGGCGCGGGGCAAGCCGTTGCAGGGAAAGATCGGCCTCGTAGAAGGCTTCGTGCGGTTGCGGCGTCGTGCTGCCGCTGCGCAGTCCGCTAGTGGTCGATCTGATCATTCGGGATGACGATGTTGTCGAGAAAGTTATAGTAGTTGATGCCTTCGATGATGCCGCGAGCGTGCGCCTGCTCGGCAAAATAGATGCGCGGATAGTTGCGCAGCCGCTCCAGTTCAGGACTGTAGTTGCCAACCACCACGCCGAGCGTTCGACCGCACAACATGCCGGCATCGTTGCCACTATCGCCCGCCACGAGAACGTTCTCAGGCGAAAAGCCCCATTTCCACATCAGATGCCGGATTGCCATCTCGCTGCCACCGCGCACCGGCAGGATGTCTAAATACATACCCAGCGACGAAACCGTCTTGGCGCGCACACCCGCCTCACGCAGCCGTTTCTTGATCTTCGTCAAACTCGGGGCAACTTCGGTATCAATTTCGTAGCTGATCTTGAACTCGGACTGGTGCAACTCACCCTGCAGGAAAAAGCCGGGCAAGTCATCCAGCACCGCATGAATTTCATCCGGCTTCCAGGCGTAACCGATCTGCCGGCGCCAGCTGCGGTCGGGGGTCAGTTTGTCACCATAATACAGCAGTGTTCCTACGTCGGTATCCATCACGTCGGGGCGTGGCAAGCGTAGATCAGCGATTAACTCCAGCGCCGAATCGAGCCGCCGGCCGGTCGCGATGCAAAAGCCGATGTGCTCGTTTTCATTCAGTATGGATGCGAACTCGGCGAGCGCCTCGGAGTCGCCGGTCAAGGTGTTGTCCAGATCTGTCACAATCAGGCGATCGAACTCGGGCAGGCGCCGCGCCCGCGGCAAACTGACCAGCGCCGGTACCGATGAATGTTCCAGGATGTCGTCCAGATCACGCAAGTAACGCCTGGCGTGGTTGCTCCATGAATAATGTTCACGCGTGCCACGAATTCCCGCTTCCGACCAGGCTTGCCATTGGTCTGGCTCGGTCAATACTCTTAGCAGCGCTTTTTCGATCGCATCGCCGTCCAGCGGATCAACCAGCAAGCCGTTGTCGCAGTTTGCGATGATGTCGCGCGGCCCGCCATCGTTGGTTGCCACTATCGGCAGCCCGGTCGCGCCCGCTTCCAGCAGCGTCAAGCCGAACGGCTCGGTCAGCGCGGGATTAATGAATATGCCCCGGCCCTGCGCAGCGAAACGATACAATTCGGGCACGTCGGTCGTCGTGTGCATTTTCGGATAGGCTACCCGGCCGTAAAGGTTGTACTTGTCAATCAGATACAGTACAGAGCCAATGACGCGCTGCTGTGCTCGGGGCAGTTCGCGCACGTCTTCTCGCGTTCCCATCACCAACACCAGGTTGGCCAGTTTTTGTAGCTGTTCACTCTCGCCATACACCTCGACCAACTTTGCGAGGTTCTTGCGCTCGTCCAGACGAGCCATGGTCAGAATCATCGGCTTGTCTGGCGCGCGCAGAAATTGTTCCAGTTCAACGGCGATGTTGGGGCGTTGCCAGTTTTCGTCCGCAGGCGAAAAACGCGCCAGGTCAACTCCGGGTGGTAGCACTTCCATCCGCTCCGGAACGTAGTGGTGGTAAAGCTGGTACTGCTGCTCAACTTCTTGCATTGTGCTGGTGACGACCATCGCAGCAGTTTCCAACGCAATCTCCTCGGCCTCGATACGCTGCGCAAACTTGTAATTTCGATCCAGTGTTTGCGGGCGGTTTTTGCCAATCGACAAACGTTGCTTTTTAACCCGGCCCAGCGAATGGCCGGTAAAGATAAACGGCACGTGCAACAACCGCGAAAGTTGCGCGCCCGCAAGCCCGGCGTCGGCGTAATGCCCGTGAATAATATCTGGAATGCCCGTGCGGCGAAAATGCACCAGCGTTTGATCAATGAACAAGTCGATATACGGCCACAAGGCTTCTTTCTTTAAATAGCGCTTCGGCCCAAACGGAATGCGCACCAGCTTGGCATTCTCACTGAGCGGCTCTTCCAATTGTGCGTAGTCGTCGGAAACTTTGCGCGAGATTATCTGCCGCGTCAGCAATTCGACTTCGCGAACATGCGGTTGCGCGGCCAGCTCGCGTGCGAGTTGCAAAACATAGACGATCTGACCGCCGGTGTCAGCGTCGCGCCCCAGCTCCAGGTCGTGCGCGCGAATCAGTCCATGCAGGCTGATGAGCGTGATTTTAATCCCTTCGTCTCGATCAAGCAGCCGCTTGCTCTTCGTCTGCGGTTGTGTTTCTGCTGCAGTTGTTGTGGTCATGAGATTGATTCACCTTCCTGTTTAATTATTGGGTTCCTCATCGAGCGAATGATAGACCGATGCCTCGGTCGTCGTGGCGCCACGAATGCCACAGATGCGCGCCGCGAATGTGACGGCGCGATTGAGTACTTGTTGGTAAGGCAATTCCCCCAATAACCCTTCAATCGTTGCGGCTGCGAAAGCGTCACCGGCGCCGACTGTGTCGAGCATCGATGCTGGCTGTGGTGCGGCGGCGAAAGTGATTGCTGCGCCGCTCACGGCATAGGCCCCTTGCGAACCGCAAGTGACAAAGTAAATCGCTGCGCCAAACTCATCGCGTAAGCGGGCCGCCGCAACGAAAATTTCGTCAGCCGTGGAACAAGGCAAGCCAGTCAGTGCGCCGAGTTCTTCGTCGTTTAGCTTGACATACTCGGCGCCGCTGAGAAGCGTTGGCAACCAGGCGCGATCAAACCATGGCTCGCGAATGTTGATATCGACAAAGCGCGGCAATGACAAATCGGTAAGTAAATGCGCCAACGTCGCACGCGAGCGTTCGCCGCGCCAGGCAAGGCTGCCGTGATAGAGCATGGAAAACTGATCCAGCGAGTCTGCAAACGGCGGCAGGCCGATACAGTCGTAGGCGCACGGATAAACAATTTCGTACGAGGGTTGTTCTCGCGCTAGCGTGACCTGCACCGTGCCGGTGGCGTTGCCGGCGGCCGTCTGCAAGCCGCGTAAATCCATGTTCCACGCCGCCATGCGGTCACGAATGCGTTTGCCATCGGCATCATCGCCCACGGCCGACACAAAGGTCGGTTGCAGGCCGAGGCCGAGTAGATTCCACGCCACATTGAAAGGCGCGCCACCAAGCACACTGCGACCGTCATCAAACCGGTCGAACAGAACCTCACCGATGACTAAGGGTGGCAAAGATCGCACGGGAAAAGAGACAGTCATTCAATCGCAATAAGCACGGCGGCAAAAGGCGTTCATTGTACGGATTTACCCATTGATTACAAACCACGCACCTATGCGGCCGCCGTAAAGCTTTCCGCCTGCACCGCCACGAACACTGCATTGGTTGTTGTAACCAAGCTCAAGAGAAGCAGGAATAGCCCATTGATTATATTATTATGAGCCATCGCGTTACGCAGTACACTTGGCGCAGAGCAAATGTAACAATCACCTTGCTACTGAATAGTTATCCGTGTTCCAATTTCTAAAGTAGAACGCTGGGACTCACCTAAGGGTAAACCAAAAGAGGACAGGGTTATGAGGATTTTCAGACAACGATTACACGTGTACGGACTGTTATTCGCGGCGACGGCAGCACCGTATTCAGGCGCGCTGTTAGCGCAGGAGTTGGTGCTAGAAGAGGTTATCGTCACTGGTGTTGTGAAGCCTGTAACCAAGCTGGAATCAACCGCGTCGGTGACGGCATTATCCGCTGAGGATATGTCGAATTATGCCCCGCGTTCCACGGCGGAAATTTTTCGCAATATACCCGGCGTCCAAGCGGAGTCTTCTTCGGGTGATGCCAATGCCAACGTCAAAGTTCGCGGTCTACCCATTAGTTCGGGAGGCGCACGCTACGTATCGTTTCAGGAGGATGGCTTTCCAACGTTGTTGAACGGTGACACGTCTTTTGCAACGGCTGACACCTGGTTGCGGGCCGATACAACGTTAGGAAGTGTGCAATCTATCCGCGGAGGTACTGCCACAACACAAGCATTTAACTCTCCTGGTGGCATCATTAACTTCATCTCCAAGGACGGCTCGGAGCAAGGCGGTTCAGCCGCAATTACCGGCGGCCTGGACTATGATGCGTTGCGCCTGGATGCTGAGTACGGCGGCGACCTGATGAATGATTGGACCTACCATGTGGGCGGCTTTTATCGCAGCGGCGAAGGCCCACGTGACGCCTCTTCAGACCTGGAGGAAGGCTACCAAATAAAAGCTACGGTTGCCAGAACGTTTGACAA